>JACRHC010000135.1 GCA_016217675.1 Nitrospirota bacterium
GTATATGAACGAAGAAATTGGAGAAGACCACGTAAAGGAGCTAAGAGGAGGAGGGCTGATCAGGAGTCAGGGGGGATGGTCCCAGGTATTGTCCATGAGGAGAAGGGGGCAGAAAGAGGCCTTTGATGAGCGCATTTTAGGCGGCGGTGATTTTGTGAACAAGGTGCTTAACGATGCTGAAGACCGGCAGTTGCGGCAACACAGGAATAGGCGTAGCGGTCTGACGATCGAGATGATAATTGAAGAGGAATGTCAACAGCGTGGAATAAGTCCAGTGGAGCTCAGGGGTGGGAGCAAGCGGCGCAAGGTGAGCGGGGCACGGGCACAGATTGCTCTGAGAGGCAGAGATGAGCTTGGACTGACGTCTGCAGAGATAGCCCGGCATGTGGGTGTAAATAGTTCGAGCATATCAAGGACTATCGATAGGGCGGAAAAGCGAAGTGATCATGAATGACACTATTAGAATCAACGTCCCCAAAGTATCCCCTTCGCATTATGGTGAGATGATAAGGTTGACTAAAAAAACGTGCTATAGCGTTAGCCTTGAATTCAGAGAAAAAGCTGAATCCTGTCGCGGGAAAGAGTAGTCGCTATAGCCAGTTCTATAACTCATCTCTTGCGAATAAAGAGAAATAAAAGAGAGTCAAAGTATTGACACTTAAAACATTTTCGCGTATCATCTCCTCATGCAGCGCATGCTGGTGATTGATGATGACGCTATTGTAAGGGATGTAATAGAGACCTTTTTTGTTGACAAAGGGTTCGACGTCACCGTGGCTGAGGACGGTGAAAAAGGCCTTCAGCTCCTCACCCAGAATACCTATGATGTCTTTTTCGTAGACCTTGTGATGCCCGGCATGGGCGGGCTTGAACTGCTCGGCAGGCTTGCTGAACTCAACATAACAACCCCTTCCATAGTAATCACCGCGTTTGCTGAAGTCAGGACTGCGGTAGAGGCAATGCGCCTCGGCTCATTTGATTACGTCACAAAGCCGTTCATCCTTGAGGAACTGCTCATCACGGTAAACAGGGCGCTCAATATCTCAAAGCTGAAGCAGGAAAACGTGATGCTCAAAAAGCAGCTCAGGCAGAAATACAACTTCCATGGTCTCATCGGCGCTTCTCCGCGGATGCAGAAGGTCTATGACATGATCGAGAAGATCGCTGACACCGAAAGTACGGTGCTCATTACCGGGGAGAGCGGTACCGGCAAAGAAGTCGTTGCAAAGACGGTCCATTTCAACAGCTCGCGCTCGCAGAATCCTTTTATCCCTCTGAACTGCGCTGCCATTCCGAAAGACCTGCTTGAGTCCGAGCTTTTTGGCCATGAGAAGGGCGCCTTCACCGGAGCAGTCAATACACGGATCGGCAGGTTCGAACTGGCAAACGGCGGCACCATTTTTCTTGACGAGATCGGCGAGCTCCACCCGTCACTCCAGGTGAAACTGCTCAGGGTGCTGCAGGAGAGGGAGTTCGAGCGGGTTGGCGGCACCAAGACCGTGAAGGTGGATGTGAGAATCCTTGCTGCAACGAACAAAGACCTTGAGAAGGCCACCCAGGACGGCACCTTCAGGGAGGACCTTTTCTACAGGCTGAACGTTATCCCTGTCCATCTGCCGCCGCTCAGAAAAAGAAAAGAAGATATCCCTCTTCTTATTGATCATTTCATGCAGGCATTCTGCAAGAAGAAAAAGAAGGAGCTGATCAAGGTGCCTCCTGTCATAATGGACTGTTTTCTGTCTTACCGCTGGCCCGGTAATGTGCGGGAGCTTGAGAACCTCACAGAGCGGATTGTGATTCTGAATGATACGGGTACGGTTACGATAGATGACCTTCCCGAGCGGTTCCATACGGATCGCTGCGAGCAGGCTGCTGAGGAGTCCTCCCCTGCTGCAGGGCCTCGGGTTGTCCTGCAGACGGCAGCAGCAGGCACGACCCTGCCGCCTGAAGGGCTCGACTTAAACGCAGTCCTGAATGAGCTGGAAAAAGGTCTCATACTCCAGGCCCTTGAGCGCTCCGGCGGTGTCAAGAAAAAGGCCGCCGAACTATTGGGCCTGAACCGCACAACACTGCTCGAAAAGCTCAAGAAAAAAGGGATCGAGCTGCCCGCGCCTGAAAAGGTCACGGCTTCGTAAAAACCCGCATGCTGGGTTGCGCTTTAAAACTCGTCACTGCCACATAAATACACCTGCAATTAAGAACGCCTCATCCCTTAATTCCTGCATGTCTTTCCTTCGGTGTTTTTCAGACACGCTTTTTTATCCGCATTTCGAGTTATTACAAGTCCATCAAAGGTAATCACCTGAAAACGTTTTACGTCAGTAAATTGACAGGTTTCCCGGAGCAGACTGCAATAAAATCAATACGTTATAATGGCATGCTTGTTGCAAATTTAACGGTCATGAACGTGGTGCGTCTTATCATGGTTCTTTTGGCGCTGCTGTCGCCCCTGACAGCATATGCCCTTGATCCCGGCGAAGAGCAGGTAACTTCGTTGCCGCTTAAAAAGGCGCTTGAAAGTCTGAAGGAAAATAAACCTGCAGATGCACTCAGAGTTCTTTCCGAATTCAAGCACGACAGTTCAACGATAGCGCAGTATTATTTTGTCCTTGGCAGGGCAAAAAATGCTCAGCAGAAACCGCTCGAAGCTGTGGAGCATTTCGGCAAGGCGTATCAGTATGCTGCCAAGGGTGAGATGAAGGAAGCTGCACTTATTGAGAGGGCCGAAACCTATGTCAGAATGCGTTATTTTTATGAGGCCCGTTCAAGCTTCAACCTTTTTATAAAAAATTATCCTGCTTCTCTGATCCTGGACAGGGCATACCATGGTCTGGCAAAGAGTCTGGCAGAGACAGGCTCTCTGAAAGAGGCACTTGCTTATTATGAAAAAGCGGGTAATGCCCCTGACGTGCTCCTCGCAAAGGCAAATACCCTTCATCGCCTTGGTATGACCGGCGAGGCCGATAAGGTTTATGCTGCAGTCCTTGTCTCAGGAGATGCCCTTGTGAAGGCTTCAGAGGAGTCTCTTTTCTATCTCGGAGAGAATTGCCGCCTGTTAGGCAGGGTGGCCGATGCCCAGAAATATCTCTCTCAGGTAAAGAGTCCGCTTTTTAAGCCCAGGGCTGATCTCAGTCTCGGCATGCTGGCGCTTCAGCAGGGAAAAAGTGACGATGCAATGAAGTTATTTTCTGCTGTTGCTGCCACCCAGGACAGAGAGTCTGTCCGCCGGTCCCTGCTTATGCTTGCGGACATCGATTTTAAGGCAGGAAAGACGGCAGAGGCAAAGGTGAGACTCGAAGAGATACGGACAAAATATCCCTACGGCAAGGTCTATGAAGAGGCCCTGCTCAAGCTTGGCCGCGTTCTGATGCAGGAGGAAAACTATGAGAAGGCAGGTCAGTCTTTCAGTGAACTTGCCTTCAGGTCGTCGGTCAGGAACGAGGCGCTCGAAGATTTCGAGAAGCTCCTGCGCGAGGTGCGGACAAAAGACAAGGACCTCTTTTTGAAGCTCTGGAAGACTGGCGGCCCGCTCCTTCTTGACGCTTCAAGAGAGAAATTTCTCCTTGACGTGGCCAATGACCTCAAAGGCGCAGGAAAGCCCTATCTTGACCTTATGCAGTATCTCGTAAAGCACGGCACAGAGTCCGCAAAGACGAAGGTTACCGCTGCACTGGCCGAATATCACTTTGGCAGGGGTGAATTGAAAACAGCGGACGAATACCTCAGGAAAATGAAGGGTATGAAGGGCGTTGAAGAGGAGATGATCCGGCTTGAGGCAAGGCTTGCCTTCCTGAAGAAGGATTATAAGACCGCATCGGAAAAACTGCTTCGGCTGAAACATATGCAGCCTTCTGACATACAGGTGCTCGGCGATATTGTGGCAGAAACAGGTGACTATCCCCGGGCGGTTGCACGGTATGAAAAGGCTGTCAGGGAGTCAGGAGGAGATGCACAGATGTATGCACGGCTCGGTGATATTATGTATAACCTCGGCAGGCCAAAGGAGGCCCTGGCATACTACCGGCTTGTGACAGGCAGGGAGCCAAATCATGACTGGGCGCTCTACAGGATAGGCTCTCTGAGCGAAGGACCTGAGGCTGAGGAGGCCCTCAGGAAGCTGAGTGGCCAGGACCCGATGCTTGCGCGGCTGGCAGAGGCGCGGCTTACGGAGCTTACCCTCATAAAGAAAGGGGTCAACGACTTCTGATGAGCGACATCGGCAAGCTCAAAGAGGCCTTTCTTAATTTCACTGAGGCATCAAAAAGCCTGGAGGCCTATTATGGCAGACTCCAGGAGCAGGTGAAATATCTGACGCTTGAGGTAGAGGAAAAAAACAGGCAGCTCAAGGATGCGCTCAGCAGTACGGAGGAAGCGAAGGACTATCTGAAGGGCATCCTTGAAAATCTCAAAGATGCGATCATTGTCCTTGACACGGACAAGAATGTCAGCATGATGAACAGGGCTTCAGAAGATCTTCTTATGCAGAATGCTGAAGCTGTTATCGGCAGGCCGTTTGAAGGGCTGCCTTTTTCTCTGGAGCGCGACAATGACGAAGGGGTCCTGACTGTCGGCTCCAGGAAGCATAGCGTGATTGTTTCTCATTCAGAGGTGTTGGACAGACAGGGCCTCCTGCGCGGTCATGTTATTCTCTTCAAAGATATTACCAGGATAAAAGAGCTTGAGGCCCAGAACGAGCGGAATTACCGTCTTATAGCCATGGGCGAGATGGCGGCAAAGATCGTGCATGAGATCAGAAGTCCTCTCTGCAGTATTGAGCTTTATGCCAGCATGCTCGCCAGGGACCTTGAAGGAACGCAGCATATGGACATGGCAAAGGGCATATCTACCGGCATCAGCAGCCTGAACAATATTCTGACGAACATGCTTTATTTCGCAAAGCCCCAGAAGCCTGTCCTGAGAAAGGTTGACATATGCAGACTTCTCGATGAGACGGTCTTCATGCTCTTGCCTATGATCGAGTCGAGGGGTTTGAAGTTTCTGAGGGAGATCGAGCCGGGCGTCAGTGTCCGCGGCGACGCTGACCTGCTTAAGCAGGTCTTTCTGAACATCCTGCTGAACGCCATACAGGTATCGTCGGAAGGCCGGATGATAAAAGCCGACTGCAGGAACGGGGAGCAGTCTGCGCTGATAGAGATCAGCGACGAGGGTCCTGGCATCGAACCGGAAAACATCGAGAAGATCTTTGACCCCTTCTTCAGTACAAAAGAAAAAGGCACAGGGCTCGGCCTGGCCATCTCTGCGAAGATCGTGCAGGCCCATGGAGGAACGATCAGGGTGAAGAGCAGTCCCGGGCATGGCGCAGCGTTCCGCCTCTCTTTTCCCGAGAATGCGGGCGCAGCGCAGGGTGATATCATGATGAAAGAGGGCATATTTCTGTGAAACCGATCCTTGTTGTTGACGACGATCCCCAGATGCGGGCTGCGCTTAATGAAGCGATCCAGAGGCTTGGTCACAGGGCAGTGCTTGCCGAAAACGGACAGGAGGCCCTCGCAAAGCTTAACAGCAGCTCCTTTGCCCTGGTGATCACAGACATGAAGATGCCGAAGATGGATGGACTCGCATTCCTGAAAGAGGCGAGGCTTCGGGGTGCAAACCTGCCGGTGCTTGTCATCACCGGCCACGGAACAATTGAAAATGCCGTTGAGACCATGAAGGAAGGTGCCACTGACTACCTGCTTAAGCCCTTCTCTTTTGATACCCTCAGCCGGAAGATAGGTGCAATCATGGAGCGTATGTCCGGCAGCATGGAGATCATCTCTGCATGCCCCAGGATGAAAAAGCTCCTTCAGATAGCTGATGCGGTTGCTCCCAGTGATACAACAGTGCTTATCTGCGGAGAGAGCGGAACCGGCAAGGAACTGCTTGCGCGTCATATCTTCAACACGAGCCTCAGGAAGGATAAACCGTTTGTTGCCGTAAACTGTGCTGCTATCCCTGATAATCTCATGGAGTCGGAACTCTTCGGTTTTGAGAAGGGTTCTTTTACCGGAGCCATGGAAAAGAAGGTCGGCAAGTTCGAGCTTGCCCATGGCGGCACCCTGCTTTTGGACGAGATCGGCGAAATGTCCATAACCCTTCAGGCAAAACTCCTGAGAGTCCTCCAGGAAAAAGAGGTGGACCGCATTGGCGGAAGGCAGCCGGTGCCCATTGATGTGCGCATTATTGCGACAACGAACCGGGACCTTTATAACGAGGCCATGCAAGGGAAATTCCGCGAGGACCTTTATTACCGTCTCAGCGTCTTCCCGATCGATGTCCCTCCCCTGAGGGAACGGCAGGAGGACATACCGATCCTTGCAGAGCATTTCCTCAGGAAATTCTCCGGCCTGAAGGAGAAGCAGCCTAAAGGCATAACAAAAGAGGCGATGGACCTGCTTCTGACCCGTCAGTGGAGAGGGAATATCAGGGAACTGGAAAACACGCTGCAAAGGGCGGTACTTCTCTGCAAGGGAGAGGTGATTGACCAGCAGGATCTCCTGCTGATCGGAGATCATCCGGCGCAGCCTCCGCAGGTTCAGGGTAATATCAGGGATATGGAAAAGGAGCTGATCCTGAAGACTCTGAAGGAGATGGACGGGAATAAGACGCGGGCTGCCAGGGCATTAGGCGTGAGCGTCCGGACCATCAGAAATAAACTGAATGAATACGGGAAAAATTTGCCTACCTGAAAAAACAGTAATAGGTGACCAGAGATAAGTGATCTGCAAGAAAATCCTTTTAGAATAAACGCATTACTCATTACCTATTACTCATTACAGTCTTTCAGGATTGGCACGGTAATTGTATCTATAGAGAGAGTATCAAACGCGTCTGACAAATTAATGACGCAGCAGGAAGGAGGGCAAGAGATGGACAGCGGCTTCAGCATACTTGAGAAATTGATTCAGGCGACACAGGTCAGGCACAGGATGCTCTCCTCCAATGTGGCGAATGTGGACACACCTAAATACCGGGCAAAGGATGTTGATTTCAGAAGCCTTCTCGAGAGCGAAAGCTCAGGGATGAAGACAACGCATCCGGGCCATCTTTCCGCAAACAGCTCCGGTCAGCCAACGGACCTTAGGGTTGTTGAGAACCTGTCCTGGGGAGATGACAACAATGTCGAACTGGATATGGAAGTGGCGAAGATGACTGAGAACGGGCTGCTCTATGAGACAGCAGCAAGGCTTCTTTCAAAAAAAATGCTTATGATCAAGAGCGCAGCAAACAGGAGGTAGTATGGACCCCTTTGGAATATTCAAGGTGAGTGCATCAGGGCTTCAGGCACAGAGGACGAGGATGAATCTGATTGCCTCGAATATGGCGAATGCCCATACGACCCGCACAGAAAACGGCGGGCCATACCGGCGGAAGGACACGGTCTTTTCAACCCAGCCCATCGAAACCGCATCCGGTGAAGGGCTTGAGGGCGTGAAGGTCGCTGATGTGATAGAAGACCAGACCCCTCCTCAGATGGTCTATGATCCCGGCCACCCTGATGCTGACAAAGACGGCAATGTAGCGCTGCCGAATGTGAGCGTGATTGAGGAGATGGCGAATATGATGATGGCGTCGCGCGCTTACGAGGCGAATGTTGCTGTCTTTAATATGTCAAAGACCATGATCATGAAGTCCCTTGAGATCGGGAGGTAATGACTGATGAGCGATATGAAGATAGCCGGTGCCGGCACAGGTCAGAATGCCCTTCAGGTCAGGGCCGGGCAGAAAGCTCAGGAGGGCGGCTTTGATGCAGTCCTCAAGGATGCTATAGGCAAGGTAACAGAGATGCAGGGGGAGGCGGAAAAAGGCATCAAGGAACTCGCATCCGGCGGTGATGTGACTCAGGCAATTATTGCGATGGAAAAGGCAGACATGTCTTTTCAGGTGATGGTTGAGGTGCGCAATAAACTGCTGACTGCCTATGAAGAGATCATGAGAATGCAGATTTGATATGGCTAACCTCGCAGAGACCATAAAGAACCTTCCGCCCAAAAACCTGATTATCCTTGTCCTTGCGGTCGGCATGGCAGTGGCCGGTGTAGTATTTTTCGTGTCATGGATACAGCAGGCCGACTATCAGGTACTGTTTGCCAGCCTTGCTGAAAGCGATGCAGGCGGCATAGTGCAAAAACTGAAGGAACTGAAGGTGCCGTATAAGCTTGAGGCAGGAAGCATCATGGTCCCTGCTGACAAGGTCTATGACCTGAGACTCCAGCTTGCAGCGCAGGGCCTGCCGCATGGCGGAGGCATCGGATTCGAGCTCTTTGACAAGGCTGATTTCGGATCAACGGACTTTGTGCAGAAGCTCAATTACCGCAGGGCGCTCCAGGGTGAACTCTCCCGGACGGTTATGGCGCTTGCAGAGGTGGAGCAGTGCAGAATCCATCTTGCAATACCTGAAAAATCTCTTTTCGTTCAGGAGGGAAACAACCCCAGTGCCTCGGTGCTTGTGAAGCTCAGGGCAGGCAGGAACCTTACCCAGGGTCAGATCCAGGGGATAGTCCATCTTGTCTCAAGCAGCATCGAGAACCTCAACCCCAGGGATGTTACGGTCGTTGACAGTCGTGGCGATATGCTGACACGACCGTCAGACAATAATGATGCCGGCCTCAGCAACAGCCAGCTCGAATATCAGCATAACTATGAGAAGGACCTTGAATCACGTGCGCTTGCCATTTTGGAGCCGGTCGTGGGCAAAAGCAAGATCAGGGCAAAGGTTGCTGCTGCCATTGATTTTACCAAGGTTGAAAAGACAGAAGAAAAGTTTGATCCTGACGGACAGGTAATAAGAAGTGAACAGAAGAGCGTTGAGAAATCAACGTCTGGCGGCTCGGGCGGAGTCCCGGGTGTGGCATCAAATCTGCCGGGCAGGTCCGCGGCGCAGACCGGCGGGGGCCAGGCAGGCTCGCAGAAGCAGAACGAGACAACCAATTATGAAATAAGCAAGGTGACGAGCCATACGATTAACGCCTCCGGAGAGGTGAAAAAGGTCAGTATTGCAGTTATTGTTGACGGCACCTATGCTGAACAGGAGGGGTCCAAGGAGAAGAAGTATGCGCCCCGTACCGAAGAGGACCTGAAAAAATACGAGGACCTCATTAAGAAGGCGATCGGCTTCAATGCAGCAAGAGGCGATGAGGTGAGGATTGCAAACATGCCGTTTGAAAGTATCCCCCAGGAAGACCTTGGACCGGTCTCGAAATCATACATGCCGTATATCCTGACGGCAGCACGGTATGTTGTGCCGATCCTGGCCTTGCTCCTCTTCTTCCTCTTTGTGGTTAAGCCGCTCATGGGCACGGTGACGACGATTGCAGCGCCCCGTACGGCAGGAGAGCTGCCTCTGCCGAGGACTGTTGCCGAGATCGAGAAGGCAATGGAGCCAAAAGCGATCCCCATGCAGGCAGATGTTGCTGACTGGGCAAAGAAGAACCCTGATCAGGCCGCAAGTCTGATCAAGACCTGGATTGAGGAGCGGTAAATGGCCTTCAGCGGACATGAAAAGGCTGCCATCTTCCTCAGTTCTGTAGGCGAGGAGGCTGCTGCCGAGATCCTGAAGAACCTTGACATCAAGGATGTGGGCAAGCTCAGCACGTACATGAGCCGCCTAAAGACCCTCAGCAAAACCGATATTGACCATGTCTTTGGCGAAGTTGCAGAAAAGATCTCCAAGGGCGATCTCAGGGTCGGAGGCGATGAATATGTAAAGAAGATCCTCTCAAAGGGATTAGGCGAGGAAAGTGCCAACAAGATCATCGAGATGGCCTCAAAGCAGAGCACCATAGACTCCCTCCGCTGGATCGATTCCAAGACCCTTTCCAATTTCCTTATGACAGAACATCCGCAGACGATCGCCCTTATCCTCTGCCTTTTGGAGCCGACGCAGGCATCAGAGGTGCTCAGCGGCCTGCCGGATGCACTCAAGGCTGATGTGGCCATGCGCATTGCGACAACAGAGAGGATACCTGCAGATGCCATAGAAGAACTGGAAGAGGTGCTGAAAGGCCATCTTGATGTGAGCAAGGGCACCGGCAGAAAGCTCGGCGGCATCAAGACCGCTGCCGAGATACTGAACCAGTGCGACCGGTCAACAGAGAGCATGATTCTTGAGAAGATCGAAGGGTCCAATGCAACGGTAGCTGATTCGATCAGGCAGCTGATGTTCGTCTTTGACGACCTGATCAGTGTTGATGACAGAGGTATGCAGATGATTCTCAAGGAGATCAGCACAGAGGATCTTTCCCTTGCGCTTAAAACAGCATCAGAGGTGCTCAGGGATAAGGTCTTCAAGAATATGTCCCAGAGAGCGGCCCAGATCCTTAAGGAAGATATGGAAGTGAAAGGGCCGGTAAAGGTCTCGGATGTTGAAAAGGCCCAGCAGAATATCGTAAAGGTGGCCAGAAAGCTCGAGGAAGAGGGCAAGCTGATGCTCGGCGGGAGAGGAGGAGAGGAGCTTGTCTAACGCAAAGATCTACAAGGACAGGGAGTCTGTCCTGTTCGGCATGCCCTCACTTGAGAGAAAAACTCAAAAGATCGAAAAGGGCATCACCTCCTCAAGGCAGTCCATAGACGAGATAGAACGCGATGCCTATGAAAAAGGGTATGCTGCAGGAGAGAAGGCAGGGCTGGAGATGGGCGCCCAGAAGGCTGAAGTGCTCCTCTCCAGGATCGAGCGCATGATCAGGGAGATTGAGGAATACAGGACCAGGATTATCGAAGAGATAGAGCCGCAGCTGCTGGAACTCTCTTCAGAGATTGCAAAAAAGGTCATCCTTGAAGAACTGAGCATTAAGCCTGAGGTGATGGTTGCTATTGTCAAGGAAGCAATGCGAAAACTCGAAAGGGCGGGTCCGATCACCATAAAGATGAACCCTGCAGTACATGAACTTTTCAAGCGGCTGAAGCCTCAGCTCCTTGAGATTCACCCTGACATTATTTTTGACCTTGACCCCTCATTTGCACCAAACGGGCAGATCGTAATCGGCGCCAGCGAGGAGATTGTGACTGATATAGACTCCCAGGTCACCAACATCATGGAAGACATGGGAGGCAGCCGTGGCAATCATTGATCTTTCCGCGTACAAGAAGTCACTCAGCGACGCTGAACCCCTGAGGCTTTACGGCAAGATTGACGAGATTACCGGCATAATCATAAAGGCCAGCGGCCTCAGGGTGAGCATTGGCGAGGCATGCAAGATTTACACGGAACACGGGCCGGTAATTGATGCCGAGGTTGTCGGGTTCAGGGATGGCAAGGTGTTGCTTATGGCCGTCGGAGAGCTTGCCGGTATCAAGCCCGGCAGCAGAGTGCTGCCGGTCGGAAAAAAAGTTTCCGTAAAAGTAGGCCCCGGCCTTATTGGCAGGATTATCGATGACAGGGGAAATCCGATTGACAACAAGGGGCCGATTATTGGTGAAGACTATCCGCTCTTTGCCCATTCTCCCAATCCCCTTACCAGGCAGAGAATTACGAAGCCCATGGACCTTGGCATCCGGGCGATCAACGGACTGCTCACCTGCGGCAGCGGACAGAGAATGGGTATCATGGCCGGCAGCGGCGTGGGTAAGAGCGTGCTCCTCGGCATGATAGCGAAATACACTGAGGCTGAAGTGAATATCATTGCCCTGATCGGTGAGCGTGGCAGGGAAGTCCGCGAGTTTATAGAACGCGACCTTGGCGAAGGACTGAAAAAATCGGTGGTGGTTATCTCCACGGCCGAGCAGCCGCCTCTTGCAAAAGTGCGCGGGGCCTTTACGGCTACGGCAATAGCTGAATACTACCGGGAGAGGGGACAGAATGTCCTTCTCCTGATGGACTCTCTCACACGGGTGGCCATGGCGCAGAGAGAGATAGGTCTTGCCATAGGCGAACCACCTGCCTCAAAAGGATATACACCATCGGTCTTCACTATGCTGCCGAAGCTGCTCGAACGTGTCGGCACGGCTGAAGGCAGGGGAAGCATTACCGGCCTCTATACGGTGCTTGTTGAAGGCGATGACCTGCAGGAGCCGATTGCTGATGCGACGAGAGCGATCCTTGACGGTCATATTGTGCTTTCGAGGGAGCTGGCCATGGAGGGCCATTACCCCTCGATCGATGTCCTTAAGTCGATCAGCAGGGTTATGCCCGATATTGTTGACAAGGGGCATCGTGACTTTGCCGCACGCTTTGTCGAAACACTGGCAACGTATAAGAAGATGGAGGATATGATAAACCTTGGTGCCTACAAGGACGGCTCTAATCCCAGGGTGGATTATGCCATCAAAATGATCGACAGGCTCAGGGGGTATCTCAGGCAGGGTATGGATGACAGGCGGGACATGGGCGACAGCCTGCAGGGGCTTTATATGCTTTTTGAAGAGATGGCGCATGAGTAAGATCAGGACCGTATCGCGGGTTCTCGGCATCAAAGACCGCAAAAAAGAGGAGATTGAAAATGAGGTCAGGCAGCTCCGCGGCCAGATCAGGGAGCTTGAGGCTGAGCTCGCCTCTCTGGAAAAGAGATTCTCGGAGACCGCTGCAGAATTTGAAGAAAAGCAGAAAAGCAGCGATCTGGATGTACACAGACTCGAGCTTTTTTATAACTATTTCGCAAAGCTCGATGAGGATATGAACGCGCAGAAGAAAGAGATCATCCGGAGGCTGTCTGAGCTGAGCGGGCGTCAGGAAGCGCTGATAGAGGCATATAAGGAAAAGAAGCTTTTTGAGATACTGAAGGACCGCATTGTAAAAGAAGATTCTGCAGAAAAAGACCGGGCTGACCAGAAAGAGCAGGATTTTCTGCATCTCGCAAAGAGGCAGAGGGAAAGATGAGAAGAAAGAACGGTCAGCAATCAGCCGTCAGCGATCAGCATCGCAATGCCGGAACAGGTGTAGAACCGAAGGGCTGGAGCACCTCAAGTCTTGTCTTCTTTTTTGTTGTTACAGGGTTTTTGCTTATAGCGCAGAGCTCATGGCTCATTGCTGCCAATGCCCCTGTAAAGCAGGAGGAGAAGAAGGCAGCTACCAGGGCTGAGGTTAAGACGGAGATTAAAACAGAAGAAAAGAAGAAGACCGGGCTTGCCGAAAAAGAAGAGGCGCTAAAGAAAGAAGAAGCCCGGCTCAAGGTTCTGAAGAAGGAGCTCGACGAAAAGATTGATACCTATACCAGACTTCTTGCGCGCATGGAAGAGGTGCTTAAATCCATGGACACAGCCAAAGGCGAGAGGTATGAGCATCTGATAAAGGCATATGAGGCAATGCCGAATGAGGAGGCTGCTGTCCGTCTGTCCGCCCTTGAAGAAAAGACCGCTGTCAATATCCTGATAAGGATGAAGAGCAAAAAGGCAGGATTGGTAATGGCTTCAATGGATTCAAAGAAGGCGGCTTCTCTGACCGAAGGCATGATGAGTATGGCGAAAAAATTTCCTACCAAATGAAATCTTTTCTCGGTAGTCCTGGTGTTGCCCATAAGGGTCCCTCTGCCTTATTCATTAAAATCAAATAGATAGAAAAGTCATAGACCCTTCCGGCAGCTGGCACGCAGCTTGCCATATAGGTTGTCATGAACATCTTCATGACCATTGATCCAGCCGTCGCGGAAGCACCAGA
The DNA here is from genome assembly GCA_016217675.1 of Nitrospirota bacterium. Taxonomy (GTDB): domain Bacteria; phylum Nitrospirota; class Thermodesulfovibrionia; order Thermodesulfovibrionales; family UBA6898; genus UBA6898. The sequence goes on from JACRHC010000135.1 coordinate 13,592, forward strand.
TCCTAAGGCCTCAGCTGCCCGGACTTCTTCGCCTGAGCTGGGTGGTGCTTTTGATATCCTCCTCGCCCAACTGATGCAGGCGATCTTGACATTGCCTGTTCAGGCTGAACTCGCAGTTACTGACCAGACAATGCAGGCTAAGGAGAACTTGGCCACAGCCCTTCCGGCAGCCGGCGCTGCGCAGGGTGAGGCATCAATGTCGCTTCTGACTGCCCTTCAGACGGTCCAGTCTGCCTCTGCCAAGGCGATAATGGGTCTGCCGGATGGTGCAGAGGCACCGGCAGATGCAATTCCCTTTGCCGGTCAGGCAGTTCAGGCTGAGGCGAATACAGCCGCAGCACTTTTTGCCGATGACGCTGCCCGGGAGATGGCGCCGCTGTTGTCTCTGACCGCACTCCAGACTGTCCAATCAGCCTTTGCTGCAATGATAGAAGACGCGCTGGTCAGCTCCGCTCCGAAAGAAGGGGCTCTCCCCGAAGGCTCGGCCAGACAGGTGCAAACAGCCCTCCCTGAAGCCCTCTCTGCTTCTGCTGATGCAGCCGAGGAAGGCATTAACCTGACATCGGCGGCAAGGCCTGACAGCAAGGAAGGTGCGCAGATTGTCCAACCGCCTGCTGATGCGGTGAAGAAGGCCCCTGCTATTGAAGCGCAGCAGCCCCAGGTAATGCGGGAAATCATACTCGCAGAAGGCAGCAGTAATAATGTGACGGACGACCTGCCGCTGGCAGACCGGAACGCAGAGATAAATATATTGCCGGAAACCCTGCAGGTAAACAGCGCCGGGCCCGAAGGGATGATACGATTTCATGCAGAGGCGGCAGGCAGTCCTGCTGCTGTTGCCAATGTCCGCCATCTTTCAGAAGGCATGCATATTGAGGGAAATCGCCTTGTTATCACCCGGCTGGATGGTACATCGCTCCAGATATCACTCCAGCCTGAGGGATTGGGCAAACTCGATATCGGTCTACTGCTCGACAAGGGCGTTGTGAACGCCCAGATACAGGCATCGAGCGTTGCGGGCAAGGAGTTGATAGAAAAGCATATGGCGGATATTGTGAATGCCCTCGCACAGGAAGGTATTGCCATCGGAGGGTTTTCCGTTTCGCTCAAGGATGACAGGAATAATTTTTCCTGGAGCCAGCGCCAAAGTCAGGGACATGAGATTCAGGGAGAACCTGCCATGAACCATGAATATATCAGCATCCCCCGACAGGTTATCGATCGGGGCGTGGTAAGCATTTTCGTCTGAAAGGAGACAGATATGGATATTGCATCAGCAGCAGGCAAGACATTGGGCAAGGAGGAATTCTTAAGGCTCTTTACAAACCAGCTTAAATATCAGGACCCGCTCAAACCGATGGACAGCACAGAGTTCACTGCCCAGCTGGCCCAGTTCAGCTCACTTGAACAGCTTTTCAATATCAGCAACGGGCTTGAACAGATGCTCTCCTTCCAGGGGTCCATGAACAATGGCATGACCGTCGGTTTCATCGGCAGGACAGTGGTTGCCCAGGATGGCGTGACAGGCAGGGTCATTGGCGTGGAGTTTGACCAGAACGTTGCCACCCTCGTCCTGGAGGGCGGCCAGAAATATCCGATCGGCCAGATCAGTCAAATATTCGAGACAACAATCTAAGGAGGTTTTACCATGTTATCATCGCTTTTCACCGGAGTTAGTGGTTTGAGTGCCAACGGGACTTCGCTCTCTGTAATTTCGGACAATATCGCAAACATGAATACGATCGGTTTCAAGTCAAGCAGGGTCTCTTTTGGTGACGTTCTGAGCCAGACGCTTGGCGGCATATCAGGCTCATCGCAGATAGGTCGCGGGGTCATGGTCGGCAGCATCGATCCCATCATGACCCAGGGCTCATTTGAAACCACGTCGAATGGTCTGGATTTGGCTATTGACGGCAACGGATTCTTTATGGTCAACGATAACGGCGTAATCGCTTATACACGGGCGGGCCAGTTCTCCCTTGACAGCAGCGGCAATATCATCAACCCCGATGGCCTGATACTTCAGGGCTATAGGGCAGATGCCTCAGGAACCATTACAGGCGCGCTCGGCAATCTGACAATCGGCGCTGTGCAGAGTTCCCCCCAAATTACGGCGAACGTGGCCATTTCGGTAAACCTCGATGCGACCGAGACGGTTCCAGCTGCAGCCTTTACCCTTGATGGCAACGGCGACGGCATTGATAATGACCCTGCCAACTTCAACAAATCGACTACGGTCACGGTCTATGACTCGCAGGGCGGAGCCCATGACGTAACCGCTTATTTTGTCAAAACAGCGGATAATGCCTGGGACGTCCACTATGTGAATGTGGACCCTACTGACCCTACGCTCCTGGTCGACGCGGGTACTCAGGCGCTCACCTTTGGCACAGACGGTTCGCTGACTGACGACAGCAGCGGTACCGCAATAAGTTTCGATTTTGGAACAGCCGTGACCAGTCCGCAGGACGTGACATTCAACTTTGGCACAGGAACCGGTGAGACGCCGGCCGGCACCGGACTGGATGGCACAACTCAGTTTGCATCGGATTTTGCCGTAACGAAACTGAGCCAGGACGGATATGCTTCAGGCTCGTTGAAAAACGTTGTAATTGATGCCTCCGGGATTATGACCGGGATATTCACCAACGGCCAGTCTCGGGCTATAGGCCAGGTAGCCCTGGCAAAGTTTGTGGCACCTGAAGGTCTGGTCAAACTCGGCAGGAACCTCTATGGGGAGTCTCATGATTCAGGCCAGCCCATTATAGGCGCAGCGTCGACCGGCGGCATGGGAAGAGTGCTCTCAAATTCGCTTGAATTAAGTAATGTGGATCTTGCCGCAGAATTCGTCAATATGATCACCTCCCAGCGCTCGTTCCAGGCGAATTCCCGGGTTATTACAACATCAGACGAACTGTTGCAGGAACTGGTGAACCTGAAGCGGTAATATTAGTTCGTGGGTGTAACTACACTTTGTCAGAGGAATTTATGCAACTGGAGAGATAATTAAGTTCGTAGTTGATATTAGCTGATTGCTGATTACGAAAGAGGCAGGCGTGTTTAACGCCTGCCTCTTTCGTTTTTCTGCTGTTGAAAAGTCGGATAAAGGTAAATATTTGCGGTGGACTTTGTTATAATCTTTTCACGAACCTGCCAATATCAACACAAGGTGCAGGACGCTTCGGGGCTTTAATCTCAACGGGGGACAACAGATGATACCGATAGGCACGAATCTTCAGCGCAATAAATTCCCGATAGCAACTCTCGCACTGATCGGTGTAAAATTAAAGAAAATGCAGAAATGGGCATGCTGTCTCTCCCCTTGCAAAATTCTGCGATGAATGTGGCGCTCAAGTCATTGATAGAAAATACAATTAAAACATTAAATATTTCAATCAAGGCGACGGGAAATGACGCTGGTTTGATTTTACCACAGGTCTGCGGCCGGGTCGGCGGCTGATTGTCGCTAAATGACAAATGAATAATAAGACACAAAATTATATCAGAATCTTTTTCATGTACTTCGCGTACTTTCCGGCAGAGAAGTATACGAGATTCTGAAAACTGTTCAGCATCACAATTACTGTTCCCGTCCCTGACCATCACGAAATCAGAATCGACGCCATGTAATCCATTATTCGTCTGTCCGCAGATGTTTTTGCGTTCGATTGCCGTTGATTAGCATCTTTAATCAAAAGAAGTGGTAAAATGTTCCAAGGATCGTTTATTGCGGGGGAGTGTATGAATTTAAGCATTGAGTATGAGCAGGAAGTAGATGGACGCTGGATAGCAGAGGTCCCTGAGTTGCCGGGAGTTCTTGTTTATGGGACTACTGCTGATGAGGCTATGTCTAAAGCCGAAGTCCTGGCATTGCGCGTCTTGGCTGAACGTCTCGAAACCGGCGAAAACCGACCGGTCTCTATCAGTATTTCATTTGCCACTGCGGCATGTGCCAGTGGCCATCAACCAAAGCCAATAGGGTTTTGGCTGCACTGATCAAGATTGGATGGTCGATCAAACGTCAATCCGGCTCACATCGAACGCTATCGCGCCCAGCCCGGCAGGATGTAGTTTTTGCATTCCATGATGGAGAAGAGATTGGCCCAAGAATGCTTGCTCGTATCGCAAAGCACACGGGGCTCACACCTGATGACCTGTAAGCTTTTCAATAAAGGGGACATAGAGGCAGCCCTCAAAATTTCAAGAAAATTTCTTTTCAAGCTCCTCCTGATGTGATATGATCGGCCAATGGATCAGGAAAATACCTCGGGTATAGTAATTGTCAGACTTTATAGGAATTAAAAAACGAAGGAGGTTGACAATGAATAACTCTACATGGACGCTCTTCTGTCTTGCGCTCACGGCCGTGATCTTTGTCTCTGGATGCTCAAAGCCATCCAACACGGTTATTGAAGTGAAACACTACCCTATTGAAAATCTGGAAGGTTTAATTACAAGGACGGATGTCGTTATCGATAAGGCGATTACCAGTGACGGCAATGGTTCTTTACGCATTACGGTTAATGAACCAACTACGCTACGACTATACGAAACAGGAGACGTTGATATAGAGAATGCACGGCTAACCTACCAGGCCAAAGTTCGCACAGAAGGTATCGAGGGGAAGGTGTATTTGGAAATGTGGTGTCAATTCACAGGAAAAGGAGAATTCTTCTCGCGAGATCTATCCTCCCCACTCAGCGGAACCACAGATTGGTCTACTGAGGAGACACCATTCTTTTTGAAGAAAGGTGAAAACCCGGACAATGTAAAGCTAAACTTAGTCATCGAGGGTAAAGGCACAGTTTGGATTGACGATATTTACCTTTTCAAAGGTTCATTAAAATAAATGTCTAACGGCTCGAACCGACAGGGGATTAACTGTTAGGAGTAATAACCGTTTTTCGTTTCCAGTCCCGTCGTCTGTGGCGGGTCGGCTTAGGACCAGCGTCATGACGATTGAAACACCATGCAGATACACACACAAGCGCCCATACTTGATGGCATCCTTGAAAGCTGGCGAGTTCCCCTTGGCAAGGACTTCGCTGCCTATAACAATCACTGCTATCGCGTCCTGAATTTCAGCCTCGCGTTCTGCGGAGAAAGCGCAGAGGCCATGAGCAAGATTTCGATCGCAGCAGCATTCCATGACCTGGGAATCTGGGCAAACAATACCTATGATTACCTCGAACCCTCAAAACAACTTTGCCGGGAGTTCCTTGTCAAAACAGATCAAAGTCAGTGGAGCGAGGAAATCGAAACCATGATTGAACTTCACCACAAGCTCAGAAAATATAAAGCCAATCCGGGGTGGTTGGTGGAACCTTTTCGAAAAGCGGACTGGATCGATGTATCGGGGGGGAGGCTGAAGTTTGATCTGCCTTCTACCTTTGTGGCGGAGACTCTGGCAATGTTCCCGAACGCAGGGTTTCATAAACGACTTGTAGCCTTAACCATGCAGCGGGTTAAAACCCATCCCTTCAGCCCATTGCCGATGATGAGACTATAGGGGCATAGAGCCGAATGAACAGAGCAGTCATTATTGTCGCTGTAATTGTTTCCATCTATCTTTGCGCCAGCCCTGTGTCTGCCACCGAGACGCTCCCTTGCATGGCCGGGGACCTTTACGTGATGATGCATATCGGTCGGGGAGCTGAACGCCTGGGCGACCTGCAGCTTATTATTAATGAACAGACTCGCTTTACGTATCTGCCGTCTGACTTCTCTTCGCTGACGTTCGCCTGGCCTTCCGGGAAGAAACCGTATCAGGGCGACAAAATCATTGCGAATCGTCCCTGCACCTTCCTGCGCTGACCATGAAGGTGCAGGGACGATTCGGAATACTGCAATTCAAGGGCAAGCGCTACAAGGTGGATTGCGATTGGAGATGGGACGAGTGAACGAAGGGCCAGGCACCGCACGAAACCGACCGCTTTGCTACGGTTCAACTGCCACATAAGCCCAAAAATAATTATCAACCCTTGACAGCATCATGATACCGAATATAGTATTAGAATATGACGAGGAAGAAATTCAGAATTATTCTTGATACGAATGTTTTATATGCAGGGCTTTATTCATCGCAAGGGGCTTCTTATAAGATATTGGAAGCAATAGAAGAAGGCAAACTTCAAACAGTTTTATCAATTACGCTGCTTTTCGAGTATGAAGACATCCTGAAAAGAAATCAAACGACTTTAGGCTTGTCGAACCATGACATCGAAAATATATTGGATTATTTCTGTTTGCAGAGCGAACATCAAAAAATATATTTTTTATGGCGTCCGTATCTCCCTGACCCTAAAGATGACCATTTGCTGGAATTAGCCGTTGCCTCCGGAGTAAAACTTATCACAACCTTCAATACAAAAGACTTTAGAGGCGTGGAACGATTTAATATAAAAACGATAACTCTCAAAAAACTGCTGGAGGAATTATTATGAGTGCTTTAAGTTTGCGTTTGCCGGAATCAATACATCGTCATATCAGGGATATAGCGAAAAAAGAAGGGGTATCCATCAATCAGTTTATTTCTTCTGCTGTATCTGAAAAAATCTCTGCCCTTATGACAGAAGACTATTTAAAAGAAAGGGCAAAGAGAGCAAAGGGAGGGGACTTCAGAAAGATATTGGCTAAAGTCCCAAGCCGTAAACCTGTTATAGGCGATGAACTGTAAAAAGTGGCTAATGTCCCGTTTTGTGACTCACAACCCATGGTCCGATGACATATTTTTCATCCGGAAATCGCACGCGCTGATATTTCAGGGATATAGGGCAGATGTTTCGGAAATAGCCATAGTCTTGAGGGGAATCTTCTGATTCATTATCGCCATTCTATGCGCAGCGTCGACCGGCGGCATGGGAAGAGTGCTCTCACTATCGGATATCCCCGAGACAACTTCTCTTTCGTACGAAATTGATCTCGTCTGCTTCCGTATGCAGTCTTCCGGCGAGCTTTTCATTCTGAAGTTCGTCAAGGATCTTTGAGTAGATCGGCCCTTGAGGCAGCCCCAGCTTTTTAAGGTCATCCCCTTTGAGAATTGGTCGAACCTTGCGGAGTTCGACCAGGAAATGGGAAATGTCCTTTTTCTTCGCTGCGTCTCTTGTGGAAGACATGGAGAAGAGGATTATTTCCAGTTCCCTTTCAGAAAGAAGGTGGTAGAGACTGACAGGATCTTTTGAGGGCAGGCCGGCGAGAATCTCCTGTTGCTGTCTCATACCCTCAAGAATAATCTTCCTGGCCCTTAACGGCGTTGAAAGACGCGCAAGTGCTTCCGTGCGATCACGATCATCGAGATGCGACAGCAGTGTCATGAGATAGAGCAGTCCTCTTTCGATTTTTTCGTCGAGATAAAGGAGGTTGTACCAGGCAAGGGTCTCGGCCGTGGCTTCGAGGTCACCCTCGAGCTGCTTGTCAAAGGTAATATTTGCATGGATTACTTTCAGCAGACCATAATCGGAAAGTCTCTTCAGGGTAAGCACGGGATTTGTTTCATTAAAAGACAGCAGAAGCTCTTCATACAGGCGTGTCCCTGAGAGTTTGGCAAAAAGATTCATCTCAATAGTTGATTTCATCAGGAAGGCGGTGTGTTTGCTCAGCCTGAACCCGAACCGTTCAGAGAAGCGTATGGCACGGAATGCGCGGGTAGGATCTTCAACAAAGCTGAGATTGTGAAGGACACGAATGGTTTTTTCTTTCAGATCGCGCTGACCGCCGAAGAAATCGATGAGAAGGCCAAAATCGCCGGGATTAAGCCTGACGGCAAGGGTGTTGATCGTGAAGTCCCTGCGGTACAGGTCCTTCTTGATCGAAGATGTCTCGACCTTTGGAAGGGCTGCCGGTGATTCGTAATATTCTGTCCGTGCTGTAGCGACATCAATACGCAAGGTGCCCAGTTTGACCTGGGCTGTGCCGAACTTATGATGAGGCTTGACCCTTGCCCTGATCTGCCCTGCCAGGATATTGGCAAAGCGGATGCCGTCGCCTTCAATAACAAGATCAATATCAAGATTTGCCTTGCCCAGCAGGAGGTCCCTTACAGATCCGCCGACGAGGTATGCGCTGAAGCCCAACCCTTCGGCAATCGTGCCGGAGAGCTTCAGAATGCTGAATACCTCAGAGGGGAACCTGTCTCTGAGCCAGGAGGACAGATTACGGCTCGAAAAATGGATGTCAGCTGTTTCTTCTTTATCAATGCGGCGTTTTTTCAGAAATTCCTCGTAAAGCACCCTGAGCAGGTCTGTCCTTGTAATAGCGCCGGTGATCCTCTTCCCCTCCAGCACCGGCATGAACTTCTGGTTGTGCTCTATCATCATGGTCTCGATGTCCCGGATAGGGGTGTCTGCTGTTACGGTGAGTTTTTCAGTGGAACAGAAATCAGCAATACGGTTTTTCTTGAACCCGTGAAAAATGGCTTTTTCGACAGTCTCACGTGATATGAGGCCGGCATACTCACCCTCATGTATGACCGGCAGCACATTGACCCCAAATTTGGTCATCATGTCTTCTGCCTCCCTGATCGCGCTGTCCCAGGGGATTGAGATGACCGGACTTGTCATTATGTCGGCGGCGGTCTTGCCCGGTTTTATATGTTCCGGGATCCTCCTGATCATCTGTTCCTCGACCATCTCCAGAGAATCGCCCCTGATGGTGGCAGAGGCTGCTGCATGATGGCCGCCGCCGCCAAATTCTTTTAGGAGGGCGGCCACATCCAGTTCTTTGACCCTGCTGCGACCGACAAGGATAATCCTTCCCTGCATGGCCAATATCAGAACAACGGCATCGATGTCCTCCAGGTCCATGAGCTTATGAGCCAGAAGGGCTGCATCTCCGAAGTAGGAATCACGCGATGCCTTTGCGATCGTGACTCGTATCCCTCTGACGACCAGTTCCCGTGAGGCCTGCAGAAGTTCATTGAGAATCTCCAGTTCTTCTTTGCCCAATTCGGTTTTGACGTATTCCGAGACGATGTTGAGGATAGCGCCCCGTCTCAGGAGATAGGATACTGCTGTCAGGTCACGTTCGGTAGTGGAAGGGAAGAGAAGACATCCTGTTTCTTCATAGATGCCCAGGGCGAGGATTGTTGCCTCCATGGGGTCAGGGTGAAGCCCCTTTTCCTTTAGCAGCTCGGTAAAGATCGTTGCCGTTGCCCCCACGGTTTCTATGTGTTCGACATCCCCGCGGATGTCTCCGTCTTCAATGGGGTGATGGTCAAAGATAACCACCCGGACATCCTTGCCCTTTGCAGCCTCAGAGAATATGCCGATCCTGTCCGGTTGTTTGGTATCGACAATGATAAGCCTCCTGATCTCGGAAGGTTCAATATCCCTGAGCTTCCTGATCTCTGCAGGGCGGAAGACCTCAATGAAGTCACGGACCTTGCGTTCCTGTGACCCCGGGAAGGCAAGGAAGGCATCAGGATAGAGCTTCTTTGCAGCGATCATGGAGGCCAGGGAATCAAAGTCAGCATTGAGGTGAGAGGTGATAATATCCACGGGTTTGCCTAAAGCACCTGCTCCCGGCACCGCAAGCGCCGACGGGCAGGCAATGCTGTATCAATCAAAAACAATTACACGGTCTCTGCCGCTTTTCTTTGCCTCGTACAGGGCATCATCAGCGGCAGAGATAAGGTCATCGTGGGTCTTGATCCTGGTGTTTGGGAATGCTGAAATGCCGACGCTGACCGTTATAGCAGTCTGGTTCTGGAGGCTCTTGAACTTATGGTTTTTGATCGCCCAGCGAATTCTTTCTGCCTCTGCTATGGCCCCGTTTGTTGCTGTCTGGGGAAGCATGACAATAAACTCTTCTCCTCCATAGCGGGCAAGCACGTCGCTTTTGCGTGTGTAATGTTTCAATAACTGGGCAAATTCCTTGAGCACGGCATCGCCGGTCTTGTGACCATAGGAATCATTTATCTTTTTAAAAAAATCAATATCAAGCATAAGGCAGCTGATCGGCAAAGTGTACCGCTCCGAGCGGCTGAACTCCTCAATGATGCGGTGATAAAAATAGCGAATATTATAGATGCCGGTCAGATAATCAGTGATCGCAAGCTTTTCAAGTCTTGTCTTCTCATCTTCTATCTGCGAGAAAAGAAAGGCGTTATAAAGTGTATTTGCAGAGGCATCGGAAATGGTCCTGAGCAGCTGAATTTCATTTTCCGAGAATTCGTGCCGCGTCCTCGACGTCCTCAGAAACAGGGTGCCTATGACCTTTTCCTCAAAGATAATCGGCATGACAAGAATTGAACGGATGCCGAGGGGCGCCACGATATCCCGTACGGACTTCATCAGCGGATCGGACGAGATATCCTTAATAATGACCGGCTTTTTGTGGAGCAGCGCCTCCTCGATCTCCGGGTACTTCTTGAGACTCAGCTTGATGGCAGTGAGATTCGGCGTTTCAAAACTGGCGACAACATAGGCATATTTATGGAGCCAGTCAATCCTAACGATCGAACAGCGCGTGACCGGCATAATCTCTGCGATCTTCTTGACTATCCTGTACAGAAGTTCTTTAGGGTCAAGCGTAGACGATATGAGCTGTGTAAGATCATTGATGGTTTGAAGATGATGGATCTCCTGCTTCAGTGCAAGGGTTGTCTCCTGCTGCCTGATAAGCATCAGAAGCTTGTGGTCGAGATCTTTTTTGAGGAACGGCCTGTGTATATAAAGGTCAGCCTTGCAGGCAAGGGACGTTTCAACGCCCTTTTCCCTGCTGCCTGCAATCACCGCAATCACCGGGGTTTCTGACGTCCGTCCGGCAACAAGGGGAAGCAGTGCATTCTCTGCTATGATGGCCGAGACAGTGCCCCGGGAAAGATGCTCAAGCAGTGCATCAGCAGAGTCACAGCTCAAACGTCTATATTTCTTTGAATCCCTGAAGAAGGCTTCAAGAAAAGCTGCAACAGTTGTAGTCTTTGTAAAAAGCAGTATGGTCTTTTTTTTCATAAACCCGCATTTAACATATCTTTATTTAGCGTCTATTATCCCAGTTTTGGTGTTGTGTGTCAAAACAAAAAGATGGCCATAACCGCAGAAGAGCGTTTGTATATGAGGCTGAAAAGATGTATCAGAAAAAGGCCGGACACGAGGACCGCTCCCGGTGACAAAAAAGACCTTCCGGAATATGTTATACGCCGACAGGGATAGTGACCTGTCCCTGATGCCAAAGTTACGTCGTTGTCAGGAGCCCGCTCAGAGGGGTTGCCAATAGTATGGACTTCACCCGTTCCGGCCTTGTTCCTTGACAGCCTGAACTGCTTGCCATTATTATAAAAAATGAAAAAATTCCTGATTGTTATTCTCTTGCTTCTGGTTTCACTCTTGTCTGCAGGCCCATCGCCCGCGGCCCTCAATCAGGAGGAGAAAAAGGCTGCTGATGAACTGAGCGCCGAAGAGCAGAACAAGAGGGCACTTGAGTCATTCCAGACAATACTCGAACTGTCTGAAAGTGGTGACCGGCAGACCGTCCTTCCCAAGCTTGAAGCAGCCTATTATCATCTGATCTCATCCTATCCAAAGGCACAGCTCACGCAGGAGGTCTACTGGCGGCTGATTCAGATATATATGAATGAGTATCGTCCGCCTGCCTTTGAAAAGGCCGAAGGCCTCCGCAGTGAGTTCTATAAAAAGTACCCTGATTCCAGGCTCGGAGATCTTATTGACCGTGCCCTTGCAGACGGTTACTTCAAGAACAGCAAATGGGAGAAAATCGTGGCGTTGTTTGTGCCATCCATAAAACAGTCTATTGCAACCGGAAAATTCACAAGGGTTTACGATATCTATATGTTCACAGAGGCAAAGTTCAGGCTGAATGATCTTGTGGAAGCGGAGAAAGGCTATAAAATTATTATCGCTAATTTCCCTGATTCCCGGGAAGGCAAAATGGCGAAGAAGCGGCTTGAGGAAATAGAGCAGAAGAGGCAGAAGCAACCATAATTACTTTGCAGGGGGATTTGTGTCAGGACATTCTAAATGGTCTCAAATAAAGCATAAGAAGGCCCACTCTGATGCCAAGAGAGGCAAGATCTTCACCAAGATCGTGAAGGAAATCAGCACTGCAGCCAGACTTGGCGGCGGAGACGCCGACAGCAACCCGAGGCTCCGTACTGCGATAGACAAGGCCAAGGAAGTGAATATGCCGCACGACAATATCAAGAAGGCGATCCTGAAGGGCACTGCCGCACTGCCGGGGATGTCGTACGAGGAGTATCTGTATGAAGGCTATGGCCCTGCAGGTGTGGCGGTCATGGTTGAGGTTATGACGGACAACAAGAACAGGACTGTTCCCGAGATCAGGTTTATCATGTCAAAAAACGGGGGAAGCCTCGGCGAGTCGGGATGCGTTTCCTGGATGTTTGACAAGAAGGGCTATATCCTTGTCGCCAAATCAGGTGCATCCGAAGACGCGGTCATGACTGCAGCACTTGACGCAGGGGCAGAGGATATGAAGAACGACCCCGAGGAAGACAACTTCGAGGTTATTACTGCCCCTGAAGGCCTGACTGCCGTGAAAGAGGCGCTTGAGAAGGCGGTCATTTCGATTGAGTCTGCTGAAGTCACGATGCTTCCGAAAAATTACGTTGTCCTTGACCAAAAGGCTGCAGAGCAGATGATGCGGCTTATTGATGCACTTGAGGACAATGATGATGTGCAGAATGTGTACGCCAACTTCGATATCCCTGATGATGTGGCGGAAAAGTTGAATAAGTGAGCCGTTGCCTGTGAGGTCTTATATCGGGATTGCGCATAACAGGGCGGTAATGCGCCTCAGGGGTTTGTGGTAAGGTGTACAAGACGGCAACATCGATCAAGGTTACGTTTAAGCGCAAATTTATCGCCGGACTCTTTATCTCGATTCCCGCAATTATCACAATCCTCGTAATCGCATGGTTTTTCAGGTTTGTTGATGGCCTGCTTGAGCCGGTCTATTATCAGGTCCTTGGATATCATACGCCTGGCCTCGGCTTTATATCCGCTATCGTGCTCGTCTTTATTGTGGGCATTATTTCGACAAATGTATTTGGCAAGAAGATCATCCTTTTCTTCGAGCGCATTTTTCTCAATATCCCTGTTTTTAAAAGTTTCTACACTGCAATAAAGCAGCTTGTTGATGCCTTTTCGCCGGAAAGCCAAACGTCATCATTCAAGAAGTTTGTGATTATAGAATATCCGCGGAAAGAGGCCTATGCCTTCGGGTTCCTTACCAAGGAATGCACGATAAGGGCTGATAATACGGGCAGGGAGTTATGTCTGAGGGCCGTGTATGTGCCTACGAACAACCTGTACATGGGAGAGATCGTGCTGGTGCACGAGGGGGATGTTTTTTATACTGATATCCCGGTGGACGAGGGGATGAAAATCATCCTCTCAGGGGGGATAGCCGCGCCCCACAGGATAGGTGAATCCAAGGAATGAGAACTGCCTGTGTCATCCTTGCCGCAGGGCAGGGCAAGAGAATGAAGTCCTCTCTGCCAAAGGTGCTCCACAGGGTCTGCGGAATACCCATGCTTCAGGCTGTCCTTGACACTGCCGGCCGGCTGAACCCTGAACGCGTGATTATTGTTGCAGGCAGACAGATGGACCTTATCAAAAAAGAGGTCACTGCGCCTGATCTCCGGTTCATGCTCCAGAAAGAGCCGAAAGGCACGGGTGATGCACTGAAGAGCGCGATGCCTGCTTTAAAGGACTTCAAGGGAGTGGTGATTGTTTTAAACGGTGACACCCCGCTTATTGAGCCGCAGACGATCAGGCGGCTTCTTTTACTCCATCAGAAGAGCCATAGTGCCATCTCCGTGCTTTCGTTTCATGCAGAAGACCCCAAGGGATATGGCAGGATTGTCAGGGACAGCACAGGGGAATTCCGTGCCATTGTGGAAGAGAAAGATGCCGACAACAGCCAGAAGAAGATCCATGAAGTGAACAGCGGTCTGTATGCCATCAATCATGACGCCTTTTCTCTTCTTGACCGGCTGGCAGTCAACAGGCAGAAGGGCGAATATTATCTGACCGATATTGCAGCCCTTTCGCTCAAACAGGGCCTGAGGACATCTGTCTTTGCCATAGGCGGAGAGGCAGAGTTCATGGGCGTTAACACAAGGGAGGAACTTCTCAGGGCATCCGAGCTCATGCGGCAGGGTATTGTCCGGAACTGCATCTCAAGGGGAGTGAACCTTCTTGATCCTGCCTCAGTTTATATCCATCCACATACCTCAATCGGCAGGGACACAACCATCTATCCGAATGTTTTCATCGAAGCCGGCACGAAAATAGGCAGCAAGGTGACCATTTATCCTCATGTGCGGATCCTTCGCAGTACGATCGATGACCATGCTGTCATCAGGGATTTGACCGTGATTGAAGATTCACATATCCGCACCTGCGCAAGCGTAGGACCTTTTGCGCATATCCGTCCCGGCTCTGAGATTGGAGCCCATGCCAGGATAGGAAATTTTGTTGAACTGAAAAAGACTCTCATAGGGAAAGGTGCAAAAGCGTCTCATCTCAGCTATCTTGGAGACGCGGTGATCGGCAGGGATGTGAACATAGGTGCAGGCACGATAACCTGTAATTATGACGGCCAGAAAAAGCACCAGACCATTATTGCTGACAATGTCTTTGTCGGCAGCGACACGCAGTTCGTTGCGCCTGTGAAAATCGGCAAGGGCGCGTACATCGGCGCAGGATCAACGATCACCAGGGACGTTCTTCCCGGGGCTCTTGCCGTCAGCAGAACAGAACAGCGGAATATCAAAGACTGGGCCAGGAAACGTCAGGTCAAGGCGAAGGAAAAGATAGGAAAATGAGGTTTACCTTATCTGTGAACTCATAAGGATGGAGATATCCAGTTATAAAATCCCTCCTATCCTCCCTTTGTCACAGGGAGGGATAATACCCCTCTTTGGAAAAGAGGGGTGAGGGGAGATTTATTGTGGAGGCATATAACCAATGCACTTATCAGTAAATTATTCACTTTTTACGTTTTACTCTTCACGGTTTTAGCATGTGCGGGATTATCGGATATATCGGCAGCAGAAACGCGGTTTCCATCATGCTGGAAGGCCTGAAGCGGCTTGAATACCGGGGATATGATTCAGCGGGCATAGCCTTTCATACAGACAAGGGCCTTGAGGTCGTGCGGTGCAAGGGCAAGATCAGGGAACTTGCTGCGATTGTCGAATCAAGGAATCTTTTCAGCAGAGCAGGCATAGGCCACACCCGCTGGGCAACGCACGGGAAACCCTCTGAGGAGAACGCCCACCCCCACCGGTCAGACCATATTGTTATCGTGCATAACGGTATCATCGAAAACTACCTGTCCCTCAGGAAGAAGCTATTGGATAAAGGGTATGTCTTTACGTCTGATACGGACACCGAGGTGCTCTGCCATCTCATCAGGGACTATGCAGAGGACCTGCCCCTTGAAGACGCTGTCAGGGCCGCGCTCAGAGAAGTGAAGGGAGCCTATGCCATTGCCGTGGTCAGCGAAAAAGAACCGAACAAGATTGTGGGAGTTCGCAAGGACAGCCCCCTTGTGGTCGGTCTCGGGGAGGGCGAGTTCTTTGTTGCTTCGGATGTGCCTGCCTTTCTGAGCCACACGAGGAACGTCATGTTTCTTGACGACGAGGAGATGGTGGTGATCACACCGGAGGGCGTCCTTGTCACGACCCTTGACGGCACTCTGGTGCAGAAAGAGGTGACTGCCATAACCTGGAGCCCAGCCATGGCTGAAAAGGGCGGGTACCGCCATTTTATGCTCAAGGAGATCTTTGAGCAGCCCCGCGCGGTCAGCGATACGATGCGCAGCAGGTTTTCTCCTGAGACCGGCGAGGTGAACCTTGAAGAGTTCGGCCTGTCACAAGAGCTTCTCGCAGGGATAAAGAAGGTCTATATCGTGGCCTGCGGAACATCGTGGCACGCCGGCCTTATTGCCAAATATATGATTGAGGAACTTGCCCGTCTGCCTGTTGAGGTTGACATAGCCTCAGAGTTCAGATACCGGGACCCTCTTATCGGCAGCGATAATCTTATGATTGTGATAACCCAGTCAGGGGAGACTGCTGATACGCTTGCAGCGCAGCGGGAGGCAAAAATCAGGGGCGCGCGGACACTTACGATCTGCAATGTCGTGGGAAGTACATCTGCCCGTGAGGCAGACGCTGTTTTCTATACGCACTCAGGGCCGGAAATAGGCGTTGCATCGACAAAGGCATTCCTGACCCAGGTCATGTCACTGTATCTCCTTGCGATTGCCCTTGGCCAGACGCGGGACGTTGTGAGCAGAGACAGGTCAAAGGAACTCCTGCAGGAACTGCTTCTGCTGCCGGGCAAAATAGAGAGGACACTCACTGCCGAGGAACAGATCAGGGCGATTGCACGGGACTATTTCAAGGCGCGCGGGTTTATCTATCTCGGCAGGGGAATTAATTTCCCGATAGCCCTCGAAGGCGCGCTCAAGCTCAAGGAAATATCCTATATTCATGCAGAGGGATACCCTGCCGGAGAGATGAAACACGGTCCGATAGCGCTTATCGATGAAGAACTGCCGGTCGTTGTGCTTGCACCCAGGGACAAGCTCCATGAAAAGATTGTCTCGAATATACAGGAAGTCAACAGCAGGGGCGGCAAGGTGATTGCAATCGCCAATGAAAGCAATGGCGAGGTCTGTGATATTTCCCGGACGTGTATCCTGGTGCCTGACACAAACCCCTATCTGCAGCCCATGCTTCTTGTCATACCGCTGCAGATCCTTGCGTATCACATCGGGGTGCTCAGGGGATGCGATGTTGACCAGCCCCGTAATCTTGCAAAGAGTGTCACGGTTGAGTAGGAGATCAGTCAGAAAGCCCGTAGAAAGTGGATTTGCAAAGGTCATATCTGGTAATCTATACCGTACAGCAAATCGATGTATAGAGAGGTCCCCATGCAAGATTTGAATCCCCAGCAAAAGCAGGCCCTGGAAATCACTGACGGTCCGATCCTTGTTCTGGCAGGTGCGGGTAGCGGGAAAACACGGGTTATCACCCATAAGTTTGCCCATCTTGTTAAGACCAAAAAAGTGTCTCCTGATGCTGTCCTCGCTGCGACCTTTACGAACAAGGCTGCAAACGAGATGAGAGAGAGGATCAGGGCTTTGCTCGGCAAGGATATGAAGTCTTCCTGGATAGGCACTCTCCATTCGCAATGCAGCAGGATTCTTCGCAAGGATATCAATGCCCTCGGGTATGGCAATGACTTTTCGATTTATGATGAGGACGACCGCTGCACACTCATCAGGCATATCCTCAAGGAGTTTAAGATTTATGAGGCGCTGTACAAGGGCGTTTCATCCCGGATGAATCTTCTGAAAGCAGCGCTCGTAGGTCCTGAGGAATTCCTGTCTGCCGGTGAAGGGTTCGGTTTTGACGAAAAGCTGGCCAAGGTCTATGTGCGCTATCAGGATGAACTGAAACGGTCGAATGCCGTTGATTTTGATGACCTTATCATGCTTACGGTCAAGCTGCTGAAAGAGCATCCGAAGATACTTGCGCGATATCAGGAGCAGCTTCCCTATGTGCTTGTCGATGAATTCCAGGACCTTAATTATGCCCAGTATCAGCTGGTAAAGCTGATGGCACAGAAGAACAGGAATATCTGTGCCGTTGGCGACGACGATCAGAGCATCTACAAGTTCAGAGGTGCTGATGTGCAGCATATCCTCAATTTTGAGAAGGACTTTCCCAAGACCAGGGTGGTGCGGCTGGAACGAAACTACCGGTCCACACAGAACATCCTTGATGCCTCCCATTCGGTCATTTCGATGATCGCAAACCGGAAAAGCAAAAAACTCTGGACTGAGCGCGGTAATGGAGAGATGGTCAATTTCTGCTGGCTCAGTTCAGAAGAGGAAGAGGCAAAGCATATCGCCAAGGTTATCAAGGAACTCTATCTCAAAGGGTCCTGTGCATACAAGGATATAGGCGTCCTGTACCGGGTGAACCTTCAGTCCCGGGCCATTGAAGACGCCCTTCGCGAGATGGGACTGCCCTATCACATAGTCGGCGGCATCAGTTTTTATCAGAGAAAAGAGGTCAAGGATCTTATCGCATACGTGCGACTTGTGCTGAATCACGAGGATAATGTAAGCCTGCGAAGGATAATCAATACACCTGCGAGGGGCATCGGCGCTGCTACCCTTACGAAACTTGAGAACGAGGCAAAGAAAAAGTCAATCTGCCTTTACGATGCGATAAAATACTGCATCAAAAGCAATGGCATCATAGGCTCCACCAGGGAAAAACTGAGCTTATTTGTGCATCTCATCGACAAACTTTCTTCTGACCATTACAAGACCGCAGGCGATCTGCTGAAGGCAATTGCCGATAAGATCGATTGTCTTGGCCAGCTCGATGAAGAGAGAAAACAGAATGTGATCGAACTTATGGCATCCGGCGAAGGACGCGACATGCAGGATTTTCTTGATAAGGTCTCACTTATGTCCAGCCATGAGCAGGCATCCGGCGGCAACCTTATTTCCCTCATGACCCTGCATAACGCAAAGGGGCTTGAGTTCCCTGTTGTTTTCCTTTCCGGCATGGAAGAAGGTCTGCTTCCCTATTTTAAATCGATCGGGAATCCTGAAGAAGTTGCCGAGGAAAGAAGGCTTTGCTACGTTGGCATGACAAGGGCAAAGGATATTCTCTTCCTGTCCGGTGCCCGAAAGAGGAAGCTCTATTCAAAACTCCAGGAGCAGGAACCGTCCCGCTTCCTGAAGGATCTGCCCAAGGCCTGCTGTAAATGGATCGAGAAGATTTCTGCGCCTCAGACGATCAAGGTTGTCTGCGATAACCGGAAGAAGTATGAAGTCAAAAAGACGCATGTGCCTTTTGCAGCCGGCTGCAGGGTCAAACATCCTGTATGGGGTGTAGGTGTTGTGCGGGACTGCTATGGAGACGGCGAGGAGCAGAAGGTTATGGTAAATTTCCCCCAGATTGGGCTGAAGAGGCTGTCGCTGAAAATGGCTAATCTGACGAAGATCTGAACTGCATGAACATTTCGCTTGAACATCTTTCGCGGCTTGCCCGCCTGGCACTGACTGAAGAGGAAAAGTCCCGGTATGGAAACCAGCTCGACAATATCCTTCAATATGTGGAAAAACTAAATGAACTCGATACTACTGGCATTGAACCGACTTCTCATGTCCTGTCGATCAGCAATGTCACGAGGGAGGATATATCAAGGCCTTCCCTGTGCAGGGAAGACGCACTGATGAACGCACCTGATAAAACAGACGCCTTTTACCGCGTGCCGAAGATAATAGAATAGGAGAATCATGTTCGACGTTCAAATTCCAGTGTTCAAAGTCCGGCGAGCTCTGCGCCCTTCGCTCTCTGCTTTCCGTGATGAATTTATTTCTCCACTCATTACTCATTACTCATCACACATCACGGTATTTATTGCGGAGGCCTCATGCTGAGATGCATGCTCAGGACAAAGCTTCATATGGCAACGGTTACGGAATCCAACCTTGCTTACGAGGGAAGCATTACGATTGACCAGTCGATCCTCAGGGAAACAGATATCCTTCCCTACGAGCAGGTGATGATCAGCAACATGAATAATGGTGAACGGTTCGAGACCTATGTAATCCCCGGAAGTAAAAAAGGCGAGATCTGCCTGAACGGCCCCACTGCCCGCAAGGGTGCTGTCGGCGACAAGGTGATCATTTTCTGCTATAGCTACTTCGATGATGCTAGGGCAAAGGAACTCAAGCCCAGGATCGTTTTCCTCGATTCAAAAAACCGGATTACCAAGAAGAAAAAATAAGAGAGCTCCGTTTATTACCCCGGCAATATAATATTGCAAGCCGTCATCCTCGTTTGTCGGGGATCGGACGGCGTAACGCATCGAAAACAAAGAAAGATTCCGGACAAGCCGGAATGACAAAATTAAACTATTTGATTGCCGGTTTAATAGTTTTCCCCGTTCAACAACTTGGGTGGGCAACCGGCGACAGCCTGTCAAAAAACAGCAGTCCGAGACTTAGATATCTTCCTTCAAGTGACTGGACTTCTATAGTGGGAATGTCAGCCGTCCAAAGGGCTTTTTACGCCAAGGACATTCATCTTTGCCACATGGGTATAGATCATCGTAGTCTGAAGTTCCTCGTGGCCAAGGAGTTCCTGAATCGTTCTGATGTCATATCCCTTCTCGATGAGGTGCGTTGCAAAGCTGTGTCTGAGGGTGTGAACAGAGGCCTGCTTGGTCACGCCGGCCTTGAAAACTGCCTCCTTGAACGCCTTCTGAAGCGACGAAGGATGCATATAATGCCTGCGCACGATATGGCTAAGGGGGTCCACTGAAACAGTCTGGGCAGGAAACAGCCAGAACCACGCCCACTCCTTTCCGGCCTTCGGATATTTTCGTTCGAGCGCGTTTGGCAGGTACACTCCGTTAAGATTCTTTTCACGGTCGTTATCGTGGATAACTTTCACTGTCTTGATTTGGCTCATGAGATCTTCCTTTACGGATGCTGGAAGGACCGTCCTTCGCTCCTTGTCCCCTTTGCCCCAGACAGTAACAATTCCACGCTCAAGATCGATGTCCTTAATACGAAGATGCATGCATTCCTTGATTCTCAGGCCACATCCATAAATAAGCCTTGCCATGAGCAGATGCGTTCCCGACAGATAGTCAAAGAGGGACTGAATTTCAGATCCGGAAAGAACAACCGGCAGGCGACGCTTCGGAAGTGCTCTGACAGAGCGTATTTCCTCCGGGCCGGGGTCTATTTCGAGAATATGCCGGTAAACGAATATGAGTGCGTTCAGCGCCTGGTTCTGTGTGGATGCTGCGACTAGCCGTTCGACTGCAAGGAAGCTGAGAAAGTTCTGCATGTCTGCGACTGTAAGGTCGGAGGGAGGTTTACTATCGCAATATGAGAGGAAGGCCCTCAGCCAGCCGATATAGGTCTTTTCAGTGCTGTAGGATCTGTGCCGGAGCCGCAGAGCGTCACGAGTCTTATTTTCCAAAGCCGCCCAAAGATCCCTGTTTGTGGGAGAAGTGCTCCTCATGGCAGTTTCCGCCGGGGCCTCGCCCTTTGATGAGAGAAAATATCCGTAAAGTCTCAAAGCTGTTTCGGCCTGTTTGACCTGCCAGTCTTCGCGGGTCTTTGCGATATGGTTCAGATAGCTTTGAAGCTGGTCTGAGGTAAGGATAATATTTTCCGGTTGGTCGAGAAATAGATAACAGTTCGAAACCCATTTAAGGTAATAGGGAACGTATTTTTCTTGAATATATGCCTCTCGACGGATATACTGCTCAAAGTCCCCAAACATAAAATCCCCCCAGGGATAATATTATTTCCGAATTATACCGCTGCGATATAATTCGTCCCTGAACGGTATTATATCGCAGAAAATCTCCATAATCAATGCATTGCGGCATATTTGGGA
>JACRHC010000021.1 GCA_016217675.1 Nitrospirota bacterium
AACGCTTCTTCAAGGGGCAATTCTGCACTACATCGGCTTTTTAGAAATTTGAGATCATGAACTCTGTATTGACAAGGACTTGCTCTTCTGCCGATTGTCTTTTTGCCGGATTTTAAGACTTTACTGCGGAAGATGGGTTAGTATCAGGCTCGGGTAAGGGGCAGAACCCGTAACAATCTTTTATATGTTTTATAAGGGACCGGATGTCCTAATCAAAGCGATTTGCGCCGGGTATAGCATTCCATGATGCCCATATCGCAGTCTGAAACTGCAGACGTATTTTATGTTCCGGGGCATCCGATAGGACTTCACCCATGTGGCGCCAGTTAGACACTACAGGCTCATCAGGCCCCGGCCCTATTTCGCAAAGAAAGTCTCTGGATGAAACACCTCCTTTTGCTTGAGGATCTTATAGACAGCCCGTGCAAGCTTATGAGCAAGGATGGTAAGAGACTTTGCCTTGCCGTGTCGGTACTCCAGCTTTGCCCTATACTTCTGCGCTTCGGGGTTTCTCCGAAGGAAAAGGACGGCAGCTTCCGAGAAGGCCCATTTCAGTTCAGATGGGCATTGCCGATCTTCTTGCCTGAGGAGCCTATGATCTTGCCTGCCGATTCCTTTGCGCATTTGACGAGACGACAGTATGAGACGAAATCCTGCACCCTCTCAAATCTGGATATGTCATGTATCTCGTAGAGGATCGTGAGGCCCAGGACCCTGCCGATGCCTGGAATGGATCTGAGGCGGAAATAGGAATCAGCGTCATGGACCTTCGCAATGATAGAAAGCTCATGTTCGAGATGGTTGAGGAGTTTATCGTAATGTTCGATAAGGGAGATATCGAGTTCTATGCTCTTTTGCACGCTGAGATCAGTGAAGCGCTCAGAAACACTGTGCTTGTCCCTGTCGCATTTCCTTGAGATACGGCCCATATCGGGGAAATTATACTGATGATTGGTGTTTTGAATATGGGCAATGAGCTCTGCCCTTCTTCTGGCAAGATGAGTTCTTCTCCTGAGCAGGTCTCTGGTAGCTCTCATGTCAGGAGGATACACATAGGCCATGGGCATCATGCCGCCCCGAAGCAGGGCTGCTATCTTATAGGCGTCTATCTTGTCGTTTTTGGCCTTTACTCCATGAATGGCTTTCATGTAGAGGGCATGGCCAAGGACAAAAGGGATATTCTCATTGCGGCAGAGATCAGCAAGCCAGTACCAGGTGAAGATGCACTCTACAGCAACGGCAAGATCTTCACGATAGGGAGCAATGGTCTTGAGAAATATGTCCGGATCGGTCTTGATATCCCTATGTAGGAGGATCTATCCTTCTTGGTCGAGGATGCAGAGATACATTGTTCTTGCATGAAGATCGATGCCGCAGTAAAATTTGTGCTGTGTGGTGTAAAATCTCATTTAAGGCCTCCTGGGTAAAGATATTGGTCCCTGAATCATACCTGTTTCGGGTGTGATTCAAGGGGGCCTTAATGAGTATCAAATGCATCCAGCTCGACTGGTAGAAGCGGTTGCAGATTTTCATTTCTGGTTGCCCAGTCGGCTGATGCACGGCGTTCTGAAGTCAAATTAAATCAGGAGAAATAATAATGAAAATATTTTCTCAGGCAAAAATGAGATTAAGCGGAATCAGCAACAGGCTGACAAGAATCACTGAAAATGAACCATTGAGTCCATTATCGATTTTTTTGGTCATCCTACTGGACTTATTCGTTCTGGTCAATTTATTCACCGGATTAAGTGACCAAACAAAACAATTAACAAGTCCAGATGAGTACATTCCCAGTACATGTCGAGAGATCATCATTGATAAAACCTGGGTAAGTGAAAATAGGATACCAGAATTATCAAATCTGATCTTGCAAGACCAGAGGAATTATTGGGAAATCGTACCCGATAAGAAAGACAAACACCCCATATGTAAAGACCTCTATGCGACCATCAAGGACATGAAAGGCAACAAAGAATTAATCTCATATTTTGATGAAAGAGATAAATTAGTTAAACGATATAACAGCTATGACGCTTATCAAAAACAGAAAGATCCTGAAGTCGATAAAATTCTGGCAAATATAAAAGACATTGATGCTAAGATTAATGCTCTGGATATAGTAAAAGGGTTTTGGGTGACAGTCGAGAACAAAAGCACTCTCGCAGAAACGTTAACCAACGACCTTCGGAAAATAAACTTCACTTATCCAATAAAACGACTGGGCCTCCGAATCCTATTCCTACTTCCTGTAATTATCCTATTATTCCTCTGGAATTCGGCAAGCATGCGGAAGAACAGATACTTGCAGACATTCATCTCGTCCCATTTGCTAATTGTAAGCTTTATCCCAGCTTTCTTTGAAATTTGTCAGGCCGTCTTCGATATCATCCCTCATAAATTATTTCAGAAAATAATGGAATTCTTAGAGGCATGGAATTTAATTGCCATATGGTATTACATCCTTATCATTGTCGCCATTCTTCTATCTCTTTTCTTCATCTACATTCTTCAGAAGAAAGTTTTTACAAAGGAAAGATTACTAAGAAATAGATTAGAAAAAAAGAAATGCGTTGACTGTGGCAGACCTCTTCCATATCAACTACATTTTTGCCCTTTTTGCGGTGTCTCTCAGAAAACGAGATGCAGGCATTGTAACGAAGAAACACTTCAGGGGGCGTCTTTTTGCATTCATTGTGGAAAAGAACCATTATAGAAATTCAGAACAATCTGCTCCAGGCGACGCGGGATTAATCCGTTTTGGTTTTCATTCCTGCCTTTGTGCCCCCGCGCC
This sequence comes from Nitrospirota bacterium, assembly GCA_016217675.1. Taxonomy (GTDB): domain Bacteria; phylum Nitrospirota; class Thermodesulfovibrionia; order Thermodesulfovibrionales; family UBA6898; genus UBA6898. The sequence goes on from JACRHC010000021.1 coordinate 2,792, forward strand.
CCTGAGCACGTTCGTTAACATGGAGAGACGATGAAATTACTTCCACTGATTATCTGCCTTATGGTTGCGGCAGAAGTGTGCTTGGCACAGATGCCGGACAAAGTTGCAATGCCTGCAAATAAAGCAGAACTTACTGATCGTGCCGCTGAACTCTACCAAAAAGCTCAGGGCGGAAAATGGTTTTCAAAAGCAGCACATTTAAAGCCGGACATCCTGCCAACATCGGATGGGCAAAGCTTCCTTGTCGTATGGAAGACAACAGCGACACCCAGGCACTGGATTGTATCACTTCCCGGCACGAGAGGCTTTGCCACAGACGATCTCGCGATCTGGTATCCGCATATTAAGAATCTCGACGTAGGATTGGTATGCGTGCAGTGGTGGCTCGGCAGTGACGATACTAATAAGTCCTACTATGCGCCACTGCAGATCTACCGTGAAATTGATATTGCTCTCCAGAGGCTCGGCGTGCAGCCCGGCACGGTAATGCTGCACGGCTTTAGTCGCGGTTCTGCAAATTCTTATGCCGTTGCCGCTCTGGACGCAGGCCGCGGCAAACACTACTTTGCGCTGTCTGTTGCAAGCTCTGGCGGTGTTGGCCTCGATTATCCTCCAACTCGTGCAATTGTCGATGGCAGATTCGGTGATCAGCCCTTAAGAGGCACTCGCTGGATAACCGTAGCTGGAGCGAATGATTCAAATGCAGACCGTGATGGCATTGCCGGAATGAGACGAACCGCTGCATGGCTGAAAGAACAGGGCGCAACTGTCATTGAGACCATCGAAGATCCTCATGAAGGGCATGGCGCAATGATGCGCAATGCTAAAAATACTCAGCGTGTGCTTGATTTGTTTCTCAAATAAACGGTATTGAGAACAGCCGCCGAAGTTAACCTGCAACGATCTCAGGATGACATGAGCCTGCTGCACCCGTGATCCAGTGAGACCTTTTCTTCGTTGACAACGCGTATATAACAATTATACTATTTGTATATACACGATGAAGGGAGGCCCATCGGATGAAATCCTCGGTTAAAATGACATCTATACGGCTCGACACCAAACTTGCAGACGATGCGGTGAAAGTGCTGGGCGTCGGCAGCAGGAGCGAGGCAGTGCATACTGCACTAAGAGAAATTGTGGCCCTCGGGAAGTTCAAAAAACTGATGGCCAAATATGGCGGCAAGTTGCAGTTCGAGGCGCATGGCAAATAGACTTGTCATCTTCGATACGTCAGTCTTTATAGACCACTTGAGGACTGATAAATACAGCTATAATTTTCTGGCCTTGCAAGGTCTCATAAGAAATTCATCGGTAGTCCTGTCTGAATTGTTGCGCAGAGCCTCAAAACAAGTTGAGATATCTTTTGTGGCTGCACTTGCCAAAAACCATCCCATACTCTCACCAACAAGCAAGGACTGGCTTGAATCAGGTGAGATATTGTCAAGAATGAACAAGAATAAGGGATATACATCGGCAAAACTGAGAGATCTGCATTTTGATGTTCTGATTGCGCTTACGGCTCGTCATAACGGCGCCACCGTGATAACCTCAAACAGGTCTGACTTTGAACTGATAAAGGACTACAAAAACTTCCAATTGGAAATTTGGCAAGAAAAGGCCAGGTGACAAGGGCTCTGCCCTGTCGCAGTCAATACTGATTCGTAGCCGGATAGCACACGCTGCCAGAAAACAGTCGCAGCCGATTTATACCTCTCTATTTCCCCTTCCCCCCGATCACCAGCACCGTTTCGGGGAGGTCTTTTGCCAGAATGTTCTTATAACCGGTCTCTTGCAGCCATCTCTTTATTTCAGCAGGACTGTAACAGCGCCCGGACTCTGTGCCAACCAGCATATTCACCGAAAATAGTGCACTCTGTGGAGGCTGGGTCAATTCATCGTTGATCGGGAACTCCTGCACAACAACACGGCCACGCGGATTCAGGGCAGCGTGGCATTTACGCAAAAGTCTGATATTCTCTTCAGCAGAAAAGGCGTGAAAGATCTGACTCAGCAGGACCAGATCATATCCTGATCCGATACTATCGGTATGGAAATTGCCCGCCATGAACCTGATCCCCTTTGCCCCTTCTCTGCGCACGACCTTTCTGGCGATGCGTATCGTCTCGGGCAGATCGAATATGGACGCTCTTATGCCTCTCTTTGCAATAGCAATGGCATTGGTGCCAGGCCCTCCGCCAAGATCCAGCATGCTCTTAACTCCCCTGACTCCTACAGCCTTGATAAGACCTTCTGCCCGCAGGACCGTAAGGTTATGCATGCCCATTATGAACGACTCATGATCAAAACCGCACCGCGCAGGACGCCCTGTCCTGACCACCTCATCAAGGGCTGAAAAGTTCTGCCACATCGTAGAGGCATGGCGAAGGATATCGCCCTGATACAGGCGGCTCCCCCTGACAAGAAAGCTGTTCGCTGCCACGCCATTGCGGCAAGTCCCTTTCGGGCTCTTGCTGATAAGCCCGAGCCCGGTGAGCGCATCAAGGAGTATCCTTGTAGCACGGAGGTCGGTTCCAAGTCTTCTTGCCAGAGCGGCTCCTGACAGAGGCCTCTTGAGTTGCTCAAACAGGCCAAGATTATTGGCAGTCAGAATAACCCGCGCCGAAGTAAACCCCAGATACAACTTTCTCAGACCGGCAAGATCGTCAGTTATCATCATGCACCCCTTTAGTCTTAATTCGCGATGCCGGCTCTGCAGCAGTTTCATTGAATACTTCCCGGATCCTCCAATGGAGAGTTAGGTGAGAGGTGCGAGAAGACCGTCAAATAATGTTCGTTATCCGATCTTCTCCATCCCCATATATGACCGCAGCACCTCGGGTATGATCACAGAACCGTCTTTCTGCTGATAATTTTCGAGTATGGCAACAAGCGTCCTTCCGATCGCAAGGCCCGAACCATTCAGGGTATGCACGAACTCGGTGCCCTTTTTCCCCTCGCGCTTAAAGCGGATACCTGCCCTGCGTGCCTGAAAATCGACAAAGTTCGAGCACGACGATATTTCCCTGTACCTGTTCTGGCCGGGCAGCCAAACTTCAATATCATAGGTCTTTGCAGAAGAAAAGCCGAGGTCACCGGAACACAAGGCTACAACTCTGTACGGGAGCCCCAGGGCCTGAAGTATCTCCTCAGCATTGTTTGTCAGCTTTTCAAGCTCGCCAAAGGAATCCTCCGGCTTAACGAACTTGACCAGCTCAACCTTGTTGAACTGATGCTGCCGTATAAGACCCCGCGTATCCTTGCCATGGGAGCCGGCCTCTCTTCTGAAGCAGGGTGTATATGCAGTGTAGTAGATCGGCAGGTCTGATTCCTGAAAGATCTCATCGCGATGGATATTGGTCACCGGCACCTCTGCAGTCGGAATGAGATACAACTCCGGGTCTGCAATTCTGAAAAGCTCAGCCTCGAACTTCGGAAGCTGGCCGGTACCGGTCATGCTTTCCCTGTTCACAAGAATAGGGGGAAAGATCTCCTTATATCCCTTGCCCGTATGAGTGTCGAGCATGAAGTTCAAGAGCGCGCGCTCAAGCCTGGCACCAGATCCCTTCATAACAGAAAAGCGGGCCCCTGATATCTTCGCTCCTCTTTCAAAATCAATGATATCAAGAGGCTCCGCAATATCCCAGTGGTTCAATGGCTCGAAATCAAACTGGCGAACTGCACCCCATTTTCTGATCTCGACATTCTCGTTCTCATCCTTGCCAACGGGAACTGATTCGTCCGGAATATTGGGTATGGTCAGAAGCAGTGCTCTTGTTTCTGCCTCGAGGTCTTTAAGCCGCTCATCCAGATCTTTGAGGCGATCTGAAACACCCTTCATCTCCTCAAGCTGAGCTGCTGCATCTTCCTTCTGGCGCTTAAGTTTTCCAATTTCCTCAGAGACAACATTCCTTCTGTTTCTGAGTTCCTCTGTCTCCTTGAGCACCGCCATCCTCTTTTCGTCTATGGCAAGAAATGCAGCGAGCGGGAATTCATAGCCTCTCTTTTTCAGGCCATTCCCGACAGATTCAACGTTCTCCCTCACAAAGCGTGCATCAAGCATGAGAAATGCGTTCCGGCAGCTTACTTAACTACGCCGTCAGAAAATACGATGCTGTCAAACTTCCTTTTGAGTGTCTTGCTCTCAAAATTCTTCATCTCCATGCCCGGACGAAAGGTCATGGTCTTCCCTTTTGTAACTTTTGTTTCAGGCACAGCCACCCAGGTCTTCTTCCCCCCCTGCTCCAGCTGAACATAGGTATAGCCTGCACTGTCCATGGTATCGACAACTTTGCCGGTCAGGCCCGCAGGCGCTGCCTGAGAACTCTTCTCGGTTTTTGCCTTTGCCCCTGCGGACTTCGTTTCAGCCGCTGCTGACAAACCTGCTACTGCAAGCATGCACGATACAACACAAACTACTCTTAAGGTCTTTTTCATGAGTTCTCCTTATAATTGATCATTACTGAAGGGAGTTCTGCAGATACTGGCTCCACAAGCCTGTGTACTTCTGTCAAGGTACGCCCTTCCTGACATTGGTTAATATTATAACACAGATATGGCCGGCAGTTTGCCAGACCATTTCGGTTCGCTGCAGGCCGAATTTGCCCAATAAAGCATGGTATAGTATCAATAGTATGAGCATCTTTTCTGTTACCTCAGCAAAGGAAAAAGCCCTGAAAGAACTTATGGAGGGCCTTCATATCCGTGAAGAGGATATCGAAGAGTCCTTTATCCGTTCCAGCGGAAAAGGCGGCCAGCATGTAAACAAGACCTCAACCTGCGTGTACCTCAAGCACCTGCCAACAGGCATAGATGTCAAGTGTCAGGAAGGGCGCTCGCAGGCACTGAACCGCTATCGCGCCCGTCTCCTCCTTATAAAAAAAATCGACGAACTCATCAGGGGAAAGGAAAGCGCTGAACAACAGCGCATCGAGAAGCTCAGGAGACAGAAGAGAAAACGATCAAAACGGGCCAAGGAAAAAATGCTGACTGAAAAAAGGATTGTCTCGAAAAAGAAGGTGCTCCGCTCACCGGTGAGGAGCAATGAAGCGTAATGTCCTCGAAACAATATACAGCAGGCTATTTCAGGCGTTCGGTCCGCAGCACTGGTGGCCGGGAGATTCTCCTTTTGAGATAGCAGTCGGCGCTATTTTGACCCAGAACACTAATTGGGCCAATGTAGAAAAAGCCATAGATAATCTGAAGCGGGATAAATCTCTTTCACCAACAAAGCTTCATCGTATGTCAGCTTTACAGCTTGCGGGCCTCATTCGACCCGCGGGATATTTCAACATCAAGGCAAAGCGGCTGAAAAACTTCCTTGATTTGCTGCATGAAGAATATAAAGGCAGCATGCATAAGATGAGGGATGACAGTCTGGCCAATGTCAGAGAAAAGCTCCTGTCGGTAAACGGCATCGGGCCTGAAACTGCTGATTCAATCACGCTCTATGCCCTTGAGAAGCCTGTTTTTGTGATCGATGCCTATACAAAAAGAATACTTTCGCGGCATACTATATTTGCTCATGACGCATCGTATGAAACGTATCAGGAACTGTTCCATGAGGGACTCAGAAAGGATGTATCGCTGTTTAATGAATATCATGCACTATTGGTCAGGCTTGCCAAAGATTTCTGCAGACCTGCCCCTCGCTGTCCCGGCTGTCCGCTTGAAGGGATATAATCGTGGTTAGGGGAATAACACAGATACTGGTAGGTCTTATGCTGCTGTTTGCCGTGCTTACACTTTTTCCAAAGGCGTATCTCGAATTCAATGCCGGGAAACAGGGCAAGGGAATAATGTCAATACTGCTCGG
>JACRHC010000139.1 GCA_016217675.1 Nitrospirota bacterium
AGAGATGAAATACCACGCCTGATAAAAAACTGCATGAAATCCTGCCAGCGATCTCGACGAACTACCCTTGAGTCAATTGACCACGGCAAACTCAAAGCGGCATCGACTATTCTCGATGCCGCTTAAGTTAACACCTATGGGACAAGCCCCCCGTCATGAAAGCAGTTATGCTGCTACTACCAGGACAGGGCAGGGGGCCAGCCTGATAACCTTTTCAACGGTATTATCTCCGAAGATCTTTCTTGTCCAGCTTCTTTTTTTTGTGCCCATGACAATGACGTCGCAGCGCTCTTCTTCAGCTGCCTCAACTATCTTTCTGAATGCGTCTCCTTCTTCAAGTCTTGTCTTTATCAGCAGGCCTTCTTCGTCAGCTATCGTCTTCATTGCCGATATCTCGGAACGTCCGCAGCTGCTGAGCAGATCTCCGATATTCTTCACACCGGTCAGGTCCAGATCGCCTTCATTGGGCGGCAGGACCTTGACCACTGTTATCCAGCACTTTTCATCGCAGGCAAGCTTGAGCCCCTGTTTCAGGACCTCCTTTGAACCGTTCACCGCGATCAGGACCTTTCTGTATCCTTTCATTGCATTCACCTCACTACCAGGATCGGACAGGTCGCATGCATAATGACCCGTTCTGTTGAGCTTCCCATAATTGCCTTGTCCATGCCGCGGTACCCGTGGCTTCCCATTATGATCAGATCATGCTTATTGTTCTTTACTGCTTCGACTATCTCTTCAGCAATATTCCCTTCTGCAATTTCCGTTTTTATTGCAATACCCTGAAGCGCTGCGATGCCACGTGCTGCGCCTGCTATCTTTTCAGCTTCGTGGCGCAGACTTTTTCTGATCGCATCAGTCTTGAAAAAGTCGATCATCTCCTCATAGCGGGGGATGACATAGAGAACCGTCACTTCTGCCTTGTCAGTTTTCGACAGTTCGCAGGCCCTGCTCATTGCCCTTCTGCTGAAGTCCGACCCGTCAAACGGTATGAGAATTGATCGGTATTCTCCTGTGCATTCTGTGCAGGGCTTTTTTACGACAAGGACATCAACTGGCGCTTCGGCGATGACCTTGGAGGTAACGCTTCCCATGAGCAGTCGGTTGAGACCTTTCCTTCCGTACGTCCCCAGAACAATAAGATCTGCCTTTTTGCCCAGAGCCACGTCGAGGATCACCTCGGCAGGGTCGCCCTCGCAAAGGAGCGACTGGACATTGATGCCGAATTCGGCAGCAATCATGTCTTTGGACTGGATGCAGGCCTTTTCCCCGATTCTGAGTCTTTTTTCGAGCTGCTCAGGAGCGATGCCGAATTCCTCTGTGTCGAAAAAGACCGCATGGGCCAGGATGACCCTTCCGCCATGTTTTTTTACATGATTGGATGCCTCGACGAGCGCTGCCTTGCTTGACAACGAATCGTCAAAGCCTACGAGCACGGTATCATACATATTAATGGGCACCTCCGCCTTTTCTGAATACCAGGCCCACACCAAAGCCCGCTCCCAGGGCAGAGAGTATCGATATGATCCCGTAGATCGAGGCATTGTTTTTTGCCATGCCGGCGAGTGTCTTTACGATGCCGACCTGCTCGACCAGCACTTTTGAGACTGCAGTATCGACGATCTTTCCGTCTTTGACTGCATATACGGTAACCAGGTAGTCTCCGGGAGGTGCCTGGTACGGCCATTCAGTATTGATGTAATACGACTGTTTGCCGTCCTTTTCTTTCAGGTCGATCCTGCCCGATGATGTGGTATAGAGCCTGGATGATTCCTTGTATTTCAGGAACTCCCCGAACCATTTTGCCTTCTCCTGTTCGTCTGCTGCAGGACTCAACTGCACATGTCTGCCGAGCGCCGGATAGCCTATGACGTATTGGTCCTGCTCTTTCTGGTCGATCAGGTCTTCGACCTTCCCGGTGCTGTGGATCGAATAGAGGTTCGGCACGTCCTCAAAATTCAGGGCGCCCACATTCATCCAGAGAAAACCGCCGACCTTGCCTTTCTGTTTGAGCGCCTCATGACCTTCCGGTGAGGCGATCTTGATGATCAGGTCAGTCCCTTTGTCGGCGATGCCGCTCACGCTCACCGTGCTTCCGTGATAAAAGAAGTCGACCTTGATATGGTCATGGTTCGCCTTGGCTGTCAATTCTGCTGACGCCGTGCCGATAGATGCGATCAGACCTATCAATATGAGTATCGGCCTTATGACTCTCAGACTGCTTACTATGAGCTGCTTACTGTTTACTGTCTTCATTAGTGTCCTCCTGCCTGTGATAGAAGTAATGAGGGGCTGAGCGTAAGATCGAAGACGATCTTTACGGTCACCAGAAGAACGATCACGGCGAGAATGATCTTGAGCTGTTCCCCCTTGAGCTTTCTGCCGAATACTGCGCCGACCTGTGCGCCGATGGTCGAGCCCAGCAGCAGCAGAACGGCGAGGATAAAGTCCACATTATGGTTGGTGTAGGCCTGAAGAAAGGTCACCTCGATGCAGTTGAAGAGGATCTGAAAGAGGCTTGTGCCGACAACAACATGCATCGGCATCCTGAGGATATAGACCATGACCGGCACCATAAGGAATCCGCCGCCCACGCCCATGATCGCTGCAAGAATCCCTACAAACCCACCGAAGATGATCGGAAGAAGCATCGAATGGGTGACGCCTGACTTTACATACTCAGTCTGAAGAGGCAGGGTCTTAAGGAGCTTTGAGAACGCTGACTCCTTTTCCTCTGTCTTCACTTCCTGCACGCTCTTTTTTCTTATGCTGTTCAGGCTTTCTATGAACATGTACGTGCCGACTATGCCCAACATCAGCACATAGGTCATCTTGATCACAAAATCGGCATTGCCCATGGCATTAAGCACCTTGATGCCCTGAACGCCGACGAGCCCGCCGATGAACCCGCCGATCAGGAGATGA
>JACRHC010000008.1 GCA_016217675.1 Nitrospirota bacterium
AGCCTGCATGCATCAAGAGGATGCATACCTTGACCCAGCAGGCCTGCAAGCATGCCGGTCAGGACATCGCCGGCCCCGGCCGTCGCCATGCCGGGGTTGCCGGTTGTATTGATGAATATCCTGCCTTCAGGATCTGCGACAATAGTCGGTGCGCCCTTTAAAACGAAATACGCGCCTGTCTCTATTGCTACAGTCCTGGTCAACCCGATCCTGTTGCGCTCTATCTCTCTCCTATGCCCCTTTTTCTCAGCGTCTTTTGACTTCCCGGTCACTGATGTCAGAAACTCTGCCATTTCACCTGCATGAGGAGTGAGAATGACCGGCGCCTTTACTTTTTTGAGCAGATCTCTCCTCCCGGCAAGCAGATTGATCGCATCGGCATCAAGCACCATTGGTACGGTCACGGTTTCGAGAATCCTGGTTAAGAGACCAGCGGTTTCCCCATCAGCAGTAATGCCAGGACCTATAGCAAGAATATCCGCATTTGCATCAAGGAAATCCCGTATCAGATCATACGCCCTGACAGCAAATCTTCCGTTGCCTGTATCAGGAAGTGGCAGCACCATCTCTTCTGTCACGCGAGATTGAAATACGTCAAGAAGCGTTTCAGGTACGCCGATCGTCACCAAACCTGCGCCTGAGCGAAGGCAGGCCTTTGCGGTCATAAGTGCAGCACCTGTCTTGCCCCGCGACCCTGCTATCACCAAAACATGCCCATAGTCACCTTTATGAGAATATCCAGGCCGCTCCGGGATAAGCAGGGAAGCCGACTTTTTTTCGATGGTCTCAATACGGAGACTCTCAGAAGAGAGCAGTTCTTCCGGAAACCCGATATCTTCAATATAAAGCTGACCGGAATACCGGGCGCCGGGATAAAGGATATGCCCGACCTTCGGAAGTCCGAAGGTGACGGTAAAATCAGCCTGCACAGCCGCTCCCATGATCTGACCGCTGTCAGAAGAAATCCCGGAAGGGATATCAACAGCAATGACCTTTACATCAACGGCATTCAGGAACCGGATCACATCAGCCATAAAAGAGGTGACATCCTTGTTAAGGCCTGTGCCTAAAAGCGCATCAATAACAAGGGCGCCGTGAACGTCTTTATCGGTCACTCCTTTCCTGAACTCAATGGCAACACCGGAATGCTTTGCCATGCGATATTGGGCAAGACAGTCAGGGCTCAGCTTGTCTTCCCTGAGCATAAGGAGCACCCTGACATGCCAGCCCCAGTTATGCAGGTTCCGGGCGGCAGCAATGCCGTCGCCGCCATTATTCCCTCCCCCGGCAAGCACGATCACCTTCTTTTTGTCAAAAAATGCCCTGATCTTTTCTGCAACAGAAAGCCCTGCCCTTTCCATGAGCACCGTGCCGGGGATGCCGTATTTCTCGATCGCGACCCGGTCGATGTTCTGCATTTCCTCTGCAGTAACAACCTTCATCTCACCCCCTCGATCACGACACAGGCAACGCTGTAATCCTTTTCATGGCTGAGGCTCAGATGAATTGATATGATCTCCTTCTGCTTCAGGAACTCTTTTGTCCTGCCGTGCAGTTCGAGCATTGGCCTGCCATTATTCTGATTCCGCACCTCGATATCAATCAGAGGAATGTGCCGATCATGCGAAAGGGCTTTGATAAATGCCTCCTTGGCTGCAAAGCGGACTGACAACGACAGAAAGGGGTCCTTTTTAGTGTATGCATAGCCTATTTCGTTTCGGGTGAAAACGCGCTCAAGGAACTTACTTCCCCAGCGTTCTGCAGCCTCACGAATCCGGGCTGTCCTGACGATATCTATGCCGGTGCCGTAGATCATATCAGACCGTTCCGTTCACTGCATCGGGCAGGACATCATAATCAGCTCTTTCATATCCCTGACCGCTTTTTCCATGCCGACGAGCACTGCCCGCGATATGATGCTGTGGCCGATATACAATCCCCTGACGCCCTCTATTTCGGCAATTCCGGTGACATTGTGATAATTCAGGCCATGGCCAGCATTCGCCTTGAGACCTGCATCTGTGGCATGAATGACCGACCTGACAACCTTCGCACGTTCCCGCTCCCGGGCTTCGCCACTGGCATTGGCATAGGTGCCGGTATGGATCTCGACCATATCAGCGCCTATATCTTTTGACAGGTCAACATCTTCGATAGCCGGGTTGATGAAAAGGCTCGTCCTGATGCCTTTGTCTTTAAGTCTCCCGACCGCTTTTTTGAGTGAATTCTTTCCGGCCTTGAGGTTCAGGCCTCCCTCGGTCGTAAGCTCCTGTCTCTTCTCAGGGACAATGGTTACAAGACCCGGAAGTTTCTTTGTGGCAATGCGGAGCATCTCTTCGGTGGCTGCCATCTCCAAATTAAGCTCAACGGTGATGAAGCCTATGAGCATGTCCAGATCCCGATCATTGACGTGGCGCCGGTCTTCACGCAGATGGAGCGTAATGCCGTCTGCGCCGCCCAGGATGGCAAGCGTCGCTGCCATGACAGGATCGGGCTCCGTTCCAAGGCGTGCCTGACGAAGTGTTGCAATATGGTCGATATTTATGCCGAGTATCATCGTATTTCTCACTACCTCCTCTTATGGAACAACAGTCACATCTTTTACTGCATGGGCAAAGATAAATACCCTGATATTATTTGATCCTTCATCAGCCGGCAGCAGGAAAAATCCCTTGAGGTTATTGACCGTATGATGGGTAAGAAAAAACCCCTTCTCCCACGGCAGATCGCCCTCCATAAAACCCACAAGGTCTTCGCCGTCGTTGAACTTGACGAATGCCCTGTGACCGTGAGGCTTTCGTATGCCATACGTCTTCTTTTCGTTATACTGCCTGTTGCCTTCAAAGCTCCTCACAAAGAAGAGCGCCTTGAGAGAATCGCTCCTCACAACGCGAACGGCATCGGTCTCCGGCTCCTGCAGGCCAAACTCATCAGACTTTTCAGAAAAATCTTTGATATGCCCCTTAATAATGGTACCGTCGAGAAATTTTATAACAACCTTATTATCTTCCGTCATAGCACCCTCCCCTGGCTCCTTACTTCAGCGTAATAATGATCTTTGATGCCCCGCGCTTCTGCTCAAGCCACTGCAGATAAGCCGCGGCACGCTTCTGCTGAAGCAGGATATTCTTAATCGTTCCCTTCATCTCATCATAGGATGAGACGCCCTCTGACTCCTTTTCCTTTATCCGTGCAAGAAAAAATCCACGCTGCCCCTTATAGGGACCTCCGTGCTGACCTTCCTTAATGCCTTTTATGGAGGCTGCTATGGAAGAAGAAAAAAAGTCCGGGGTCACCCAGCCATATTCGCTTAAAGCAGCCTTACCGGCATCTGCAAGCTTCTTCATGAAAATATCAAAATCCTCTTTGCTCCTCTTCAGTTCAGAGGCAGCTGTCCACGCAGCGTCCTCTGACTCGAACTCGGCGATCCTCATCAGCACCCTGGCAGGCCTGATGAACGGTGTTTGGCTGTTGCGGTAATAGTCGTCTGTTTCCTCTTCAGTCACTTCTTTGTCGCTGACAAAGCTCTCGATGAACTTCGTATGAATCAACCTGTTCCCGATCCCCTGTCTGAGCGCATCAAGAGATGTCTTTTTGTCCCTGAGTGACTTCAGGAACTGTTCGTTGCCGACACGTCTCTTCATGGTCTCTATCTCCTGATTCACGTCTGCATCACTGACCGTAATATTTCTTACTGCGGCTTCATCAAGGGCAATGCGCTCATCCACCAGTTCCTGCAGGATCGAATTTTTCAGACTCTTTTCATCAAGGGAGATATTTTGCCTCTTGTAATCCTCCATCCTCTCCCTCAGATGAACGTTGAACGCCTCCCTGCTGATCTTCTTGCCGTTGACCGTGGCAACGGAATTCGAACATGCAGTAAGGGCAATGACCGTAATAAAAAACATGACTATTTTATTTACAGAAATTTTCATCATCCCTCAACATATCCTCGGCAACTGTTCGCCGGTAATCATATCAATAATCCTGGTACCACCAATCCTTGTCCTGAGAAGCACCATCTGCTTCGGCTGCTCAGTCACCTCGCCGATCACGGCTGCTTCTGCACCTGCCCTCGTCTTTCTCATCGCCAGGATAAGCTCATCAGCCACATGAGGAGCAACAACCGCAAGAAGGACCCCCTCATTAGCCACATACAACGGGTCAAGGCCTAACAGGTCGCATGCACCCTGCACCCCGGGCCTCACCTGTATGCTCTCCTCATCTACCATCATACCGCACATTGAATCAGCTGCAAACTCCTTGAGCGTTGTGGCAACGCCGCCACGGGTAGGGTCCCGCAGGACCCGGATTTCCCTGCTTGTTGCGAGCATAGTTTCGACCAGCGAGTTGAGCGCACATACATCGCTCAGAATAGGAGGCTCAAAACTGATGCCGTTTCTCTCTGCCATGACTGCCATGCCGTGGTTTCCGATCGAGCCGCTCAAAATGATCTTGTCGCCCGGCCTGATCCTCCCAGGGGAAAGGTCTATGCCTTCATCAACAATACCGATACCTGCAGTGTTGATATAAATGCCGTCTCCCTTACCTTTTTCAACAACCTTGGTATCACCAGCCACGATCTTCACTCCTATCTCGTCAGCGACAGTCTTCATGGAAGCGAGAATCTTCACCAGGTCTTCCATCGGCATACCCTCCTCAAGGATAAACCCTGTTGTGAGATAGAGGGGACGGGCTCCTGCCATCGAAAGATCATTAACAGTCCCGCAGACAGAGAGCAGTCCGATATCCCCACCGGGAAAAAAATACGGAGATATGACATAGGAGTCTGTCGTAAGCGCTATCTTTCCTCTAAAGCCGTCCACAACAGCGGAATCATTAAGGGTCTGAAGGTGAAAAGAGGGAACAAAATAGTCCCTGACAAGCTGATGCATCAGCCGACCTCCCCCTCCATGACTCATCTGAATTCTTTCCACCCTATTCTCCGATGCTCATTCGATACGGACGGCTAATGCGCCATACCGGCATACTTGTAATATGCCGCGCAGCTTCCCTCTGTGCTGACCATGCAGGCTCCGACAGGCTTGTCAGGAGTGCAGGCCTTCCCAAAGAGAGCGCAGTCAGTCGGGATCTTGATGCCCTTCAGCACGTCTCCGCATGAACAGGCCTTGGGTTCCTGGCCATCAGGGACGCTTATGGTATATTTTTTCGTAATGTCGCGATGGTTATACTTCTCCTTCAGCCTCAGACCACTGCCGGGCAGCAGACCGATGCCTCTCCAGTAAGCGTCTTCAGGCTCAAAGAACTCGTATAACAGTGCAACAGCCCTTGGATTTCCATCCTCTTTCACGACCTTGGCATATTCGTTTTCGACAGCTGCCCTGTTGCCCGCTATCTGCTGAAGGAGCATAAGCACCCCGTTGAGGATGTCCATCGCATCAAAACCGGTCACAACCGATGGCTTGTGATACCCAGAAGCAAGAAACGCATAGGGTTTCAGTCCAATAATCGTGCTGACATGTCCGGGGAGAATAAAACCGTCGATCTGCACGTCAGGTGCGCTCAGCAGTGCATTCAGTGCGGGTGGAACCGTTTTATGCACAGAGTAAATAAAGAAATTCCCGATCCCCTTTGATTCTGCCTCGGCAAGGGTCCCGGCTACAAGGGGCGATGTCGTCTCAAATCCCGTAGCAAAGAACACCACATTGCGTCCGGGTGACTGCTCTGCGAGTTTCAGCGCATCGAGGGGCGAATAGACGATCCTGATATCTGCTCCCTCCGCCTTTGCCTGAAACAGAGACTGCCTGTTGCCCGGCACACGCATCATATCGCCAAAGGTGGTCACCGTAACATCACGCTGTCTGGCAATCTCAATGACCGTATCGACATCCCTGATCGAGGTAACGCAGACAGGGCAGCCAGGGCCGCTCAGGAGTTTGATCTCCCTGGGAAGCAGATCCCGAATGCCGTGCCTGAAGATGGCAACCGTGTGCGTGCCGCAGACCTCCATCAGCTTTACAGGCCTGTTGATAGAGACCATAAGCTCCTTTATCGCCTCAATGGTCTGGTTCATGAGCTTATACCTGCTTTCATCAATTCCCGGGCCAGAAATACCTGGCCTAATGAGATTCCCGCATCGTTACAGGGGACCTTTTCATTCGTGTACAGAGTCAACCCCTCCTCCCGAAGACCGGCAGCAACCTTCTCAAGAAGGTAAAGGTTCTGAAAAACACCGCCGCTTAAGGCAACGGTCTTTATATTATTCATCAAAGAAAGCTTTAAGACAACCCTGATGATTGCCATGGCAACGGTATTATGAAATTTAGCTGACATGATGCCTTTATCAACATTTCTGTTCAGGTCATCGACCAGAGCGATAAACGTATGCGCAAAATCAATTATTATACGGTCATCAAGATGAATGTCCACAGGGTAATCTTCTTCAATACCTTTAAGAGCCATTGATTCAAGCGCTATAGAGGCCTCTCCCTCGAAGGTGTTCATATCGCAGACTCCGATAAGTGCAGATACTGCATCGAAAAGTCTTCCGGCCCCTGATGAAAGAGGTGAGAAATTCCTTTTGTCTGTTATCTGGAGGATATCCGAGATCTTCTTCATGCCATATTTTTCGATAAATCCAATCGGTCCAAGGAACTGCGTGAGATCGCTGCCAAAGGCATCTCTCAGATAGCTTAGCGCTATTCGCCAGGGCTCCCTTATTGCCTGCTCTCCGCCCGGAAGCGGCACCTGCCTCAGATGTCCTGCACGCCTGAAACCCCTGGTGTCGGCGACAAGAAATTCGCCGCCCCAGAGCGTGCCGTCTTCCCCGTATCCGCTGCCGTCAAAGGCAACTCCGATAACCTTGCAGGTCAGGCCGTGTTCTGCCATTACCGAGCCGATATGGGCATAATGATGCTGAATGGCGATCGTTTTCAGATTCTGCTTTTTTCCATAGACAAGGGCCCAGTCCGAGGAGAAATAATTGGGATGAAGGTCATGAACTACGGCAACCGGTTCTGCCCGGTAAACTGTTTTCAGATTTTCGAGGGTCTCTTCAAAAAAACAGACCGTCTCATAATTCTCCATATCTCCCATATGCTGGCTGACAATTGCATACTTGCCCCTGAGCAGCGTAAAGGTATTCTTCATGTCAGCACCGCACCCCAACAGATCAGGGCCGTCAGTCAAAAGAGGTATAGGCTCGGGGACATATCCGCGTGACCGGCGCAACATGCAGGGTACAGAGTCAGGCGCAAGGGATAATGAGGAAACATCTGTGATACTGTTGATCACGCCTGCATGCCGGACTGCTGCCGGTTTCTTCCTCACTCTCATCACAGAATCATCGACCCTCATGAAAATGTCCCTGTTATGAACAAGGAAGACATCAGCAATGCCTGAGAGTTTTTTAACAGCCTCCTTATTGGAAATGATAATCGGCTCCTCACTGATGTTGCCGCTTGTCATGATAAGTGCAGAAAAGCAGTGATGGGTTATGGGTGATGAGTCATCGGTTAAAGGATAACGAAAAAGAAGATGATGCAGCGGCGTATTGGGCAGCATGAACCCCAGACTGGCATTCCCGGGTGACACAGCCAAAGGCAGGTTAGTCCCTTCTTTCTTCCGGAGGATTACAATGGGCCGCTGAAAGGAGCAGAGGAGCTCTTCTTCGTCTGATGAAACAACGCAATGCCTCCTGATCGATTCCATGTTTGGAGCCATAAGGGCAAAGGGCTTATTGCTCTTTCTCTTTTCTGTGCGCAGCCGCTCTACCGCTTTTGCATTCAAGGCATCGCAGGCAATATGAAACCCTCCGAGGCCCTTTAACGCAATAATCTTCCCGGCCTTCAGGAGCTCAATTGCTTCATTGATCGGCTCCACAGATTCAATATCCTTTCCGCTGCTGTCGAGAAGTCTCACCTCAGGGCCGCAGACAGGACAGGCATTCGGCTGGGCATGGAATCTTCTGTCCCGAGGGTTATGGTATTCAGAGGAGCACTGCTCACAGAGGACAAAGCCCTGCATGGTCGTATTCTTCCGGTCATAGGGAACTGCCCTTGTGATCGAATACCGGGGCCCGCAGTTCGTGCAGTTGATAAAGGGATAGAGATACCTTCTGTCGCTGCGATCAAACAGTTCCCTGCAGCAGGCATCGCAGGTCGAAATGTCCGGAGATATGAGTGTAAAACTGCCTGAATCAGAACTTTGCACGATACGGAATTCGGTAAACCCTCCTGGTTCAGCAGGTGCAACATCCATCTTCATGATTTTTGAATGAGGTGGGGCTTCCTGTTTTATCCTCTCAATAAATCGGGGGAGGTTATCGCCCTCTGCTGTAATAATCACTCCTTCAGAGGTATTTGAGACAAAGCCGGTGACCTTCAACTCAGTAGCAAGATTATAGACAAAGGGTCTGAAGCCGACGCCCTGAACGATTCCCTTAATTATAATCGAAAGGCATTCCTTTCCCTGATGCTTAGACAATGATTCCTCTCCTGAAACTCGAACCCGGCATGATAAAAATCTATAAATGAACTATTACAGGTTCATCCATTTTTCAAAGTCAGTGCAAACACCCTGCCCCTGCGTGATATTCCATTTCATTCTGACAGATCTCCGTCTATTGCACACTATGCAGCAGTGAAAGGTGGCCTGATCTCAATCTTCTTGTCCATTTCCTCTGAAGCGTCAAGGACCTCGATGTCGACGAGCTTGCCAGCATCTCCGGGAAAGGCATAAAATTCCTTTCTTTAACTGTAAGGACTAATCCTCCTGCTGTCAATCCTTATCATCAGCAGTTTTTTGATTCTTCAGCGCCTTCTTCTTGAGCCAGTCAGTCCATGCGGAAAGGCCTTCACCCGTTCTGCAGGAGACTTCGAATATCTTCAGGTCAGGGTTAAGCGACAAAGCATCTTTTTTGATCTTGTTGATATCAACATCAAGGTAAGGAGCAAGATCGATCTTGTTCAGCAGCAAGGCAGCCGATTCCTGGAACATCAGGGGGTACTTGAGCGGCTTGTCGTGGCCCTCTGCAATGCTTAAGACCATGACTTTGATATCCTCGCCGACCTTGAATTCAGCGGGGCAGACAAGGTTCCCGACATTTTCTATGACGAGCAGGTCAAGGTCCTGAAGCGGGAGGTCCTGGAGCACTTCATAGATCATATTAGCGTCGAGATGACAGGCGCCTCCGGTATTGATCTGGACGACCGGAGCGCCATGCTTTTCAATGCGCTCGGCATCGTCGCTGCCTGCGATGTCCCCCTCAATAACGCCGATCCTCAGCCCGGTACCCAGTGCCAGGGTCTTTTCAAGGATGGATGTCTTGCCTGCTCCCGGCCCGCTCATAAGATTGATGACATAGAGAGCAGCATTATCAAAAAGTCTGCGGTTTTCGCGCGCTATACGCTCGTTCGCTTCAAGTATTTTGGTTACGACCTTGACTTTCACGTTTATGAGACCTCCATGTCTATAATATCCAGTTCCCTGCCTGAGGTTATCTGAAATGAGCTGCCTTTGCAGACAGGGCAGTTCAAAATGTACTCTTCCTGAACAATAAAGCTATGAGAACAATCATTACAGAGTCCTGTCACCGGGACTTCTTCAATATTCAGCAGGGCCTCTGCGGCGAGCGAGTCAGTCTTGATCGCATTGAATGCAAAAAAAAGGGCATCAGGCATGATCCCTGACGCCCTGCCTATCCGGAGATTAACCGAATCTATTTTTGTGTGACCGCTCTTTATGCACTGCTCTGAAATTATCTCGAGCACATTCTGAGCGATCGAAAGCTCATGCATCTTATCCCTTTGCGAACTTCTCTTTTTCCTTTTCGTATGCGTCTTTTCCGGCATCTATGGCAGCCTTGATCAGGGACTTCTTCTCGTCATAATACCCCTTGCCTTCATCAGCAGCAGAACTCACCTTTTCCTTTGCCTCATTGATATACTCATTCGTCTTGTCTTTGATATCATCGGCAAGCTCCTTGATCTTCCTGCGTGTCTCTTCTCCGGACTGGGGTGCAACAAGCAATGCCAGGCCGGCGCCCACAACCCCGCCCAGAAGAAATGCTAACAACACCGAACCTGATCCAAAACCTTCGTCTTTCATGATCTGTCTCCTTTTCTGCGTAAATTGGCAATAAAAAATGATAATGCGGCCCGAACGCCTGCGTTCAGGCTTAAGGTCCGTATGGTCATTGATGAGGTCACACTGTCCACGATCGCATTAACGGCATTGACTTTGTTGCCTATCTGCTGGATAGCACCGGAAAACTGCTTAACATCCCCGGTTATTACAGACACATTATCTGTAATCTGGCGGACACTTTTCAGTGTTTCCTGAAGCTCTTCCAATGCAGGGTTCAGCTTCTGTTCAGTTGTCTGGCGCAGTGCAGCAACCGTGCGCCTGACTTCAAGAAGCAGAGGGATCATGACAGCTACAAGAGCAGTGACAACAACAGCTATGACTGACAATATGATTATATCCATTGTTCCTCCAGACAAATTATATCACAATTCCTGGGCATTTCTTCAGTTCTTTTCTCTGCCGGTGAGCCTGTTTCGTTCTGTTTCCTAAAAAGAACTTTATGGTAAGCTAATCAACATGACAGATGAAGCCTGCATCAGACGGACGTTGACCCTTGCCAGACGTGCAGAGGGTATGACGAGTCCCAATCCGATGGTCGGGGCTGTGCTCGTAAAGCATGGCAAGATCATAGCCGAGGGGTATCACAGAAAGGCGGGCACACCTCATGCCGAAGTCATTGCGATCGAAAAGGCCGGGCTGGATGCATCAGGCGCTACGCTTTATGTCAGCCTTGAACCCTGCTGCCACAAGGACAAAAGAACACCTCCCTGCACGGAAACGATTATTGCAGCAGGGATAAATAAGGTTGTTATCGCCATGCAAGACCCTAACCCAAAGGTATCGGGCAAGGGTATCGAAGAGCTCAGAAAAGCCGGCATCGAGGTTATATCAGGCATTCTCGAAGACAAAGCCCGGCAGTTGAACGAATTCTACATCAAGCATATTACAACCCATCAACCTTTTGTGGTTCTCAAGGTTGCTATGACCCTTGACGGCAAGATCGCGACCCCGGTTGGTGAATCGAAATGGATAACCGGAGAAAAGGCCAGAAAAGAGGTGCATAGACTGCGGGGAAAGGTCGATGCGCTCCTGACAGCAATCGGCACGATAAGGGCAGACGATCCACTGCTGACCTGCAGAACAGGCAGATTGAAGAACCCGATACGTATCATTCTCGACCCTGATCTCGATATCAGGGAGGATGCTAATGTGCTGACCTGTCCGCCCGGGACGATCGTGGTTACGAACAATGGATCGTCAAGGAAGAAGCGGGAAAGGCTTCAGGGAAAAGGCGTTTCCCTTATCGAACATACAGGCAACAGAATTGATCTGCAGTGGCTCATGAATAGACTTGGGGCTGAAGGGATCATTTCAGTCCTTATCGAAGGGGGCTCTTCTCTTGCATCCTCCTGCCTTGAGGCAGGGATCGTTGATAAGGTCATATTCTATATCGCACCGAAGATCATCGGGGGAGAAAAGTCATTCCCGGCAGTCGGGGGAAAGGCCTTCAGAAGCCTTTCGCAGGCTCACATGCTGAGAAGAACTGAATGCCGCCGTATTGGAGACGATTTCGTTATCGAAGGTTATCTGGACAGATAATGTCTCAACTCCTGCTTTTTTATCCTCTTTTTTTGATACAATGAAGCCATGACAGACAAGACAAAGATCGCAATCACATCAAGGCATTCACATGAGCTCAGCAGCAATATATCGGTAGACAATGTGACCTATCATGTCCAGACCGAGGACATGGGCAGGAAATCGTGCAAGATCATTACGAATGTTTTTCTGAAGGGCGAGATCATTGCGTCCAGAAAATCTGACTATGCCCATCTCATTAAAATCAAAGACCTTGACGCACGCCTGACCGACCTGATGGATAAACATCACAAGTCCGTTATCGCCGGGTTTGTTGCTGATAAATCGAAAAAGCAGAAGCTCAAGGCAGAGTATTTCTCTGAAGTGCAGCAGCTGTTGCGGCGGGGAAAAGGGAGGCAGGCCCTCGATATACTCCGGGAAGGTCTGGAAAGCTATCCCACAGACGCCTTTCTCCTTTCATACTATGGCTGCCTCATCGCCATTGTGGAAAACAAAACCAAAGACGGAATTACCATCTGCGAAAACGCCATAAAGGCGCTGGATACCTCCATGCCCTTTGGCAGCGAGTTCTTCTACCCGATCTTTTACCTGAATTTGGGAAGGGCCTATCTGAAGGCAGGGAAGAAGGCAGAGGCGATCAAGGCCTTTCAGCAGGGCCTGAAGAGCGACCCGGAAAACAACGATATTCAGTGGGAGATGAAAAAACTCGGCTCAAGGAAAAAACCGCCCGTGCCGTTTCTCAGGAGAGGAAATCCGATCAATAAATATATCGGTATGCTCCTCGGCAAGCCCTCCAAATAGCCCCGCTGTCTCTTTGTTCGTTGATGGGCAGTCGCTATGGCGTAAATCGCAAGGGGTCTCTCAACCCCCTGCTCTGTCTCAGTCCCCACTGGTCAAATAACCGGAAAGGTCTTTAGATGAAACAATAGTGCCTACCTACGTCTCAGATCGTCAATCACGCTTTTCTTTGGCAATATCTCTGTTAAGTCGGTCAAGGTCCCGATGTATCTTCTCCCGTTCCCTCTCATCAAGACGTCCGTCGCTTTTCATGCGGTCAATCCTGACGAGAATGCCGTCTAACTCATTATTGAGCTTCCGCGCCTCACGTTTTGTGATTCTTTTATGTTCACGCGCTTGTGCAATGCTCTGCTTTGCCGCATGAACCCTGTCACGTATTCCCCCATGCCAATCCCCGCGAACACCATCACCGCGCCGGTCGTCATCATGTTTTTCTCTCCTGATATCCCTCTCCAGCCTGTCAAGGTCATGATGTATCTTTTCCCGCTCCCTCTCATCGAGACGTCCATCGCTTCTCATGCGGTCAATCCTGGCGAGGATATCGTCCAACTCTTCATTAAGCTGGCGCGACTCCTGCCGTGTGATCCTTCCGTGTTCAATCCCTCGCTCAATGCTCTGCTTTGCATCACGAATCCTGTCGCGAATCCCCCCATGCCAATCTCCGCGTTCTGCATAACCTATCGCTGCCATACCGAACAGCATTACTGCACAGATCATTGCGAATAACAATTTCTTCATATAAAACCTCCTTGTTTTTTTCTTCAGTTTACTGCAACAGATCGGGAAAGTGAAGAGCTATATTCATGTAACCCTTCAGTTGCGGGTGCTTCATAACTCCCCATCCCCTCTTACCTCAAGGGGGATCTTTACTCCCCTGAAGATAAGGGGAGGCGAGGAGGGGTTATGATTTACAACCATAGCAGCCTAAAGCCCGTTTACCAATTCCAGCATTGCCCTTTCAGGCCAAATAAGAACTCTGCCTGCCCTTGTCGGGCGCTTATTGAGTCTGCCTGCAATAGCAATCGGATCGAGTGCCCTTTCCTCAAACTCCAGAGCGAAGCTCAGGTCGGACCGGGCCACGTTCATTGAGCCTAACACCGAGCGGTCAGTAGCGCAGTCGTATCGCATTGGACCGAGCGCAAGAGCAATCTTTTTCAGTTGCAGATCAGCCACGCCCTGTTTGGCTAATGTGGCAAGGAAAAGCTCACGGTGCAGGCGGCCAAGGTCTGCGAAATCGGCCTTAACAAGACTCGGCAGAAAAAGGATATAGCGGCTGGCGTCATGGCAGAACATAACGCATTGACGGCGGTTAACGGTATAAAGCAGTGCATGCCAGCTTCCCAAAGGGCTGGTCTCAAGCAGCGGCTCAGCCGAAACTTCCGAAAGCTTTACTGCCATTTTCTGTGTGCAGTGAATGATCATAAAAAAGTGGCTTCTTTGACTGAAAAACTTAACACAACGAGCTGGTAGATGGTATATGACTATGTACGTAATTAATAATTACAGACTATGCCATAAAGCAGCACATCTTGTTTACTCTGATCAAGATAAAATATCATTGCAATCAAGTGCAACAAGTTCATTTTGAATTTTCGCAAGAGATTTTGCATCAAGGCCAGCATCGCGAAGTGCCCTGACGAGCGGAACCAGTTCATGACACACCCATGACTTTGTCATCTTGGGGATCAGATGAATGAGAAGCTTAGCTAATTCCCTGGTATGTCTTTTTGGGAAATTCTTCTCATTCATCATATGGAACATGTAGGAATCTGAAATCTCAGGCGCCGAAACCCCACAGATCATCTTCACGGCCTTCTCGAAGACACTTCCCAGGGAGGACGACCACTTAACCATCTCACCCAATTCGGATGGGGATAGGGGCGCCAGTTGTCCCATGTTTCTGCGATGCCAGTAATTACCGAGCCACTGATCCCATAGGAGCTTTGTTGCCTCATCATCAAGGTCACGCAGTAAATGCTCGAACTGTTTAGCCCATGCAACTCGATCAGATTCGTCGACTGAAGCGATAAATTCAACTAACCATCCATCTTCAATAGGGTTCATAGAAGAATAAATGGCAATTGACGCCATATGCTCACAGAATCGTCTACGTTGCTCTTTGCGCAATGAATGAAGCTCACGAAATGTCTTGCGGTAATGAGGCATGATATGTGGCAGAGTGTTTTCTCCGTAACGACCCCAAAATAAATATCCATCCCAACATTGACGCGCCCTTAGAGGGTCGGACCAATCAAACAGTGGTAACACATGTTTAATAGTCCATGGTGCGTCCAAATGGAACATGAAATACAGTTGGCTTGCAATAAAGACTCGTGCAAGCTGTGCTTCGAGTGAAGAGCCAGAAATCATTTTTTCAAGGCATCGGCGATGTTCGTCTGGCAAGCCTGACCAGACATCACCAGCGGCTTTTCTATTCCTTGAAAGGGTATGAACCCAGAATTCTGCCAACTTCCCGCCAGAATGGTTGATAGTCTTTTGGAGCCAATCGTTAACGTCGTCAGGTTGTCCCTTCTGCGCTGTTTCCAAGTGGTCCATTAGCAGTTCCGCCAACCGCATTGCCAAGGTAATCGCGGCTTCCGATGCCCCCTTCTTATTATTAAATCTCTTTTGGATCAGATTGGCGATGTGATAGTCATTACTGAACAACTCTCTGTTATCGTTGATTAACCTTAAGACTGCAATGAGATTGCTTTCCTCCTCAAGTCCATCTTCCCACCCTCGAAAAATGTGACGCCAAATATCCGACTCCCATGCCTTCGCGTCAATCAGGGTCTGCGCTAACTTGAACCCCCAGTCAAAGACTTGCTGGACAGCTTGGGTAATAGTAGTCAATAGCCCTTCTCTGTTAGGACCATCGAATCGATTCCCCTGATAGGTCAAGAGAAATTCAAGCTGCTCTGCAGGTTCCCTTGATAAAAGTTCCTCTACCGTAATCGGGCTTTCATGTCCTATCCAATGTGCACCGCTTGACCAATGGTGAAAATCAGGATGTTCGCGCGGCGGGAATTCAGGATTAGCCTGCTGAATTGTCAGAAATGCGTCTTCTGCAAGAGGACAAGTAGGATCAGCTGACTTGACCCAATACAAGAGATTGTAAATCTCATAGATTTTGGTTTCCTTGTCTAACTTCCTTGTGTTCTTATCTTTGCCCCTCTCCCCCAGCTTAACGATCTTTAGAAGCTTCTTTCTGATTCCAGAATTGGCATTGGGGTATGCAACCTTAATGACTCTGAAAACCTCGTGGACGCACCCTGCGTTAAAGAGGAGATCTCGATCCAGCAGCCACTCAATTTTATGATCAGCTGATATGGCGCATTTTGCTAATGCATGTGTAGCTATGCGTTTCATAATCTCAGGGGCAGCCCCATACCATTTATTTATTAGATGGAGAGAAATGTCAGGGTCGTTCTTGATTAAGCATTCTAATGAGTCGCGGGCCGCATCAATGAGAACGTCTATCTTTCCTGGATACTGATCCTGTTCGTGTGCCTCTATTGCCGAACGACGATAGCTGATCGTGTCGAACGCATCTGGACCACGAAAGCTTCTTTGCAGCATATCAGCCTTTAGCAGGTGAGTAGAGGTGATGTTTTCAAGCGCATCGGCAAAGGAGGCTATATTGGGTGCGAATATTTTTTTCCAAGCCTCCTGCAGCCAATGTTCGTTTCCCGGAGTTTCGATCTCGATACTCGGCGCTGCAGCTTTTTCTCCTTCCCCCATTGAGAAGCCACGCTGAAGATTGATCTGAGGTGTTGTCAGGAACTCAAACAGCAGAAGAGCAACGTTATCATACTCAGAAGGAGTGCATCCAACCAAGATGAGATTCAGGGACTCGATCTGATTCATTTGGTGAGACGACTTTAACAGAATGGGAATAATACGAGCTATTTTGATCGAGTCTGGTCGCGGCTTCGTCGCACGAAGTTTCCACGCAATAGCATTCCAAAGAAGTGGATTAAGGTTTTGCCCTTGCCTCTGAATAAGGGCCAGCAAAGCGTCTGTGTGGTCGATAAGGTAATTGTCGGCAATCCAATCAGCCAAAACAGCGAAATGTTTCTCCGCCACCCAATCAGGCTGGAACAACGGCTTCAGGAGATCATTTACTTCAGCCCATAACAACCAATCTAATCGCACAGCATACTTGGCGAAAAACTTGGCATAACTTGAATGCTTGAGTGCATAGAGTATAAAGCTGGAATCCTCGTCAGATAAATACGTTGAACCCTCGACTATTGACTTGATACGGTGTTCATAGTCGAGAGCACCCATCTCCGATAACTTGGCCCATGCTGCAACAGCTGAAGTCATAGCCTTATGGCTTCTCCTGCTTACGGGATAAGGAAGCGGAATTATATCGAGAGATCTCCAACGATCGGCATCGCTTTCCAGAGTCAACGCATATCGCTTACCAATGGTCTCAGAGGGGAGCCCTTTGGAGAAGTAGTGCATGACAGGGTCATTATGACTGTATCCGACGAATAGCACCGTGTATTTTCTGAACAGCGCCCAAAGAAAACGAGTGGCCCATCCTTCTGTCAGGTACGCTCGTCCGAAGTCGCTATCAGTAAGGACAAAACGCTGCTCATCTCGTTCCAGACTGCCATGCAGATAGACAATACCTCTGAAGTCATTCCCTAACGGCAAGGCAGGCGCATAATACTCCTCAGGATGGTCACTGAATAATTTCTTCGCTGCGTTGCTAAAGTGTCGATCGAAGTTCGTAGTTACCACACGGACTGTTAGTGGATCAGGAAACAGATTGAGAAGCGCCACATGGAGAACTGTAGGAAGAGAACCTTCTTTATCGATAATCTCTCTGGCAGCCAGGTGGACGTTAACGCCTGCCTGTTTGCTTGCACCGAGCACACGATCCATCTGGTCTTTTTCGCTATTCTTTAGCTTCCTAAGGATTATCCCTTCGGTAAGTTCCACGAAGGTGGGAAGTGATGACGGGCGATCCAGAGATACGCCAGCGCCAGCGAAGATGACGAACTCACCGTTTCGCTGGGCAAGGATAAGTGGCTCAGGGAACTCCACGCCCTTAATAAGCATCAGATTACTTCTCCCTTTTCAGCCCTTCCGTTCAAAGGCATCGCAGATAAACTCAGGCTCATCTTGCTGATCGGCTCGGGTCAAAATGCAATAAATCTCTTCGGACTGGTCATCATCTTTGCGGCACAAAATGCAGAGACCGGGCTTCCGGATAAGTTCCGGGTTTATTTCTGAGCCATCGTCCCGAAAAAAGCCATGTATCGGTTTGTCTTCCATAATCACCCCGTAAT
This sequence comes from Nitrospirota bacterium, assembly GCA_016217675.1. Classification (GTDB taxonomy): domain Bacteria; phylum Nitrospirota; class Thermodesulfovibrionia; order Thermodesulfovibrionales; family UBA6898; genus UBA6898. The sequence continues at coordinate 17,748 of JACRHC010000008.1, forward strand.
GATCTCGTAGATCTCCTTATGCCGCGCAATCGCTTTTTCGACGACATTGTCAGGCAGCACAGGGCCGGGATAGGTCTGGTCCCAGTCCTATAACAGCAAATAGCTGCATCATCGAACCACAAGATAGATACTATCGCAGTCTCTCTCTCATCCAGCTTGGGTTACGGCGGCAATCAAGCACTGCAAAGACGATGACAGCCTTTATCGAGGACACGGTAATAAATGGCAAACGGGAACCTCTTTGCCAGCAAGCGGTGATATCCGAAAACGATCATGTGAATGCCTCCGAAATAGGCCAATGAGTCGATATCAGCATAAAGAGAGTCGAGAAAATACGAACCAAGCCCGGGATTCCGCGACTCGTAGAATAAATATCCCTCCTCAAGATCGCTTTCTGCGGCATCGAGGATCTTTATCTTCATGATGCCTTTTTCTTGATCCTTTTCTTTGCCTGTTCCCACTCAGAAACAGTAGATCTGCCAGCCGCAAAGGCTTCTGCCCTGCCCTAAAGAACAGCTTCATGCCAGACAGGTGATTTCAATTTCTTTTCGTCACGCAATTTGAGATATGTTCTATCCATCATTTTTCAGTTTTTTAATGATATGTTTTGAGAGGTTTTCGTTTATCTCGTTATGTCTTGGGATAGGTTGCGCGGTTTTTGTTTTTGGATTCTGATACCAGTCGTGATTTCCACCATGTCTGATGAAAACACAACCCATCTCTTCCAATTGCCTGATCAAAATCTTTTCTTTTCAAGCAACTTCCAGTTCAGCAACTTTGCGAACACAAGGGATGACGCCGCTGGCCAGGTCTTTGTATAAGTCTTTTAAATTATCTTTCAGTTCATCAAGAGTCACTCCCTGTGTCATATAGTCAGGATATTCCTCCAGATAGCCAAGCCAAATATTACCGTCTTGCCAGTGAACGAACTTCGTGGTTTCCATAATCGTCCTCCTATCTCTTTTCTATTTTGTCATATTTGATAGAAAATTTGGACACATTACATAAAATGAACACTCTCGGATGTCTTCCACACCTACCCCGTAATGATCTCGTAGATCTCCCTATACCGCGCGATAGCTTTTTCGATAATACTGTCAGGAAGCAGAGGGCCGGGATAGGTCTGGTCCCAGTCCAGGCTCAGGAGATAGTCCCTGATGATCTGCTTGTCATAGCTGTCCTGCCCTTTGCCGGGCTGATAGTTTTTGGCAGACCAGAAACGTGAAGAATCAGGCGTAAGGACCTCGTCTATCAGGATCAGCTCATTATTGAACATGCCGAACTCGAACTTGGTGTCAGCAATAATGATGCCCTTCTTTTCCGCAAGATCGCGCGCCTTGGTATAAACCTTCATACTCACATCCCGCAGCTTTTCTCCCATCTCCTGCCCCACGATTTTTACCATCTCACCAAAGGAAATATTCATATCATGCCCTTCATCTGCCTTGGTGCTCGGCGTGAAGATAGGGGCTGCAAGCTTGGAGGATTCAACCAATCCCACAGGCAGCTTCATGGAGCAGACCGTGCCGTTCTTTTTGTATTCCTTCCAGCCTGAACCGGAGAGATATCCCCTCACAATACATTCCACTGGCATGGGCCTGGCTTTTTTCACCAGCATGCTCCTGCCCTCCAGTTGATCTGCATATTTATGACAGACAGAAGGATAGTCTTTGACCTCGGTCGCGACAATATGGTTTTTGATAATATCCTGCATCTGCCTGAACCAGTACAACGATATCTGGGTCAGCAGCCTGCCCTTGCCAGGAATGCCGTTAGGAAGGACCACATCAAAGGCAGATATCCTGTCTGTTGCGATCAGAAGGAGATAGTCCTGCACCTCATATATGTCCCTCACCTTTCCCTTTCTCAGGAACGTGATATCAGGCATCTCGGTCTTCAAAAGAACATTGTTCATTGCTTTCTCCTCCAGATTTTTTTGGACATACATTTTACCTTAACAGGGCCTTTTTTCGCTTTATCTGCAGTAACACTTTCCCTGCCATGCTGCTGCCCGTCTCATCACATAAAAAAACCCTGCAAGGGGAATGCAGGGTTTTCTGTAAAGCCTTCTCTTGGCTCTGTGTATCAGTATGACGAGCCCATCCTCATGGCCTGAAGCCGCGCTATACGCTCCTCAACAGGAGGGTGCGTACTGAAAAGCCTCATGAACGATCCGCCGGTGAGCGGGCTGACGATCATCATATGAGACGTTGCAGGTGTTGCATCCATCGGGATTGCATGGACACCTGCATCAAGCTTTCTGAGGGCATTGGCAAGGGCCATCGGATTTCCGTGCAGCTGCGCTCCTCCGGCATCTGCAGCATATTCCCTTGACCTGGATATGGCCATCTGTATCAGCATTGCAGCTATTGGGGCCAGGATCATCATCAGAAGGCCGGCAACAGGGCTGCCTCCCTCATCGTCATCGCTCCTGCCGCCGAAGAAAAAGGCCATATGGCCTAAATAACTGATGGCACCGGCAATGGTCGCAGCAATAGTCCCGATCAGGATGTCCCTGTGCTTCACGTGAGCAAGCTCATGAGCCATAACGCCTGCAAGCTCCTCTTCGCTCAGTATGCGCATAATCCCCTGCGTTGCAGCAACAGCCGCATGCCTTGGATTTCTGCCGGTTGCAAAGGCATTAGGGGAATCATCAGGAATAATATAGACCTTGGGCATAGGCATGCCTGCCTTCTGCGACAGGGTCCTGACGATCCGGTAAAGAACCGGGGCCTCAGACTCGGTCACCTGCTGAGCCCTGTACATCTTCAGGACAATCTTGTCGCTAAAGAAATAGGAAACAAAGTTCATAACACCTGCCATCATAAGGGCATAGGTCATGCCTCTTTCGCCGCCGATGGCTGCACCGCCGAATACCAGAAGCATGGTAAGTAGCAGCATGAGCATCACTGTCTTCATCACATTCATAAATACCTCCTTGTTACTGCATTAAAAAAACCTTTATCCCGCCCCTGTGAATTGACCTGCTTCACGAGCCGGGATAAAGGTCTTGCCTGTTATACCTATTTACATCTGCATAACCGATTGAACCGGCCCGCCGCAGCGAACGTGTTGACGACTCAATCAACCCATCAGGGAGCTACTCCCCTCTATCTATGACTATTTTAATCATTATGTTTTAATAACGTCAATCGGTTTTGTGATAATATACGAAGCATTTCAAAAAAGAGCGCCTAAGCTCCATAGTCCGTGGTTTTACGTGTAAGATACGCGAGGGAGACAGAAGATGCGATGTCAGAAATGTGCAAAGGAAAATGCCGACAGAAGAAAATTCTGCAGTGAATGCGGCGAGCTAATTGTAGCTTACTGCAAGCATTGCGGCTTTGATAACGCTTTGACAGACAAATATTGCGGCGGATGCGGAGTAAACCTGACTGAGGCAATGATCCTGCCGGACAGGCAGGCGCCTAAGCAGGTCCAGAGTCCTGCGGGTACAGGCAAGTATTCGTACGATGATATTTCAGAACTCATACAGGAAAAAACAGCCAGGACCAAACCCTCTGATAAGAAGAAAGAGATCAAGGGAGCCGACTCTGTTTCGCAGGACCTTCTTGACAGCATTTTCGATGCAGCTGATGATTGAGGCCATGCATGTTTTCGCGTGAACTGAACGCAAAGTTGGGCGAAATCCTTGTCGAAAAAGGGATCATATCAAGGGAACAGCTCAACATGGCGCTCAAGGAACAGAAATACAGAGGGATTGACCAGAAGAAGATTGGCGCATATCTCGTTGATCTCGGCTTTGCTACTGAAGACGATGTAACACAGGCCCTTGCAGTACAGTTCAATATGCCGATCCTTCGGCTGGAAGGCGTAAAGATCAAACCTGAAGTCCTTGACCTTGTATCCGATATCATGGCAAAGAAGTTTATGATCATGCCGGTATTCAGAATAGATCAGGAACTTACCCTTGCAATATCAGACCCTACAGATATCCATATCCTCGATATCATCAGCTCAGAGTCAGGCTGCAGGGTTATACCGGTAATAGCCCCCTACTCCGACATCTCAAAGTCGATCGACAAGTATTACCTCAAAAAGATCGAATCCCCGGGTATGGACGTGGTCAGGGAAACAGAGCAGACCGAGATCAGCAGGGCTGAGATAGAAGAACTTAAAAGAGCCGGCGTCGATCTTCCGATCGTGAAGACGGTAGACAGGCTCTTGATAGAAGCAGTTGAAGACGGCGTCAGCGATATCCATATCGAACCGCGTGAAAAAGAACTTGTTGTGCGTTTTCGTTCGGACGGCATAATGCATGAATTTTCAACCTATCCGATTGCAATGCATCCTGCCGTCATATCGCGGATAAAAATACTTTCCTCAATGGATATATCAGAGCGCCAAAAGCCGCAGGACGGAAGGATACAGATCAGGATTGACGAAAAGGAGATAGATATAAGGGTCTCTACACTGCCTACGCACCTTGGGGAGAAGGCAGTTATGCGCCTCCTCAACAGGGCATCTGTCAGGGTGAAGATTGAACATCTCGGCTTTTCTGAAAAGAACCTCTCTGTCTTCGAAAATATGATCAGGGAACCATACGGGATTGTCCTTGTGACCGGACCCACCGGCAGCGGCAAGACGACGACGCTGTATGCAGCGCTCAATGCGGTAAGTTCTGTCGAAAGAAATATCATTACCGTTGAGGACCCGGTGGAGTATCAACTGCCTTTGATTAACCAGGTGCAGGTAAATCTGAAAAAAGACCTGACCTTTGCAAATGCCCTCCGCTCGATACTCAGACAGGACCCGGACATTATCATGATCGGCGAGATCAGGGATCCGGAAACAGCATCCATAGCTGCCGAATCAGCATTGACAGGCCACCTCGTCTTCAGCACCCTCCATACCAACGACGCTCCGAGTTCGATCACCAGACTGATCGATATGGGCGTTGAGCCTTTTCTCCTTGCTCCTTCAGTGATCGGGATTATTGCACAAAGACTCCTGCGCACGATCTGCGCTAACTGCAGGGAAGAGTATGTGCCGTCCGGAAACGAACTGTCTGCCATAGGACTTAATCCCTCGATGGAGGGGCTTGTCTTTTCCAGAGGTACAGGCTGTGAAAAATGCAAAGGAAGCGGCTATAAGGGCAGGACCGGCATACATGAAATACTCATGGTGGACCACGACATACGGGAATTGATTACCAACAGGGCGTCGGTGGGCGTCATCCGCGATGAGGCAGCCAAGAAGGGCTTCAGGGATATGAGGTTCGACGGTATCAGAAAGGTAATCTCCGGAGTTACAACCATTGAAGAACTCCTGAGAGTGACTCGAAATAACAGATAGTCTTTGTGTTACAATACGCGGCATGAATAGGATCCTTATTGTTGACGATTCAGCACAGATCCGTAAATCACTGAGAGAAATACTCGAGAAGCATAATTACACAGTAGTCGGTGAAGCGGGCAGCGGCACTGAGGCTATTAAGCAGTTCGGCCTTCTTCAGCCTGATATCATTATGCTTGATATCATCATGCCGCAGCTCGGAGGCGTTGAGACCCTCAGGATCATTCGCAATATGAGCAAGGATGTAAAAGTGATCATGGTGAGTGCGCTCGATTCCATGGACAGGGTAAAGGAATGCATGAAGGCCGGAGCAAATCACTATATCCTTAAACCCTTTGAAGAGACAAAGGTGATCGAGATCGCACAGAAGTTTACCGCTGCAGATATCACCCGTTAACGTTAATTTTTACCTCTCTTACTTCCCCACCAAATATTGTAAACGCCCTGAGCTCAGAAAGAGTACCATTCAGCATGCCTGCAATCACATAAAAAAGATCATCGTAAAAGGCAAGTCTGATATCTGTTGCAGACGGATATGCAGGGGACTGGGGATGGGAATGAAAGATTGCCACCATGGTCAGCCCTTCCTGTCTCAATTCCTTCATTACCCTGAATTGCTCTCCTGTATCCATAAAGTAGCTGATTGGTGAAGGTTCGGCATTCTTCATAGCATAGACCTTTGTCACCCTGTTACCGGTCCCTGCGAGAATACCGCATGCCTCATCCGGATAGCACGCCCTGCAATGCGCCACTATCTGTTCAATAAATTCCCGTGGAATAACGAGATCAGACACAGGACTACGGAAGAGAGCAATAGCCTTCGTTATAGTCGATCAGTTCCGTGATGCTCGGGTGTTCACCGCAGATCGCGCAGTTGGGGTTTTTGGGGACCTTCACCTTCCTGAAAGTGGTCTTCAGCGCGTCATACACCAGCAAAGAATTCTTCAAGGGATCTCCCTTCCCCAGGATCAGCTTAAGGACCTCAGTTGCCTGAAGACTCCCGACAACACCGGTCAGCACACCCAATACGCCGGCTTCCTGGCATGATGGCACCAGACCTGCAGGCGGAGGTTCCTCGAAAAGGCAGCGGTAACAATGACCCTCTCCCGGAATTACGGTCGTGACCTGTCCTTCGAATTTAAGGATTGCTCCGGACACAAGAGGCTTTTTTGCCATCACACAGGCATCATTGACCAGATATCTCGTCGGGAAATTATCGCTTCCGTCAACAACTATGTCGTAGTCTTTAATGATGTCAAGGATGTTGTCCTTTGATATCCTGACCTTATGGGCAATGATATTCACGTCAGGGTTGAGCGCCTTGAAGGTCTTCTCTGCTGATTCGACCTTGAGCATGCCAATGGTATTGACACTGTGCGCTATCTGGCGCTGCAGGTTACTTATCTCAACAACGTCATTGTCAATAAGTCCTATGGTGCCAACTCCTGCTGCGGTCAAATAGTACCCTACCGGGCAACCGAGTCCGCCGGCCCCGACAATGACCACCTTTGCATCGATGATCTTTGCCTGGCCCCGGCCACCGACTTCAGGTAAAATGATATGTCTGCTGTAACGCTGCAGCTGCTGCTCGGTAAATTCCATTATTCTTTTTCCTTCCTTATTGATAAGACCCAGTCAGCATCATTTATCTTCACGACATTCAGGACCTTCTGGCCGTGCTCTGTCATGGATATGGGAATGCTTCTCGATGCTTCTTCGTTATCAAGCAGAATTTCAAGCACCTGTCCGATCTCCATGGATTCTATCGCAAGCTTGGCCTTAACAAAGGTATAAGGACATACAAGCCCCCTGATGTCGATCCTTTTCTCAGGCATGTTCCTTTCCTTCTACCCGGATAAAGACTGTCTTGCCGGCAACAATGGAAAGTTTGTTGATTTCCTTCATGGCGCTGACAACACCCTTCTCCTTTGCCAGATGCGTAAGCACGACCAGAGGCACAGCCTTGCCTTCCATGCGGTCCCTCTGGATGACCGAGGCGATGCTGATGTTATACTTGCCTAAAATGCCGGAGATCTTTGAAAGCACGCCGGGCTTGTCGATCGCCGAGAACCGGAAGTAATACATGGACATCACATCATCCATTTTCATCAGAGGCATCGGCTTTTGAGATCTCGAGAAGGCAGGAAGTCTGCCGACGGAATTGGCCGTAATATCCCGGGCAATGTCCACAATATCGCTTACTACCGCACTGCCTGTTGGAAGGTCTCCGGCGCCACGGCCATAATAAAGCGTCGAGCCGACAGCGTCACCCTCTACATAGACCGCATTGAAAACGCCTTCAACCTTCGATATCAGGAGCTCTTCCGGCACCATGGTCGGATGCACCCTCAGTTCAATCTGCCCATTCGTCTCTTTTGTAATGCCTAACAGTTTTATCTTGCAGCCCAATTCCCGTGAAAACTCGATGTCCAGGGGCGATACCCAGGAGATCCCCTCACGATACACATCCTTGATCGTAAACTGCCTCCCAAAGGCGATCGAGGCAAGGATCGCAAGTTTGTGCGCCGAATCGATCCCTTCGATATCATAGGTCGGGTCTGCCTCCGCATACCCAAGTCTCTGGGCCTCTTTCAGCACGTCTGAAAACTGGGCCTTCTCTGCCGACATCTTGGACAGGATATAGTTTGTGGTCCCGTTGATGATACCGTAAACAGCCTTGATCCTGTTGGCTACAAGCCCCTCTCTCAGAACCTTTATTATCGGTATGCCGCCTGCAACAGCGGCTTCGAAGCCCACTTCAACACCGGCCTTTTCAGCTGCCTTGAAGATCTCTATGCCGTGGGTGGCAAGCAGTGCCTTGTTTGCGGTCACAATGTGCTTGCCGGCCCTGATTGCCCTGAGGATCATCTCCTTCGCTATCGTTGTACCGCCTATAAGCTCAACAATGATATGGATGCTCGGGTCAGCAAAAAGCTCTTCAGCCTTCGTGGTCAAAACGCCCTTGGGGACCTTGATGCCGCGGTCCCGTTTGATGTCAAGATCGGCGATCTTCCGCAGATTGATATCAATGCCTGTGCGCTGTTTCAGCAGGTCCCTGTTTTTCAGCAGTATGCCTGCCGTGCCTGTGCCGACTGTCCCAAAACCGATAATTCCGATGTTGATCATATGCCTGTCATCCTCTTTATCTTTTTCATAGTTTGTTATACATCTCTTCTGCGTTCATGGAACTTCTTACCAGCGGTCCTGACGCAACATAACTGAATCCCATACTGAGTGCTGCGTCCTTCAGTTCATCAAAGGCCTTCGGCAGGATGTATTTTACCACAGGAAGGTTTTTCTTGGTGGGCCTCAGATACTGTCCGATCGTAAGAAAATCGCAGCCGTTTTCTCGAAGGTCTTCAAGCAGTTGAACAACCTCATCCATGGTTTCGCCAAGCCCCAGCATAAATCCTGACTTGACAGCAATTGCCGGTGACATATCCTTTGCCGACTTCAGCAACGACAGGGATTGCTGGTAACCTGCCTGCGGCCGGACAGCTGGATAAAGTCTCTGAACGGTTTCAATATTATGGTTGAACACGTCCGGCCCTGCATCAAGGACAACCTTAAGCGAATTGAGATCGCCGTTAAAATCAGGGGTAAGTACCTCTATCCGTGCTTCAGGCAGTCGTCCTCTGATCGCCCGGATCGTCTGCGCGAACTGGTCTGCGCCGCCATCAGGCAGGTCATCACGGGTAACCGAGGTGATCACAACATATTTAAGATTAAGCTCAGCCGCCGCTGCTGCCACCTGGTCAGGCTCATGAATATTTACGGCAACAGGAGTCGCTGATGTTACGGAACAGAAGCCGCAATTGCGCGTGCAGCACGGTCCGAGGATGAGAAAGGTTGCGGTAGGCTTTGAAAAGCACTCACCTCTGTTGGGGCAGCGCGCATCCTCGCATACCGTTGAAAGTCCGTGCCTCCGCAGCAGATGCTTTGTGTCGTGAAGTCCGGTGCGGTAAGGAGTTTTTATCCAGTCAGGCAGTCTCATGGCAAGCAATTAGGCGAAATTCGATCTGTTAGGTCTCAGTTGATACCTGCTTTGCCCTTGTTGGCTTGTTTGCGGGAGATGCTTTTTTGCTTGTCGTTGTTTTTGTCGTTTTTGCCATAGAGCCCCGAGAGATTTGCTTTAAATATTAAAGGGTTTTGGCAAGATTTGCAATAACTATAAGGAAAAGAGCGTCCGGATCATTCCCTGCCGAAGAAGGTCACAGCCTCATATCCTTTTCGATCATCGGACGGAAGGGCTTCGGCTGATGGTTGATGAACTCGTTAAATTCCTGGACAAATTCGATATAAAGATCCGTGTCTATAGCGCCATTTCTGATAAAAGGTGACTGCCAAGTGGACTTCAGCTTGTCCATATCGTCTCTGAGTGCCTCAGATCGACCAAGACTGACGAGTTCTTTTTCCGCTTCCTGTGAGACGTTCACTCCCTTGCCCCCTCTTTGATCTTCTCGAATAAACCGTCCATCTGAAAGATCGTGAAATATACTTTCAACAAATCCCAGTCAAGATCCTTATGGACAGAGACGAGCATTTCGATATCAGCCATGTCGACCTTTTCTCTTTTCGGATTATTATAAACAGCCTGAAGTTTTAAGCCGATGATATCTTCCGGAATCATCGTTCGGACTTTCATGCTGCCGCTGAAGATCTCTTTTTCAACTGCCCGTTTCAGCATCTCTTGGCTCGCATCTCTGAAGGCATGAATAAAATCAATCCCCCCAAACCGCGCCAACGGCGAAACGTACTGCGAGACATTTTCAGAATGATGATGGATTTCGTATCCCAGACCGGTCATGAGAGTATGCACCTTATCCATATCTTCCCTATGCACAAGAAAATCGAGATCAACCGTTGACCTCGACCCGCCCCACAGTCCGAGGGCAAAGCCGCCTGTCAGCGCATAGCGGATATCCTTGTCCTGAAAACCGGACAAAAGCCTTTCAAGGACGAGTTTAAAATCCATAAGCAATTATATCATGCCGGAATCTGAAACAGCCTATTTTCATAAGTGATCGGAAGAGACCCTTCGACAAGCTCAGGGTGACCGGTCATGGTGAGCTTGTCGAACCATCCCAGAGGCTTACAGAAACTGAAACAGCCTAATCCCTGCCGAAGAAGGTTATCGCCTCTTTAACCTTATCGAGGTCAACGCGAGTATTGAAGCAGGGGCCAAAGGGGCGTTCATTGGGGATGCCTAACACAGGAATCGGGAACGTATCGACAAGCCCGCTTGAAAGGTCGCGTTCGCAGGCAACGGCTATAATCGCCTCGGGCCGGAGCTCCTGAACGATCTTCCTTGCGAGGGTGCCGCCGGTTGCAACGGAAAGGTTGAGCTTGAAGGCATCAGTGATCTCAATCAGGTCCCTGATTTCGCACCTGCCGCACCGTTTGCAATTATAGATGTTATGCGTAAGCCTGATCTCGCAGTCGCTGATCTGAAGACAGTGGGGCAGCAGGATAAGGATCTTCTTTGTTCTGGTCTTCTCAGCCCTGACCAGCCTGTTATTCATGCGGATGATTGCGTGCTGGAAGGACTCTTTCCTGCTCTTCATAAAAGCTGCAACAAGCATCAGTATGGGGTATAAAATCTTAAGCACAACGCCCCGTGATAGTTTACTGACGTTCAAACTGCATCCCTTCCCTGATATGACGACCGCGGGCAAAGGCAGCCCCTGTCATCGTTTTTTTGCCTTCCGGCTTCAGTTCCATCAGGGCAAGAATGCCCTTGCCGGTGCCAACATGGAGTTCATCATCCTGTATCTTCACAATACTGCCGGCCGTTTCTCCGGAATCAGCAGCAGCAACCCTTGATTTTATGATGGTGATCTTCTCCCCCTCAAATGCGCACTGGCCGCCTGGCCAGGGGTACATCCCCCTTATCAGGTTGAATATCTCTGTTGTTGTTGAGGACCAACCTATCTTTCCGTCTTCCTTTCTTATGATCGGAGCATAGCTTGACTCGCCTGCCTGGGAAACCGGTCTTACGGCCCCGCTCACAATACCCCTGATGGTTGCGATCAAAAGATCAGCGCCCATTTCAGAGAGCCTGTTGCCCAAGGTCATTGCATTGTCCTCAGGCAGTATCTCTGTCTCTTCCATAAGCAGAATATCACCCGTGTCAAGTCCGCTATCCATCAGCATGGTAGTAACGCCCGTCTTTTTCTCTCCCCGCACGATCGACCACTGAATGGGAGCAGCCCCACGGTATTTTGGGAGGAGAGATGCATGCACATTGATACAGCCTTTTTGAGGCAATGCCAGCATGTCGGGCGGGATGATCCTGCCGTAGGCGACCACAACAATCATATCGGGCTTCATCCCGGCAATAGTCCTTAAGAATTCTTCTGAACGTATCCCTGCAGGCTGAAGCACCGGAATTCCTTCAGCTATGGCATATTCCTTCACCGCTGGAGCAGAAAGCGTGTGCCCCCTGCCCTTTACCCTGTCAGGCTGGGTAACAACCGAGACAACATCCTCTCCTGATTCAATAAGCTTTTTAAGCGATGGCACTGCAAAATCCGGGGTGCCGAAAAAGACGATCTTCATGCCGGGTTACTTCTCGGCCCTGGCTATCTTCTTGTAGCGCTTCTTGAAAAATTCCCGTTTGATAGGGCTGATCCTGTCGATAAAAAGAAGTCCGTCGAGATGGTCTATCTCATGCTGAATGGCAATGGCAAGAAGACCGCCAGCCTCGATCTCAACCTCTTTTCCCTCACGGTCCGTACAGCCCACGACGACCTGTTCAGCACGTGTCACCTTGGCCGTATATTCCGGTATGCTGAGACAGCCCTCCTCGAACTCGATCTCTCCCTCGCTTTTCAAAATGGAAGGGTTGATAAGCACAATAAGCGGATACTGCTCCTCGCGGGAACTGATGTCAATCACGGCAAGTCTTTTCGAGATGCCGACCTGGGGAGCTGCGAGGCCAACACCCGGCGCTGCATACATGGTCTCTACCATGTCGTCGATCAGGCTCTGAAGATGCTCATCAAACGCGGTGACAGGCGCGGTCTTTTTCTTGAGCACCGGCTCGGGGTATTTTTTAATCTCACGAATTGCCATAATTAATTATAAAACATTTCATTCGCGAGGGTCGATACCAATAGCTTCTATTGCATTGAGTTTTCAGCGTAGTCATGGCATTATGTATGCGAGTAACGTTTTTGCAAACCTATGCCCGAAAAAAATATCATTATTGCATCTGCAACAGCCATATGACAGAAACCCGCATTGCTGCCGTTTCTTGTCTTATCGACATCCTGAAGCACGGAGGCAGGCCGAAAAAATCCCTCGAACAGTTCTCGCAGGATCTTGACCGGCGGGACAGGGCCTTTTTGATGGAGCTCGTGTACGGCGTATTGAGAAACCTCTATACCCTGGATGCCATCATCTCAGTATTCATCAGAAACACGAAGACACTCGGCGACGAGACGATCAACAACCTCCGTATAGCCGTGTACCAGATCCTTTTTATGAGAGTGCCCGCCTACGCTGTGGTAAACGAATCAGTCGAGATGGAAAAGAGGGGCGGCAAGCCTTCACTGGTCAATGCAGTGCTGAGGAATCTCATTCGGGGAAAGGAGAAGATAGCACTGCCCCTGGTATATGAAGATGTTGTTAAAGATATATCGATCAACACCTCACATCAGGAATGGATGGTCAAGCGCTGGGTAGCCCGCTTTGGCAGGGATGAAGCCAGGCTGCTTGCAGAGGCAAACAACAGTATGCCTCCTCTTGTCCTGAGAACGAATACGCTCAGAATCTCCCGCGAGGAACTGCTCAGAGGTTTTGCTGAAAAGGAGATCAAAGCAACAGCCTCCCCTTTCTCTCCTGATGGTATCGTGATAGGCAGAGAAACTTCATATCAGGACCTTTCTTCTTTTTACGGACTATTTGCCGTTCAGGACGAGGCGTCTCAGCTGATCACGTATCTGTTATCTCCCCAAAAGGGGGATCGAGTCCTCGATGCCTGCGCTGCTCCGGGCGGCAAGACAACTCACATGGCACAAATGATGGAGGATAAGGGCAAGATCATTGCTGTTGAGAAAGACCCGCAGAGGATCCTGAAGCTTGAGGAAAGCATATCAGCCCTCGGCATCTCATCCGCTGAAACGGTCCTGGCCGATATCAGCGAACTGACGGACATAGGGACCTTTGACAGGATTCTCCTTGACGCGCCCTGCTCTTCTACCGGTGTAATCAGAAGGAACCCTGATGTGAAATATCGGCATGCCATGCAGGACATTATTGATTTCGGAAAGAAGCAGAAAGAGCTTTTGAGAGCAGTTTCTTCCCTGCTTCGAAAAGAAGGGCGTCTTGTCTATTCGGTCTGTTCTATTGAGCCTGAAGAAGGAGAGCAGGTCATCCGGGATTTCTTGAAGACAACAGATGAATTCCGTATTATAGAGGCTGATCATGAATGCATAAAACCATTTGTGAAAAACGGCTTTTTCAGGACATTTCCCCATAATGACAACATGGACGGCTTTTTTGGAGTAATACTGTGCAGAATGGCATGAACAGTTTTCTGAGGGCTTCCCTCTTTTTCGCGCTCTTTGTTGTCCTCGGCCTTACCTTCGGTTTCCTTACCTTCAAGATCCTGAGTTTCAGCAGGACTGTGGAAGTGCCGTTGATTATGAACATGACCGTAATTGAAGCGGACAAAGAGCTTGGAAAGGCCGGTCTTGACCTGAAAATTGAGGGCGAAGACTTTGATGCTGTTGTCCCCTCCGGCAAAATCCTCAGGCAGGATGTTCCTCCGGGAAAAACCGTAAAGGAAAGGCGGGCCATCAAAATAGTCATCAGCAAGGGGCCAAGAGTCCTTTCGATCCCGATGCTGACAAATGAGCCTCTCCAGAATGCAGAATCGATCCTTTTGCAGAAGGGACTCAGGATCGGCAAGGTGATCAATGTCCACTCGGATACTGTCCCCAAAGGCATTATCGTTGCACAGAGGCCTGAACCGGACGGCAAACTTACCGAGGTGATCACCGTGCTCGTTAGTGCAGGTCCTCATGAGCAGGCCTTTTATTGCCCTGATTTCCAGGGTAAACAGATTGAAGATGTTAGGGAACTGGCGCAGAAGCTGGGGCTTGAAATAGAGCTGCAGGGGACAGGCAGTATGGTAAAAAGCCAGAGGCCGAAGCCGGGCACGATAATAAAAAGCAGCGAAAAACTTTATCTTGAAATGAAAGAGGTTACGACACAATGATCCAGATCGCACCGTCCATTCTCTCGGCAGATTTCATGCGCCTCGGACAAGAGATACACGCAGCAGAAGAGGCAGGAGCAGACCTTCTTCATATTGACATTATGGACGGTCACTTTGTGCCGAACATCACCATCGGGCCTGCCGTTGTGGCAGCTATCAGGAAGATCACCCGGCTGCCGCTCGATGTTCACCTCATGATCGAAGATCCTGACAAATTTCTTCCGGATTTCATAAAAGCAGGAGCTGACTATCTGACCGTCCACTCTGAGGCAGCGGTGCATCTGCACAGAACTGTGCAGTGGATCAGGGAAAAGGGGATCAAGGCAGGCGTGTCGATCAACCCGGCAACGCCTGTAGCGCAGCTCGAAAGCATTATTACTGAGGTTGACCTTGTCCTTCTCATGTCCGTGAACCCCGGCTTTGGCGGACAGAAATTCATCCCTGCTACCATGGAGAAGATCAGAAAGACCCGGGAGATGATCAGAGTCGCTGGTGCCTCTGCTGCAATCGAGGTTGACGGCGGCGTAAAACTGGACAATGCAAAAGAGATAGCTGACGCAGGCGCTGATATGCTTGTCATGGGCTCTGCGTTTTTTGAATCCGGCGATTACAAAAAAACTATGGAGAAACTGAATGATAACTTCAGAAATCGATAAGTTGTTCGAAAAGGCAGAAATGCTCAGACAGAAGAGCAGATATCCTCAGGCCCTGCTGTCCTACCGGGAGGCCCTGAAGAAAAGCATAACGCAGAAAGACCAGGAGAGCGCAGTTGAATGCCTTTTGTCCATCGGTGATGTGAACCGGATGGTCGGCGATTTTGAGCAGTCCGAAAAGGCTTATGCCGACGCAGTCACGCGGGCAACAAAGATCGGCAATGAAGAGGCTGTTGCAGACGCCAGTGCCGGCATGGGGCTTTCACGTCGGGGCAGAGGAGACTGGAAGTTCGCGCTGACCATGCTCAATCAGGCACTGACGTTTTATAGAAAGAAGCGGGACAAGGAGGGCATTGCCTTCACCCTCTGGTCACTCGCAGGCTCATTGAGGATAAAAGGGGATGTCCCCGGGGCGCTCAAGACATACAAACAGGCGTTCAAGGCCTTCCAGGCCCTGCGCTCACATTCAGGGATCGGGTACTGCCTCTGCGGCCTTGGCGGCAGTTCACGCATAGCCGGCAAATTCAAGGAATCACTTACCTATTATCTGTCCGCAAATGAGATATTCCACGAACTGTGCGACACCTTCGGCACTGCGTATTCATACTGCGGCATCGGCAATGCGCACCGCATGCTGGGTGATTACCGGAAGGCCCTGGCATCTTTTGCAAAAGCGTCGACCCTCTATAAAAAGATCGGGGACAGGGTCAGCTATTCATACACGCTCTGGAGTATGGGAACAACGCATAAAATGCTCCATGACCATGCGTCTGCGGAAAAATTGTTCAAAGAAGCCCAGGGGCTATTTAAGAAGACCAAAGACCCTCGCGGCCTCATATACTGTCAGTTGGGCTTTGGCGAGATCGCACTGCTCAGGGGAAAGAATGCGGCGGCACTGCGGTATTTTAAAGATTCCCTGAGCCAGGCAAAAAAATACGGGTTCAGAGTAGAAGCCTGCCATGCTTCCATGCTCCTGTCCTATGCCTATGGAAAAAAGAATATGGTCTGTTATAATAGCCTGGGAATAAAGATGGAATTCAACGAGGCACCCTTTAATATTCCCTGAATATTTTCCTGATTTCATTCCACATAATATAAACACTCTTTGGAGAACTGTTTCTTGAGATTATTGAATCTGCCGAACACGCTGACCGTTGCACGCATTGTCATTATTCCTGTGTTCGTCACAGCTGTTATTTATCAAAAACATCGGTACGCACTCTCTCTCTTTGTTATTGCAGCGCTTACGGACCTCCTCGACGGCTTTATTGCAAGGATCACGAACCAGAAGACCGCCCTGGGCCAGTTCCTCGACCCTCTTGCTGACAAGTTTCTGCTCGTTTCGTCTTTTATCCTTTTTTCTGTCCAGGGGTGGATCCCCCTCTGGCTCACGATCACCGTCATCAGCAGAGACCTCATTGTGGTGATCGGCTGGTTCCTGCTGTATCTGCTCACCCATAAGGTTACGACAGAACCTGTACTGCTCGGCAAAATAGCCATTGCACTACAGCTTATAACCCTTGCCCTGGTGCTGCTGAGCATCAACCTGCCTGCAAGGATCCCGCAGCAGGATCTGCTCTTTGCCTTTACCGCAGCAGTAACCGGCATCTCGGGGATTCAGTATATCTACAGAGGACTGAGGCTTGCCGATGCAATCTAACAAGGGTATCACAATCGAAAGCGTCGCGCAGGGCAGCATTGCAGAGGCAGCTGGACTGCGTCCCGGAGATATTGTATGCGACGTCAATTCTGCACCCATGAGAGATGTCATTGATTTCATGTTCCATAAGGATCAGGACGAACTGAATATCGGCTTCCGCCGCGACAACACAAGAAAGAAGATCAGCATATTATCGGAGAGCGGTGCGGACCTGGGCCTATCTTTTAAACCGATGAAGGTCAAGATATGCAAAAACAACTGCATCTTCTGTTTTGTCAAACAGCTTCCGAAGGGCCTCAGAAAACCGCTCTATATCAAGGACGAGGACTACCGTCTCTCCTTTCTGTACGGCAATTACACAACACTCTCGAACATCACGACTGAGGAGAAAAAGAGGATTGTCGAGCAGAGGCTCAGTCCCATGTACATTTCCGTACATACAACGAACAAGACGCTCAGAAATAGGATGTTGGGCAACCCAAAGGCATCAGACATACTCAAGGAGCTGAAATTTTTTGCCGCCCACAGAATCAGGATGCATATTCAGATTGTGGTCTGTCCAGGACTCAACGACGGCAGAGAGTTACAGTCCACGATCCGGGACATATACAAGTTTCACCCGTATGTATCGTCGATCGCCGTGGTCCCTGTCGGACTGACAAAACACCGGAAAATGCAGCTTACGCCCATGTCAAAGGAAGTGGCGCAAAAAACAATTGATATGGTCAACGCCTTCCAGAAGAGGTTCAGGAAAAAACATGGCGAGGCGATCGTGTACTGTGCAGATGAAATGTATATTAAGGCAGAGGCTCCCTTCCCGTCGGTACAGGAATACGGTGAACTGCCGCAGATCGAAAACGGTGTAGGCATGGTGCCGCTATTCATAAGTCAGGCTCGAAAGCTGAAGATCCCGAAGACGATAGACAGCAAGAACAGGGTCCTGACCATTACCGGAACCTCCTTTTATCCGTATCTGAAGAAGTTCATAAGCCGTCTTGCAGAAAAGGAAAATTTGCCTGTGGATGTGATTCCGGTGAAAAACACGTTCTTCGGCGAGACGGTCACGGTTGCCGGCCTGCTCACCGGCAGAGACGTCATTTCCACACTCCACGACAACACAGACAACTATAAGGTGCTTATTGTTCCGGAGGTCGTTCTCAGGGAAGGCGATACCCTCTTCCTCGACAACGTTTCACTGCAGGACCTGGAAGAGGCAACAGGCTTAAAGGTCATGACCACGGACGGCACGCCCCAGGGCTTTATTGACACGCTTGCGGAGATCGGGTAATTATGCGCATTACCGGCAAGACAAGGGTGGCAGCTCTTTTTGGATACCCGGTAGAACATACGCTCTCTCCGGTGATGCAGAATGCAGCATTTGACCACCTGCGGCTGGACTGCTGCTATCTACCCTTCTCTGTCTCTCCTGAGTCGCTGAAGCAGGCAGTGGAGTCAATACGGGCTCTCTCCCTTATCGGCGTAAATCTGACCATCCCCCATAAAGAGGCTGCCCTCCCCTTTCTTGATATTATGGACAAAGAGGCAATGGAGATCGGGGCTGTCAATACCATCGTAAACAATAAGGGGACACTGACAGGATACAATACAGATGGCAAGGGTTTTATGAAGTCCCTCGAAGAGCTGGGAATTAATGCGGCAGGCAAGAAGGTCATGATTATCGGCGCCGGCGGTTCGTCGCGGGCCATCGGCTTTTATCTCTGCAAAGAGGCGAAGGTCCTGACACTCTATAACAGGAGCAGGGAAAAGGCAGAGGCGCTGGCAGCTGATCTTTCCTCAAGGGGTGCGGTTACCGTGGCAGCAGACCTCAGACATTCCGGGGAGTTCGACATTATTATCAATGCGACTCCGCTGGGCCTCAAACAATGCGATCAGATGCCGCTTGATCCTGATACATTAACGCCGTCAGTTGTCGTCTGCGATCTTATTTATCACAAAACTCCACTGCTCAGTCAGGCAGAGGCAAAGGGCTGCAAAACAGTCAGTGGGGCAGGTATGCTGCTCTGGCAGGGAGCCCTCGCCTTTGAACTCTGGACAGGCGCCGCCCCCCCTCTGGAGATCATGAGAAGCGCACTCTTGAGCAGCTCAGCATGACGCATTGGCATACTTTTTGCCTTTACTATTACCCGGCCATGTGATAAACTTTTTCATGTCTAAAAAACTCCTTTTTGTAGGCCTCAGTATCGCAGCCTTGGCCCTATTTGGCCTTGTTCGCACGGAAAAAGGCGGCAAACTCGATCTTCAGGCAAAGGGCGATTCTTTTTTTGAGGGTCTGAAGATCGTGAACAGGAAAAACGGTACCACTGACTGGGTAATCCTGGCAAAGAGGGCAGACATGACCAGGGATGGAAAAGAAGCCCTGCTGACCGGCGTTGAAATGAAACTTGAGAATCAGGGCATGACCGTCAAGGCTGAAAAAGGGCTGTACAACATGGAAACACGGCAGATATCCGTAGAGGGAGTTCTGCAGGCCAGTAACGATAATTATGTGCTTACAACGAGCCAGGTCCGCATTGATGGCGGCAAGGGAAATTTTGATACTGCTGGAGATGTAAGAATCGAAGGCAGAAAATTCGAGCTTGAGGGAAAAGGTATGCAGGCTGAAAACAACAACCATAAAGTGAGGATACTGAAGGATGTCAAAGCTACTTTTAACCGTTAGTCTCTCCTTTTTCATCCTCTTTGGGGGAGTTTCATCTGCCGGGGAATTAAAACCTGCTCAAAAGACCAAAACACCTGAGACAGGCAAGCCATCCGGGGCTTCAAAGTCCAGGGTTAAGGGTCCTGTGACCATCACTTCCGAGACACTGACAGCAGACAACCAGGCCCATACCGCCCTATTTGAAAAGAATGTGATCGCAAAGACGACGGATATAACCATGCACGCAGACTGGATGATGGTCCACTACACAGACCCCGGCGGAGATATTACCAGGATTGAGTCAAAGGGTAATGTGAAAGTCCATAAAGAAGATAAACTTCTGACGTCACAGGAAGCTACGTACTACGCTGATCCTCCTGAGAGGATCGTGTTTACAGGGAACCCCCGTGCCCTGGACGGACAGAATATCGTGTCAGGAACAAAAATAACGTATTTTGTGGACGAGGACCGCTCCTTTGTAGAAGGCAGCAGCAAGGTCATCATGAAGAACAGGCAGGACAACTAATGCACCTTCTTGAGGTCAAGGCACTTCAAAAAAGTTATGGCAAAAAAGTCGTCATAAAGAATATCGATCTCTATGTTTCGACCTCTGAAATTGTTGGGCTCCTTGGCCCCAATGGCGCAGGCAAGACAACCACATTCTACAGCATTCTCGGTCTGGTCCGGCCAGAGGGAGGAAGAATACTCCTTGACAGCCAGGACATCGGCAATCTTCCCATGTATCAGCGGGCCAGAAGGGGTATCAGTTATCTGCCGCAGGAGCCGTCGATTTTCAGAAAGCTTTCAGTTGAGGATAACCTCAGGGCCGTGCTTGAGATCAAAGGCCTGAACAGTGATGAGATCGAGACAGAACTCAAGAGTCTTCTGCGCGAATTCAATCTCACTGAATTCGCAAAGAGAGACGGGTACAAATTGTCAGGAGGCGAAAGAAGACGCACTGAGATTGCCCGTGCTTTGGCAACAAAACCGACATTCATCCTTTTTGACGAACCCTTTGCCGGCATCGACCCGCTTGCGATCATAGAACTGAAGAAGATGATGATTTATCTCAGATCAAAGGGGCTCGGCATCATCATTACAGATCATAATGTCAGAGATACACTCTCAATCACAGACAGGGCATATATCATCAGCGACGGCGAGATCCTCGAAGAAGGCACACCGGAAAAACTGGTTGCAACACCCAAGGTGAAAGAGGCCTATCTTGGCGAGGAATTCAGGCTCTAATGGCTCTCCAAAACCGGCTTGAGCTCAAACTCAGCCAGAAGCTGGTCCTTACCCCCCAGCTTCAGATGGCGATCAAGCTCCTTCAGATGCCTCAGCTTGAACTTTCCCAGACCCTTACGGTGGAGCTGACAGAAA
>JACRHC010000136.1 GCA_016217675.1 Nitrospirota bacterium
CCCATCTTCCGCAGTTTGAGATTCAAAATTTTTGCAAATCAATAAGTTAGCTCACTCAGTCGGCCAAAGTCGGCACTACATTTTCAATAATCTTCGGTCTGTTGGGCAGAGGCAGTTTCAGACGCTGGAGCAAAATCTTTAGTCCGGGAGGAGCAGTGCTCACAACTCTCAGCCGGATGGTTTTATTATCGCGAGAAGGCAAAAGCACATCGAGAGACTTGATCTCACGGAGTTCTTCAAGAAGTTTCCTTGGAGCTGTGCCCAGTCCTGAACACTCCATCCACTGCTGAAGTGTCCGCCACAAAACCAATGCAAGGAAACACACGAGGATATGAGCCTGCGTGCGATCAGCCTTGTGATGATAGATCGGCCTCATCCCCAGATCGCTCTTGGCAGTCCGGAAGGCGTCTTCTACCTGAGTAAGCTGAATATATGTTTTCCATATTTCCTTAGGATCTTTCTCTGTCCAGTTAGTGCGAAGAAGATAACTGCCGCTGGTGGAAAGGAGCCACTCATAGCGGTCTTCGTGCTTTGTGATGATTATCTTCAGACGGCTCTGATTGCCTGTTCCCTGTTGTTCTACAGTGATATCAAAGAGAGATGCGGCCCGGCTGTTTCTCTCTAAAAGACGCCCGATCCTGCGGTCTGCCTTCTGCCGGTCCCTGAGTCTTCCCTGCTCAGCCTGCTGCTTGAGTTTGTCGAGTCCTGCTTCCAAGCGTGTAATGAACCGGTTCAGTATAGCTGTCTCTTTGTCTTTTCTCCCTTCGGAGCGGCATAGAACAAAGCTTTCTTCCGTGCCATCAGGTGCAGGGCAGAGTTTAACCTCCACTCCATTCTGAACCTCCTGCCAGCCTTTATCAATAAGCTCTTGTTCGAACTTCCTGAGCATGGATTTTGGTGTGCCTACAAGGTAGCGGGCGCCACAGTTTTGTAAAGACTCTATGTTTTCTTCGCTCACCATACCCCTGTCCATGACCCATATCCGCTCTGCCTTGCCGTACTTGTTCTGCATAAGCTCGACCATCTCTTCTACCGTAGTAACATCCGTGCGGTTTCCGTCGAATATCTCGAAGGCCAACGGCAACCCTTCAGCGCTTGCCACAAGACCGATACAGACCTGCACGCAGTCAGGCCGACTGTCTCTGCTATAACCTCTCTGTGCCTGTGGATTGGCTTTCCCCATTCCTTCAAAATATGTCGAGGTAATGTCATAGATGAGAAAATCGAATTTAGTGCCGAACAAATCTCCATATCTTTTCTGTAGATGCTTGCACATATTGTCCTTGTGAGGAAGAAGCGCATCCAGCGCACGATATAGTCGATCATCGTTTATCTTTTCAGCTGGCACTCCAAGCAGATCATCAAGAGCGGTCTTGCTATACCACGAATCCGCTATCTGCAGTTCCGATGAAGGAGCACAGAATCTGGCGAGACTGAGAACTGCTGCCATTACCGACCAAGGGATATCTTCTCTGCCGGAAGGAATATGTTGCTCACAGAATTCCTCAAGCCCCAGCCTTTTCCACAGCGCAAGGCCAAGGTAGATATCTCCAAAATGACGAAGCCGCTCCACCTGTATGCCCTTGAGATTGACCGTAGCCCAGGAAGGTATATCCGGCTCTTGCTCAAACAAAGACGGTGTAGTTGCCGGCTTGCCGTCAAGCACCCTGCCGATCTCTTCCCAGCCAATCTTCTCTTCTGCATCCAGACCGGGAAGTTTGCCGACGGTTACTACCGTCCTCTGTCTGGGCCCTCGCGCCGTCCGCACGGACTCTACCAACGCCCATGATTCGTACTGTATACCACCCTTGATGCGACAACGTCTTCGTAAATACATCGTGCCGAAATTATTACAGTTCAACGCCTTGTTTTCAAGGGGGTAGTCGGCACTACATGCGCTTTTGCGTCGTAGACCATTTCACTATTAAGCAATGACGCGGAGGCTGCTGGTGATTATCCTCTCTCTTATATCGAAATTAGAACCAAACTGCGGAGGGCGGG
>JACRHC010000137.1 GCA_016217675.1 Nitrospirota bacterium
TGCCGGTTTTGAACAGGTCAGACGCCCTTTTCCCCTCGAACTGCTTAAGGAATGTGGGATCAGTGACTTTTGATGATTCTTTATTCTCAAAAATCAGCACCTTTACAAGATCACCCCTGCTGCTCACTACAACACCAATCTCAATCTTTCCACCGTCGCCCTGGGCATCAATGAACATAATGGCCCCTGCCTTGCGAACAGCAGCATCAGGCGTATTTCTAACGACCGCGAAATATATCGATGGCTTCAGATCCTCGTCAGGGAGCTTAACCCCCAAAGCCTTCTCAATATTCGCCCGCTGCTCATCAGACACATACAGATTTTTCTGTTCAAAAGAGACTGCCTGAGGAAAAAGGACTTTCAATTTATCACCGGGCCATACAAGATCATGGGAATAAGAGACTGGCATATAAAGGCTCAGAAAGATCAATAAGGAGACAGCTGACATTATTGCTCTTATAAGGTTCATGGACATTGTCCTTTCATAGTTTTCTTACCATCTGTTTTACCATGGGATAGTGAAGACCCCTTGAAGGGATTTTGAAAAGATTGTGAAGAAAAGCGCCTTACCTGTGCGGTGGGAGGTGGGAATTACAGAGGGCAAACCGGGTAGCATAACGCTTGTACGCCACCCGGTTTGTCCTCTCACTTATCGACTCTCAGGCATACCTATTTCGCATCCACCGTAAATTTTGCCGTTGATGTTTTGCCCGCCTTCGTGATCTTGACCGCTATGTTCCAGGGACCGGACATCGAAAGGTTCATCGTACCTTTATAGAGATTGCCCTTGATCATGGCGTCGGTTTTGTAATTCATGGCGGGCATGCCCGGCATGGCCGGCATCGAGTAATCTATGACGACCTTGGCGTCGGTAATGTCTTTGCCTGCTGCATCCCTGACAGCGATCGTGAAATTATTGTCGCCCACAACCGGCGGGTTCTTGTCTATGCGCACCTCAACATCAAAGTCTCCGGCCTTCTTCTTCACTTCATAGTCTTTTGCCACAGCAACGCCAAATGCAAGGACCACCGCAAGAACAGCAAATAATACTTTTTTCATCTCATCCTCCTTAAGTTGTGCACACAGACGTGTGCTTATATTCTGATATATATTACAACGGTATTTTGAAGAAAAAATGAATATCATTGAATATTATTTCGGCAATTACCTATAATAAAAAACATGAGTGACGATTTTGAGAAATTCGCCCAACAGGTTGGCAGCGGCAGCGCTGACAAGGTCTATAGCCGCAAGATGCCCCAATGTCCCAAGTGCAAGGAGTTTCTGACTGAAATCTATTTGGAGCAGAACCCTTTTCCTGAAGCGCCCTGCCCTTCCTGCGGGACACTGGTATCGCTGACGCCGCTTCGGGACACCGAACGTTTGTCTGTTGATAAGAGGACTGAAAGACGCTGCCCCATTTCATTAAAAGTTTCCTACAAAACCTTTAATGAATTTATTGACGAATACACCAAAAACGTGAGCAGGCGAGGCATGTTCATCAGGACAACGAGAGCGCACGCACTTCACGAGATTGCAGAACTCCTGCTCCATGTGCCTGAACTGCCTCATCCCGTCAGGATCAAGGGAGAGATCGTTCATGTAGAAATCAATGCCCAGCGGGAAGAAGACTGCGGCGTCGGCGTCAAATTCATTGATATAGATGACCAGAGCAGAGAAGCGCTTATCGCCTTCATCAAATCCCGGGAAAACTGCGAATAACCGATACATTAACACTCACGACAATTCTTTCTCTCCTTTCCCTATCTGTCTTGACGGAGTAGAAAATGTTCTGTTAGTCTAATAAAAATCATTAGGGGAGCAATTATGCCAACGAAAAAAGCAGACAAGAAGACTGTCTCTAAAAAGGGAACGCAGTCATCACATATCACAAAAAAAATCGCTGCAGCGGAAGCAGTTAAAACCGTAAAGAAACCGGCAAAGAAAATTCCAAAAGCTGCAAAGCTGGCGTTAAATGCCGCACCGGCAACACCGGCATCCGTAAAAAAGCAACCCCTGAAGGGTTCCGGCGCCTCAAAATATCAGAAGATAAGAGGCATTCTCCTTCAGCAGAAGGCCGCGCTCCTCAGTGAGGCTGAAGTGGCTCGTAATGAACTTCCTGAACAGTCCATATTCCCTGATATGGGCGACCAGGCGTCAGCCGAAACAGATACAAATTTCATGCTCCGCCTGCGCGGCAGAGAACAGCGCCTCCTGATAAAGATCGACGAAGCCCTCGAACGAATCGATAGCAGCACCTTCGGCATCTGTGATGATTGCGGGCTTGAGATTGACGTCAAGAGGCTTGAGGCGAGACCGGTAACTACTATGTGCATTGAATGCAAGATGCATCAGGAAGAGGACGAAAAACGCAGGGAAGTCTGATCCCAGGTCGCATTCAAACGCAAACTACGTTGGCTTTGTCTGCTTAAAGCACCTACTCTGGGGTCAGCTCCTCAACATACCAGACAGTATGCCTGCGTCACTTCCTCACTTGTCGCCTTGTTATCGTTTTGAATGCAACTTGGAATACCTACACTCTCCTGAATTCGCGTGACCTGAGGTTCTTTTCCGTGACATATCTGCTGTGCTCGTCAACAAGCAGTGCCAATTCTTTCAGAACGCCTGCATCAGGTTTTAACCTTTCCAGTTTTGCTATGTCCCATCTCATCAGGCTCGAATAAAAGGCCGTAACCCCCGGGGAAAGCCTGCTGCTGACATCTTCCTCTTCCGAGCATTTCACACAGAGCACGGTGCCGTGAGACAGATGAAAGGCATTGCTTCTGCCGCCGCAACGGCCGCAGATATGAAGTCCCGGCAGGAACCCGGTAATCTCCAGCAGTTTAAGCTTGTAAAACAGCGCAATGAGCGGATTCAGACAGCCGGTTTCCATGATCGCAAGAGTTTTCATAAGAAGGGGAAAGATATTTCTGCCCGTATCCCTTTCAGGCACAAGATGAAGCGTCTGTTCGATAAGCTCCGACACCCTGATAAAACACTGCAGCGATTCTCTCAGCGAACTGAATGAATGGATAATATCAGCCTGGGTCAACCGGGGCAAGGCCGCATCCTCTTTTCCCCAAAACGCAATGCGGGAGAAGGTCAGCGGCTCAAGACTGCTGCCGAACCTGCTTTTTGTCTTCCTGGGGCTCTTTGCAAATACCTTGACGATGCCGAGGTCTTTGGTGAGGTAGGTGACAATGAGGTCCGCTTCACCATAGGGGATTGTCCGGAGTACGATGCCTTCGGTCCTCTGAAGCATTACATAATATTGCCGAAGTCTTCAGGCTTAAGGTTCTTCAGCCATTCATCGAGTTCGTCAGCGGTTTTTGTGCCGAGGATTGATTCTTCTACAAAGATCGGCACATTCACCCGCAGTGCGATCGCCACTGCATCACTCGGCCGGGAGTCGATCAGCGCCTCTCTCTGGCCGTCGGCGATATGGATGAGGGCATAAAACGTATTGTCGATGATCTCCGTAATAACGACCTTGGTGGCCTTCACATTAAGACCGTCAATCACGTTCTTGACAAGGTCATGGGTAAGGGGCCTGGGCGTGGACACCTTACCGAGGGCAAGCGCAATCGAATCCGCTTCGGGTTTGCCGATCCATATGGGAAGGGTTCCCGAACCTTCAGTCTGTTTGAGCAAAAGGATATACATGTTGCTCCGGGGGTCAAAGAGAAGACCCTCAACCTTCATTTCAACGAACATTACCGGTACCCCAGCGACTGCAGCATTTTTTTATCATCGCGCCAGCCTTTCTTTACTTTAACCCAAAGTTCAAGAAAGACCTTTGAAGAGATTAGCCTCTCGATATCCCTGCGCGCCTGGCTGCCGATCGTCTTCAGCAGTTCACCCTTCTTTCCGATGATAATACCCTTCTGCCCTTCTCTTTCAACGTAAATGGCGGCGCTGATGCTGACAAGACCTTTTTTCTTTTCCTTCCATTCCTGTATCTCGACAGCAACAGCATGAGGCACTTCCTCAGACGTGTTCTTGATTATCTTCTCCCTGATGATCTCAGCTGCCATAGACTTCTCATACTGATCAGTGACCGTGTCGTCATCATAGTACTTCGGCCCCTCAGCGAGTAGGCCTTTTATCTTTTCGAGCAAAAACCCGATACCTTTTACCTTGAGCGCAGAGAGTGAGAGAAACGCGCTGAAAGGAAAAAGGTCGCCATAGGTATGGATAATATCAGAGATCTCTGAAGGACTTTTGGTCTCGGCCTTGTTCAGCACAAACAGGACAGGCGTCTTCAGCTTTCTGAACAAAGCGATGATCGCAAGGTCTTCATCGCGCTTATCCGCATCGGTGACGAAGGCAATAACATCAATATCCTGCATGGCCTCTTCTGCTGTCCTGACCATCGACTCCCCAAGGGCATGCCGGGGGCTATGGATGCCGGGGGTATCGACAAATATCATCTGGGCATGCTCAAAGGTCTTTATGCCCAGGAGTCTGTTACGCGTCGTCTGCTGCCGGTCCGCCACGATCGCGATCTTCTGGTCGAGAATCGCATTCAGAAGCGTCGACTTGCCGACATTCGGTCTGCCGATGAGCGCTATGAAACCGGACCTGAATGTATCCGTCATCAACTACTTCCTGATTTCAAGGTTCTGCAGCGCCTGCCTGATCCTTTCAAGGCCCTTCCTGATATCGTCCATGGATGTGGCATAGGAGATCCTCACATAGTTGTCATCACCAAAGGCTTCGCCATGCACCAGCGCCACCTTTGCCTCTTCGAGAAGATAGAGCGCAAGGTCGGTCGATGAACTGATGGTCTTGTCCCCGAACCGCGCCCCGTAGATCTTCGCCGTGTTTGGGAAAGCATAGAATGCCCCGTTCGGCATGATACAGCTCATGCCAGGTATCGTGTTAAGTTCGGTCACAACGAACTTTCTCCGTCTGTCAAACTCGTCACGCATGGTAATGATAAACTCCTGCGGGCCGTTCAGCGCTTCAACAGCTGCCTTCTGTGTCATGGAGTTAGGATTGGACGTTGACTGGCTCTGGATGTTCGTCATGGCCTTGATCACATCAGAGGGCCCTGCAGCGTATCCAAGCCTCCATCCCGTCATGGCGTGCGACTTCGAAAGGCCGTTTACCACAATGGTCTTTGCCCTGACCTCTTCGCCGAGAGAGGCTATGCTGACATGCGTAACGCCGTCATACACCAGCTTTTCATAAATCTCATCAGATATAACATAAAAATTATGTTTGACCGCAAGCTCTGCGATCTTCTCCAGGGTCTTTTTGTCATAAAGCATGCCGGTGGGGTTTGACGGTGAGTTCAGGATCAGTGCCTTCGTATTCTTTGTGATACAGGCCTCAAGTGCCTCAGGCCGCACCATGAAAGAATCAGACTCAACTGTCTTCACAAAAACAGGTTTTGCGTCGTTCAGGAGCACCTGGTCGGGATAGGATACCCAATACGGAGAAGGGATGATCACCTCATCGCCGGGGCCATACAGCGCCTGGGCAATATTATAAAGACTGTGCTTTGCGCCGCAGGACACGACAATCTCTTCCCGCTTATAGGCAAGGTTGTTGTCCTTCTGAAACTTCCCGATGATCGCATCCTTCAGAGGGTCAATGCCGCCGACTGCAGTATATTTCGTAAAGCCGTCCCTGATCGCCCTGCAGGCAGCCTCTTTTATATTGTCCGGCGTATCGAAGTCCGGCTCGCCAACACCGAAGTTGATGACATCAATGCCCGAAGCCTTCATAGCCTTTGCCCTCGAATCAATAGCGAGGGTTGGAGATGGTTTTATCTTTTGTGCCCGTGGAGAAAGCATGCCTCTGTCCTTTCTGAAACGTGGTTTTACGTGTATTGTAAAACATTTGTCGCGCTGATGAAAAGCTTTTGGCTGATTTTTCGCGCTTCTGCATTATGAGAAAAATATCACTTGATAAAATTTCTGTAATACGCGATTATAAAAGAACAATATGAGCGATATTCTTTCGTCATTAACGATAAAAGGGAAGTCGATACCAGTACCTATCATCCAGGGCGGCATGGGAGTCGGCGTTTCCCTCTTTCCTCTTGCAAGTGCTGTTGCCAAAGAAGGCGGCGTGGGCATTGTTTCAAGCGCCTGCCTTGACCGTCTCGTATCTGAGCGCACAGGCAAGAAGCTCAATTCGTATGAGGCGGCCTATGAAGAAGTTTCCCTGGCCAAAGCCAAGGGCGGATTTGCGGGCATCAATATTATGTGCGCTCTTGCCCGCGACTATAATGATTCGGTAAAAGGAGCCCTCGATGCCGGCGCTGACATGATTATATCAGGCGCAGGCCTTCCTGTTTCACTCCCCGCAATACAGAATCCGAAGGATACGGCATTGATACCGATCGTTTCGTCAACCCGGGCGCTCGAGATCATCTGCAAGAAGTGGGAGAAGCTGGGATACCGGCCTGATGCAGTGGTCCTCGAAGGTCCTCTTGCCGGCGGCCATCTCGGCTTTAAGATGGACCAGATCGATATTGAAGCGAACAAACTTGAGAACTTATTGCCTCCGGTCAAGGACGCGGCAAGGAAATATGGTGACTTCCCGATCATTGTAGCAGGCGGCATCTATACCTATGAGGATATTGCACGATATATGAAGGCAGGAGCTGACGGCGTTCAGATGGGAACCCGCTTTCTCGCTACGGAAGAGAGCAGCGCATCTCCGGATTATAAGAAGTCTGTGGTTGCAGCTCAGGATGAGGACATCATCGTTGCCTTTGATCCCGGTTCGCCCTGCGGCCTTCCCTTCAGGATCATCAAACAGTCTCCCATGTACGTCTCTGCACTTTCAAAACTGCGGAAGCCAAAATGCGACAAGGGATATGTTCTGCAAAAGGACAGTGAGAGCAAATACAGCCTATGTCCTGCAAAGGCAAGCAACGAACACCACTTCTGCATCTGTAACGGCCTGCTGAGTTCAGCTGACTATAACGCTGACAAGGAGGAACCACTCTACACCGTAGGGACCAATGCTTCACGCGTGGATAAGATCGTAAGTGTTCAGACCCTGATGCAGGAACTGACCGGCAAGGTCTGCGCAACTGCCTGATTCTTTTTTAGCTTTCCCGCTTCCGTAAATTCAAGCCACAGCCTTTATCCCTTCTCAAAAGTAACAATCCCGCAATTTGCTAATTATAACTTCAGGTTGACATATTTACAGAAGCTCATGAAAATATTGCTGAAGTATTTTAACTGTTAGAGTCTTATCATCCTTTGATATAGGTACGGAATGGGGGGGGCTGATAGTGTCATGAGGTTTCACTGTAAAGCATATCTCCTCGCTTTTTTGTTATGCCTCTCTTTTACAGCAGTTGATGCGGCCGAAGAGCACGATATATTTCTTGCTCAGGGCATTCAACGAATTGCCGAGGAGAGGATATCCGATGCCCTTGCATTACTCCAGAAGGCCCTGAAGGTCTCTCCTGAGGATCCCGAGATCATCTATTATGCCGGTGTTGCGTACTCGCGCGCCGGCCGTTATAGCGAGGCTGAGTCACTTTTTCTTAAGAACCTCAGCAGCGGAAACAGTTCACCTGAGGTGTATCTCGAACTGGTGCGCGTCTATTCTCTTACTGCACAGTGCCAAAAGGCTGAATCAACAGCCGCTGCCTATAGGGACCATGCCCCTGATGAAGAGTTCAGCAGATACATCTCAAAACTCCTCGAGGCCTGCAAAAATAAGACCGAAAAAAAGAATTACCAGCTCACGGCAATTACCGGTCTTCAATATGACAGCAATGTGACGGTGGAGCCCTCAAATCCGCCATCGGGCAATAAAAGACATTCAGATACCAGGGCCATATTTTACCTCCACGCATCCGCCACACCTTTGAAGTCAGACAGCGTCAGCCTAAACATTGAATACAGTCTGTACCAGAGTCTTCACGGGCATCTGAAGGATTTCAATATCCTCTTTCAGCGGCTTGGCCCCTCGGTAAGCGTTGCAGTCTCCAGCACAATAATTGCCGAGCTGGGTCACAGACTTGAATATACACTGTTTGGAGGCGAACAGTACAGCTCCACAAATGCCCTGTTCGGCAAGGTCCTGATCAAGGAATCCGACACCGCCTCGACCGAGGGTCTTTACGAATACAAGTGGCACAAGTACTGGGACAGTGCCTTGTTTGAGACTAATTCAGTCCGGACAGGACATCAGTCAACCATAAGCCTGAAACAGAATATTTCGCTGGCCCCGTTAAGCGGCAGTATATTTCTGGCCGGCGATTTTGACCGTACAGAACAGAGATACTGGGATTACAACGGGTACAGAACAGGTGCGGAACTTCTGTACGGCATCTCAGACTTTTTTCTTCGCCTTACCGGTGAATATAGTGAGAAGCATTACAGGGGCGAATATCCATCCTATCAGGAGAAAAGAACCGACCATATGCAGGTTTACAGCCTGGGAGGCACTTATATGATCAGAAAACATTTAGGACTGACCGTCTCGGACAGCTATACAAGAAACAGGTCAAATCTTGGCGTGTTTGATTACAAGAGGAATATGGTTTCTATTTTATTCATTGTGGGTGTCTTATGAAAAGAGTTCTGCGGACCATAATTTTTTATCAGTTTTTATTTGTCATTCTCGTCTCAGGGGCATCCGGGGCTTCAGAGGTCGGAAAGGTCCTTTCAACAAGCAAGAAGGTCTATCTCCTCCGGGCTGCACAGAAGCTCGATGCGAAACCGCAGA
Organism: Nitrospirota bacterium; assembly: GCA_016217675.1. Taxonomy (GTDB): domain Bacteria; phylum Nitrospirota; class Thermodesulfovibrionia; order Thermodesulfovibrionales; family UBA6898; genus UBA6898. Next base: position 8,704 of record JACRHC010000137.1, read on the forward strand.
TGGCCCTGTTGCTTAAGGATGCGGTAGCAACCGACGAGAAGTCCAGGGTAAAGCTCTCTTTTCAGGATGACAGCATCCTTAACCTGGGCGAGCTGAGCAAGGTGGAGATAGAACAGTATTTGTACAGCCCCGAAAAAAACAGGGCCAAGTCAGTCTTCAAACTGATCGACGGCTCGCTGAAGGTGGTTGTCGGGAGATCTGATCTTGAGGTCCATACATCTACGGCCCTTGCAGCTGCACGAGGGACTAAATTTGTCATATGGTCTGAAGGTAAGGACGAAGCATTGAGGTCCTGTACCATGGTGATGGAGGGGAAGGTCTTATTCAGGAATATAAAGGAAGAGGTACCCAAGGAGGTCATAATTACAAAGGACAGCATGAGCTGTCTCCTGGCAGGCATGCCTCCGGATGATGCGCGTCCGATCGATTCGGAAACTCTCAAGAGATTTTCCCAGTCAATGGCGGTCCTCGGTGCTGCCACTGATATCACACGAGATGTGCCGATCTTCAGAGAGCCAATCGTAATTCAACGGACCCAGGGAGCGACGCAGGTTATGCAGGCGCCTCCTGTAGCTCAACAATCGGTATCCGGATTATCCGGCTCTTTGTCCCAACCTTCAGCACCAACGCCAGTCCCGACACCGACCCCAATCCCGGCGCCGGCACCAATTCCGTCACCGGCTATAGTCCCGGCGCCTGCGCCACCTGCTCCGATTGCGCCTCCTCCTCCGGTCCCTGTACCTGAAGATCCACCGCCGCCGCCACCGCCTCCTCCTCCGCCCGAGGAACGTCGCTGATATGGGCATTAACGCGGCTTCGTTGCAAAAGAAGTCTGTACTACTACTGACGATATTGATTGCGCTGCATGGCCTGATCCTGCCTGCGGCCTTTGCTGCAACAGACTTCATCGAAAACTTTAACGACGGCTTGGCAGACAGCTGGATCAATGACGGCAGTGGTGCATGGACTGTCTCAAATGCAAGGTACTCGGTCTGGGCAAACGTTTATCCGCCCAGGGTCTTTTTCAGCCACTATGATGATGTATACACAAAGTTCGTCTATAAGGCTGACGTAGCACAGGTTTCAGGAGTGACCGGCAGTGGCTATGGACTTTTGTTCAGGACAGACGGGACCTACAATAACGGATATATGTTCCATATCAGTTCCGATGGATATTATCTTATCTTCAAAAAAGTGGCGGGCGTAACGACATACCTTGTCACGAACTGGACATTCAATGCAGCGATAAATCAGGGCTTCAACGCATGGAACAGACTGGAAGTGAGAGGTCAGGGGCCGAATTTCGAATTCAGAATAAACAATGTGCTTGTAGCCGCTTTATCTGACAATTCATTCCCGGGCGGAAGGGTGGGCTTAAAGGCCTTTGGCAACTCTCCCTCAGGCCTCTATGGCGTATATACTCAGGACAGCTTTGCATTTGATAATGCAGAACTTTCAACGGCAATCGGGACCTATGTGGATGCGACAAACGGCAGCGATATCACTGGCTGCGGCTTAGAAACCAGCCCATGCAGGACGATAACATTTGCGTTGTCCCAGACTTCGGGCAATGAACCAATATACGTTTCGGCCGGGACTTACAACAGTGCTTCAGGAGAGACCTTCCCTCTTGTGCTTAAAACGGGGACTTCTCTTCTCTGCCTTGGACCTAACCATACTACCGTTATTCAGATAAGTGATCCGATCCAGCCCTATCCGACAGGGATAATAGGCGCAGCAGGCGCAGTTGTCGATGGCTGCACCTTGTCGTCCGGCGGGCTGAAGGTGGCGGACAATTCCTCTGTCATGACGATCACGAACAATCTCATGGACCAGGGATGCGGAGGGATTTCACTGCAGAGCAACTCAGCGGTAAACAACAACACCATCCAGGGGATGGGAGGCCCGTGTTCAGGCAGCGCTGCAATCAACATATACGGAGGCAGTCCTCTCATCAGCGGAAATACGCTCACAAGCAATGTCTCTGCCCTATACATCGCCGCGGGATCTCCGACAGTCTCAAACAATCTCATACAAGCAAACAGCACCGGCATTAGCATCTCACCTGCCGGCAATCCATTGATCAACAATAACACCCTCAGTTGTAACGCTCAGGCAGACCTGTACAGCAATTCCCCTCTTATCATAAATGCCAGAAATAATCTGTGGGACAATATGCCACCCTATCAGTTCGTCTTTCCGACAGCCTGTCCCGGCCTGGGTGAAGACACCTGCAGTGCTGCTTCAGGCGGCAGCATAGACGTGACCGGCTACAACCTCGCGTCATCGCCCTGCCCCAAACCCAAGACATGGACCAATCCGCTGAATCTCTCGGACAACATAAGCCCCAATGGCACAGAGGCTGTTATGCCGCGTATTACAGCCGGAGCCAACGGGGCCGTTGTAAGCGTATGGGAACAGTTTGACGGCACACGCTGGCGGATATTCAAGGGCGAATTCCGCAATAATCTCTGGATGTATCCCTCGTCATTAACCGATGCATTGTCTCCTGCCGGCAGCAACGCAGCCAATGCAAAGGCTGTGATGAACAGCAATGGAAACACCATAGTTGTCTGGGAACAGTGGGATGGGGCCAACTGGCAGATCTTCAAGGGCGAGTTCCGCAGCAATAAATGGACAAAGCCAACGAAGCTCACTGCAAACATAAGCCCAAACGGCAGTAATGCGGTCAATGCCAATGTTGCCATGGACAACAAGGGCAATGCGATCATTGTCTGGGAACAGTGGGATGGAGCCAACTGGCAGATCTTCAAAAGCGAATACAGGGGCGGCGTATGGAAAAGACCCGGTCTGCTTTCTGCAAACATGAGCCCAAACGGCACCGATGCCGCAAACCCACAGGTAGCTATGGACAACAATGGCAATGCGATCATTGTCTGGGAACAGTGGGATGGAGCCAACTGGCAGATTTTCAAAAACGAATACAGAGGCGGCGTATGGAAGAAGCCCGGAAAACTTTCTTTAAACATAAGCCCTGACGGCACAGACGCTGTCAACCCACAGGTCGCCATGAACAGTATCGGAGGCGCCCTGATCGCCTGGCAGCAGAAAGACGGCGCTAACTGGCAGATTTTTAAAAGCGAGTTCCGAAACAATGCATGGTCTCATCCTGCCTCTTTATCCGATAACGTCAGCCCTAATGGTACTGATGCTATCAACCCCAGGGCAGCGATGGACGGAAGCGGCAACGCTCTGATCGCCTGGCAGCAACAAGACAGCGCAAACTGGCAGATTTTTAAAAGCGAATTCCGCGGAGGTTCCTGGGCACACCCGTCCACCCTGTCCAATAATATAAGTCCGGACAGTTCAGATGCGGCTAACCCGCAGGTCGCAATGGACAACAGTGGCAATGCGCTTGCAGTGTGGGAGCAGAAAGACGGCGCAAACTGGCAGGTGTTTAAAAGCGAATTCAGGAGCGGCTCGTGGACAGTCCCTTCTTCACTGACTGACAACGCAAGTCCGGATGGAACCGACGCATCCCATCCAACTGTTTCTATGGATAATGCCGGAAACGCGGTAATACTATGGAGCCAACCGGACGGCTCCTCTGTTTCACAGGTATTCAAGAGTGAATACCGGTAGAACACCCTATGATGACAGTCTGACACCGGTCTTTTTTTTAGGATCACTAAAGCTCGCTGTATCGGTGATTAACACACTAAAACGCCGGAGGGCTTTATCTCTCCGAAGTAGTTTGAACTTTATTGAATAGTACTTTGAATCACAATTCAGAATATTGGGGACAATGTATACATATTCAAATAGTCGTTATGAGGGAGGTGAGGAGGTATGTTTTTTAATAAAAAGGGGGGATTTGGAGAGGGAATGAGAAGATTCAATACAGCCATTTCAATTCTTCTCTGCAGCATGACCATCTTTCAACCCCTGTTTGAGGCAGTGTCTTATGCCTCGAAGCAGAGGGAGTTTTTCAGGAGAAGTCCGGCTTTTGAGTACTCACTGAAACATACCGATGCCCCGACCCCGGCAGGCCTGCCAACTACAAAGGCATCCGAAGCACTCATAAAAGAAATTCCTTCGACGGTCTCCCGGCCCTTACCTGCTCTTAACTTCAAGGCTGGCTCACCAATTCAGATCATACCGACGACACGGACTGAATCTGTTGATCTTCACAACCTTTTCCCTTCTTTTCTTTCCTCTGACATAGGGCCGTCTTCACCTTCTGAAAATCATAACTCCCCCTTAGCCCCCTCTTATCTTAAGAGTGGGGAAGGCATTACTGACGGGGTAAAGAGAACTCTCGCAAAGATGCCTCTTCGTTTTATCGAAAACAGGGGACAGTTAGATAGCAAAGTAAAATATTACGCCAGGAGCGGCAACTCCACTGTCTTCTTTACAGACAAGGAAATAGTTTTTGACCTGAAGAAGGTTGGTCACATTGAAGAATTTAGAGATTCCAAAATCCCTCCTCACCTCCCTTTAGATAAAGGGAGGGAGAATACCCCACTTAGGAAAAGGGGGGCTGGGGGGGATTTGTCAGGTAATAATTCTGGCAATGCTAATGATAATGGTGACCTGAAATCGCAAAAAGAAATCCAGCGCCATGTTGTTCGTATGAAACTTGAGGACTCAAACCTGAAGCCTGTACTCGGGGGAAAAGAAAAACTCTCCGGAACAGTCAATTATTTCATCGGCAAAGACCCTTCGAAATGGAGAACAGACGTCCCGACCTTCGGTGAGGTCTATTACAAAGATGTGTATGCCGGCATAGACATGAGGTTTTATGCTGCAACGGGCGGGATGGAGTATGACTTCATCGTTCATCCCGGTGCTGACCCTGAAAAAATAAAGCTCGCCTTTGAAGGCGCCGATGGAATTGATGTCGGCAATTCAGGTGACCTTGTTGTAAAGACTTCTATCGGCGACCTCCTCCACCGCGCACCTCACATCTATCAGATTGTTGAGGGGAAGAAAGTCGAGGTCAGTGGAAAGTATGAAGTAGCGCAGGGTGATACAGAACCGGTATCAAAAACCGCTGTTGTTGCCCCAGGGTTGTCATTCCCGCTTGTCGGGAATCCTTCTGAAGAAAGACTCCGGACAAGCCGGAGTGACAGATTGGGTGCTGCTGCAGTCTCCTTCAAACTCGCCTCCTATGACAAATCAAAGCCCCTCGTCATTGACCCGTTTCTTGAATACTCGACCTATCTGGGCGGGAATGGCGACGATGCCGGATTCGGTATTACTATTGACGCCTCAGGAAATAGCTATGTCACTGGATATACCCTTTCGACAGACTTTCCGACAGCCTCTGCTCTTCAGGGCAGCAATGCAGGCGTATATGATGTATTCGTAACAAAGATCAACTCAGACGGCAGCGGCCCTGTTTATTCGACCTATCTCGGCGGTGCAGATCACGACGAAGGCGCCGGAATCAAGGTTGACTCCTCTGGAAATGCCTATATAACAGGTTATACAGCCTCCTCAGATTTTCCGACAGCCTCTGCTCTTCAGGGCACAAAGACCGGGGGGTTCGATGCCTTTATCACACAGATAAACGCAGCAGGCAATGGCCTTGTCTATTCCACTTATTTAGGGGGAACAGGCGATGATGGGGGGAGTGCCATAGCATTGGATACTGCAGAAAATGCCTATATTACCGGCTATACCCACTCCGCAGACTTTCCAACAGCCTCGCCACTTTATGGTGCTTTTGCAGGGGTGAGCGATGCCTTTATCACAAAGATAGACGCATCAGGCAGCGCTCTTGTCTACTCTACCTATATCGGCGGGACCGGTGACGATGAAGCTGACGGGATCACAGTTGACGCCTCCGGAAATGCCTATATTACGGGAATTACCGATTCGACAGATTTTCCGACAGCCTCTGCTCTTCAGGGCACAAATTCCGGAGGGTTCGATGCCTTTATCACACAGATAAACGCAGCAGGCAATGGCCTTGTCTATTCCACCTATATCGGAGGCGCTGGCGATGATTGGGGCAGTGCCATAGCATTAGATATTGCAGAGAATGCCTATATTACCGGAAATACCAATTCGACAGATTTTCCGACAGCCTCTGCTCTTCAGGTTGCAAATGCAGGGATGATCGATGCCTTTATCATAAAGATAACCGCAGGAGGCAGTCTTGTCTATTCCACATATCTTGGTGGCGCAGGCGATGACATTGCCTCTTCCATAGCCATTGACACTTCCGGGATTGCCTTTATCATAGGTCGGACCTCTTCCTCGACAGACTTTCCGATAACCTCTGCGCTCTATGCTTCTTATTCAGGGGGAGCCAATGATGCCTTTATTACAAAGATAAACGCCTCAGGCAGCGGACTCGACTACTCCACCTATATCGGAGGCACTGGCGACGATTGGGGTATAGCCATAGCATTAGATTCCGCCGGGACTGTCTATGTCACCGGGATAGCAGACTCCTCTGATTTCCCGACTGTCTTGCCGCTCTATGGCCATGCAGTTGGCTACGATGTCTTTGTCGCAAAGATTTCCAACCTCACCCTCACCATTTCAAAGAACGGCACCGGCACCGGGACTGTGACGAGCGACATAGGCGGCATCAACTGCGGGGCTACCTGTTCGGCCTCGTATAATCCGTCTGATTTAGTCACTCTCACAGCCACGTCTAATTCCGGTTCTACCTTCGTAGGCTGGTCCGGTGACTGCTCAGGCAACAGTCAGACCTGCCAGGTAACGATGGATGCAGTCAAGAACGTGACGGCGAGGTTCAATCTGCCGACACCAAAATGCGGAATAATTTTGTCCAATACAACGTGGGACCTGGCCAACAGTCCGTATAGTGTAACGTGCGATGTCGCAGTGGCTGCAAACGTTACGCTGACAATCGAAGCAGGAACGATTATAAAGTTCGCCCCAGTGACCAGCCTTACTATCACTGACACTCTGAATGCAAATGGTCAAGTAAATAACAGAATATATTTCACCAGTATTAAAGACGACAGTGTCGGCGGGGACACGAACGGGGACGGTACGGCCACGACTCCGGCTGCGGGGGACTGGGCCTATATTCATAACCAATCCGGCACGACAAACCTGAACAATTGCGTTATGCGGTATGGCGGGGCTGCTGCCGGGATGGTCTGGACGGGCAGCAGCAACGCGCTGACGATAACCAACTCGACCCTGCAGTATTCCGGCCAATACGGGGTATGGCTGGACAGCGCGACCGGAACGAACACCCTCACCGGCAACACGATCTCGAACACGGCAAATCACGGCGTTTTCATTTATAACAACGGCAGCGCCGCGATCCTGAGCAACAACACAATTACAAATAACGGGGCAGGCTCTTACGGCATCTATATGACCGGCACCTCGCAGCCCTTAATGTCCGGGACGCACACGTTCGGAAACAACGGGTGGGGGTTCATGGGCTTTGACCCGAACGCCGCGCAGGCCGCCTCCGACTATGATGCCCTGACGTTTGTGAATGTGCCAATCAACGCGGTGTTGGTGTATCCGGGCGCATTAACCCTCGATAGCAGGTGGTCCTCGAACCGCGTTTACCATGTGACAGGCACTCTCACAGTGAACGCCGGCAAGCAGCTCCGGGTGGACGCCAACAGTATTGTGAAGTTTGCGGATGGCACAAATCTGTTGGTCTATGGGACGCTGCTTGCGGACGGCAATACGTCAAACGCCAAATACGGGACCACGGGTCCGGTATATTTCACAAACTACAGGGATGACAGTGTCGGCGGTGACACCAACGGAGACGGGAGCACTTCGCCTGCGGGGCTATGGTATATCTACAACTATGACCCCGGCACTACGAATCTGAACAATTGCGTTATCCGGTATGGCGGGGGCGGTTCCGGGCTGATCTCGACGAGCAGCAGCAACCCGCTGACGCTGACTAACTCGACCCTGCAGTATTCCAACAGAAACGGGGTATATGTCAACGGCACAACCGGAGCAAATACCCTCACCGGCAACACTATCTCGAACACCGGCTGGCACGGTATTTACCTCAACAACAACGCCGGCGCTGCGACGATCAGCGGCAATACGATCACCGGGGCAGGCAACACCTTTGCAGGCATTTACGTCTCAAGCAGTTCAGCAAGCAGCCCGACTATCCAGAACAACAGCATTCACAACAACACCAGCTACGGCATTTATCTTACAGGCGCTACAACTACTCCGAACATTTATCAGAACTTCATCTATTCCAACCCGGTCGGCATTTACGCAACATCATCGGCCAATCCTCTCATCGGCGGGTCAGCTGTAAACAGCAATAATATATACAACAACACAACCTGGTCTGTTCAGAATGCCACTGCTGCGTCCCCGCCCATGATCAATGCACAATACAACTACTGGGGCAGCGCTGCCGGACCTTATCACGCCTCCACTAACACCGGTGGAAATGTAAACAGCAAGGTCACCGACAATGTGGATTACGGCAATTACCCGTCTGGAAGCCTTCTGCCTGTTGATCTTGGCATCACCAAATCCGGCTCAGGGACCGGCACAGTCCGCAGCCAGGTTACAGGCATCAACTGCGACCTCAGCAACACGGACTGCTCAGAGACTTACACTCCGGGCTCGCTTGTAACGCTCCACGCAATCCCTGCCACAGGCACATACTTTAACGGCTGGTCAGCGGACGCATGCGTGGGCAATGTATCACTCGCCTGCCTGGTTACGATGGACGCGGCAAAGACAGTGAATGCGGCCTTTACTACCACTCCTCCGACAGTTCAGACCTGGGCCAAGACTTATGGCGGCATAGGCTTTGATGATTCCTACTCTGTACAGCAGACCTCCGATGGCGGATATATTGTTGCAGGACATTCTGAAATAAATGACGCCGGAGGAGATATCTGGGTGTTCAGACTGGATGCTGCCGGAGAGATCCAGCAGCAAAAAACCTATGGGGCAGCCGGCACCTACGATGCGTCTTTTTCTGTTCAACAGACCTCAGACGGCGGCCATATAGTTGCCGGGGAAGCGTATGTTACAAACAACAGTATCGACTTCCGGCTTCTTAAGCTTAATGGGGACGGCTCCATGGCCTGGGCCAAAACCTATGGCGGGACAAGCTCAGATTTCTCACATTCTATTCAGCAGACCTCCGACGGGGGCTACATAGTTGCCGGAGAGACAAACTCTTTCGGAAGCACAGCCCCCTGGATACTTAAGCTGAACATTAGCGGCACTGATGAATGGCAAAAGAGATATGGCGGAGACGGACCGGAAAATGCAAGTGTTTACTCTATTCAACAGACTTTGGACGGCGGCTATATTGCTGCCGGATATACCTCAATCTCAAGTTCCGACTCCCTGATATTTAAACTCAACAGCGACGGCTCAACAGACTGGGTCTGGACTTATGCCATGACAGGCTTTGAGTACATAAATAGTATTGTTCAGACCTCAGACGGAGGCTATATAGCTGCCGGGACATTTTTATCCTCCGGGTCAGGCCCCAGAGAAACTTTGATAATTAAGCTCAACAGTGACGGCTCAACAGACTGGATGAATACCTATGGCGACGGGGCAACAGGTGATGAGGAAGCGCGAGTTATTCAGCAGACGATTGACGGCGGCTATATAGTTGCCGGGGACACCTCTTCTTTTGGCTCGGGCGGCACGGATGCCTGGGTATTCAAGCTCAACAACGACGGTTCTGTTGCCTGGGAGAAGACGTATGGCGGGACAGGTGATGACTATGCGAGATCGGTCCATCAGACCGCGGACAGCGGATATATCCTCGCGGGAAGCACAACCTCCTACGGACCGGGCATAGACTCGTGGGTGTTGAAACTTGACGCAAGCGGCGACATCACCGGCTGTCCCGGAGGCCTGATAACGACAACAGCAGCAACTGTTGTTGCCATGACCGCAACAGAGACAGGTACGACGCTGACCGTAACCGACACATCGATTTTACCAACAAGCGGCTTGACGGAAACAGATACTTCAATCACTCCAGGCGGTGTATGCCCTGTGCCTCCTTCCCTGACTGTCTTAAAGTCAGGCACCGGCGATGGGCTTATAACAGGCGACCTCGGCGGTATTAACTGTGGCGCAACCTGCTCCGACATTTATATTTTAAACGACGTTGTTACCCTTTCTGTCTCACCTGCTCCAGGGTCAACCTTCACCGGCTGGTCAGGCGGAGGGTGCAGCGGTATCGGGACCTGCGTGGTCACTGTTAGCGGTGAGATTACGGTCACTGCGGCCTTTAACGATCCTCTGGTAATTATGAAGGAGCCTTTCACTTCGGGTCTTCCTGCAGGCTGGACACTTGTTGACAATGCCGGAAACGGCGGCTGGCGGTTTGATGACCCCGGAGCAAGGGGCAATCTCACGGGCGGCAGCGGCACGTTTGCGATTGCCGACAGCGGCAACCTCTGCGCGTACATGGACGCTGAACTGATATCGCCCTCCTATGACCTTTCAACCCTGTCAAATGCAACTCTCGAATTCAGGACTGATTTTTATTCCGGTAGCGAGACTGCGGATGTCGATATAAGCACAGACGGCGGAACAAACTGGACAAATGTCTGGAAGAAAACAGCCGACTACCCTGGCCCTGCAACTGAAACGATCAATATCTCTTCCCCTGCGGCCGGTCAGGCAGACGTAAAAATACGTTTCCATTACTATGACGCCAACTGCACCTGGTGGTGGCAGGTGGATGACGTAAAGCTATACACAAGCCCACCCACGGTTCTTTTGACCGTCACCAAATCCGACGGCGGTACCGGCGGCTCGGGCACTGTCCGGAGTCAGGTGTCAGGGATCGACTGCGGTGGAGACTGTACGGAAACTTATCCCATGGGTTCGGTGGTAACACTTCAGGCCGTTCCTGATACAGGCTCATATTTTAACGGCTGGACAAACGGGTGTGTGAGCTTATCTCTCACCTGCATGGTGACGATGGATGCGGCAAAGACAGTAAGCGCGGACTTTACGACAACGCCTCCAGCAGTGCTGACCTGGGCGAAGACGTATGGCGGCATCGCCAATGATGCCGCTTACTCTATTGAATCGACAGCTGACGGCGGATATTTGGTGTCGGGCACAACGAGTTCTTTTGGAGCAGGAAGCAATGATGTCTGGGCGCAGAAGCTCTCCGCTGACGGCTCGATTGTCTGGCAAAAAACCTATGGCGGCGCGGGTGTCGATATGTCGTACGCTGTTAAACAGACCGCTGATGGCGGATATGTGATGGCGGGCAAAACCACTTCTTTCAGCGCGGGCGGCTATGATGTCTGGGTGCTGAAGCTGAATGCGGACAGTACCGTCGCCTGGGAAAAGACCTTCGGCGGCACAGGTACTGATGAGGCTTACTCTGTCGCCCAGACAGCCGACGGCGGCTATGTGGTGGCAGCCTTCTCCATGTCGTTCGGCTCCGGCAACGGGGACGCCTGGGTACTGAAGCTGAACGCCGACGGATCACTTGCCTGGCAAAAGACGTTTGGCGGCGCCAGCACTGATAAGGCAAGTTTCATTGATCAGACTGCTGACGGCGGCTATGTGGTGGCAGGCAACACCTATTCTTTCGATCTCGGCAATGGGGATGCCTGGGTGCTGAAGCTGAACGCCGACGGCACGGTCGCCTGGGAAAAGACCTTTGGCGGTGCGACCGATGATGAGAGGTCTTACACCGTCCATCAGACGGTTGACGGCGGCTATATGGTGGCCGGCTATACCTATCTTGCGAGCTCCGGATTGACCCGGTCCGAGGCCTGGGCGCTGAAATTGAATGCAGACGGTACGCCCGCATGGCAAAAGACCGTTAGCGGCGCTCAGTTTCTTGAGCAAACATATGATGGCGGCTATGTAGTGGCCGGCATCACTGGCGCGACAGATGCCGCGGATTACGATAGCTGGGTGCTGAAAATAGATGCCGGTGGCACGATTGTCTGGCAAAAAACCTATGGCGGCGCTGGTTATGATGCCCCCAACTCGCTTCAGCAGACGGCTGACGGCGGTTATGTGTTGGCGGGCACTACCCGGTCTTTCGGTCTCGGAGCCCCTTTCCCGGCCGGCGCCGATGCCTGGGTGCTGAAGCTGAACTCCGACGGTGATTTACTCGGCTGCCCGGGCGGCATGATCGGGACGAAGGCGGCCACGGTTACGGACACGACACCGTCGTCGGCTGATAGTGCGGCGACGATCATAGTCCCCGCTGTGACGCCCGCGGACAGCACAGCCGCTGTTGCCGACACAAACGTCACCCCCGGCGGCGTTTGCACCGGCATTGCGGTGCCGGAGGTGCCGATAGAAAATGCCGCCGACAATAACTCGCTCATCTGGACCACCGGCGGAGACGCGAACTGGTTCGGACAAACGTTTGTGACCCACGACGGCATCGACGCGGCCCAGAGCGGCGTGATCGGCGACAGCCTGTCAACCTGGATGACAACCACGGTGACCGGGCCTGCGACGTTTTCGTTCTGGTGGAAGGTGTCCTCTGAGGATACCTATGACTATCTTCGCGTATATATAGATGGAACGGAGCAGGCGGCTATCACGGGTGAGGTGGACTGGCAGAAAAAGTATTACTCGATTCCGGCCGGGGCTCATACAATCCGCTGGGAATATTCAAAGGACAGCAGTGCATTCTCAGGTTCAGATGCCGGTTGGGTAGACCAGGTCGAAATATGCTACGGAAGCTACGACGTTCTTCCCGCATATCCGCAGACCGGGTTTGGCGGCGGGCCGGGGCTTGTGAATGTCAATGCGGTTTCCGGGTCATGCGGTTGGACAGCGGTTTCGGAAAGCCCCTGGATAACGATCACCGGCGGCGCGAGCGGCGCGGGAAGCGGCGCGGTAAATTACAGCGTTGATCCCGGGCCGCAGCTTCTTGGAATGATGAACATCGCGGATGAAAAAGTACGCGTCACGCGGACCGGCACGGGCGGGCTCGATACGACCTTTAATGCTCCGCAGGGGTATATCCGCTCTATGGGAACGTTCACCGGCGTCAGCGTCATAACCGCCTCGGCGGTGCAGACGGACGGGAAGCTTGTGGTCGCGGGTTATACCTATACCTCTGACGGTATTGATAATGACCTGCTGGTGGCGCGGGTCAACGCCGACGGCTCAATGGATACGTCGTTCAATACGACCGGGGTGTTCATATACAATGGGACTGTGGATGGCTGGGACCGTGCCAATGCGGTAGCCCTTCAGTCCGACGGGGGTATCGTGATCGCGGGCAGCGCCAATAATGGAACCGATATCATAATAGCACGACTAACCTCGGCCGGGCTTTTAGATGCAGCCTTCGCGACAAACGGCGTGTTCACTTACACGGCGTCAGGGATTGGCGCTAACTCCGCCAACGCGGTGGCCATTCAGTCGCCCGGCGGCGAGATCGTGGTGGCCGGCGGTATTAATAATAGCGGAGCTTACGACGTCTTAGTATCAAGACTAACCTCGACCGGTATGCCGGATGCAACCTTCGGAACAAACGGCGTAGTCACCTACAACTGGTCGGCGAATAATAATAACCAGGCCAACGCGGTCGCCCTCCAGTCCGATGGCGGAATCGTGATCGCAGGCAGGATAGATAATAGTACAAATGATGACATTTTAGTATCACGGCTAACCTCGACCGGGCTTTTGGATACAACCTTCGGAACAAACGGGATATACACCTACAACGGGCCAGAGAATGGTTGGGACCGTGCCAACGCGGTAACCATTCAGTCCGACGGCGGGATAGTGTTTGCGGGCAGCATTCCTATTACAGGGACAATCTTGACTTACGACATCTTAGTATCAAGGCTGACCTCGACCGGGCTTTTGGATACAACCTTCGGAACAAACGGCATGTTCACCTTTGATGGTGGGGTGAGTCTTAGCGAATATGCCAACGCGATTGCATTCCAGCCGGATGGCAAGATTGTGGTGGCGGGCAACGCCGAGAATGGTACGACGGGTGACGCGTTAGTTTTGCGCTTGGCAACCGACGGCTCGTTGGACGCGACCTTTGGCTACTCCGGAGTCGCGAGCTTTACCCCTTTCGCGAACAGCAACAGCTATGCCAGCACCGTGGCCATCGGTTCCGACGGAAAGCTTGTGGTTGCGGGCTATACGAATGACGGGATAAGCGACATCGGATTTGTCCTGCGGCTCACGGCAACCGGCACGGTGCCGCCGACGGTTGTTGGAACAAGCCCGGCAAACGGCGCAGCTAACGTCCCGGTCAACACAACGATCACCGCGACATTCAGCGAGGACATGGACCCGGCGACTATCAACGGGGCGACCTTTGTAGTAGATGGTGTGACCGGCGCGGTTACGTATGATGTGCCGGCCAAAACGGCTGCTTTCACGCCTGATGCAGTTCTTGCCGGTGGAACGACCTATACCGCGAGGATCACGGCCGGGGCGCAGGACTTGGCAGGAAATGCCCTTGCTGCCGCGCATGCATGGACCTTTACAACCTCCAATACTGTTCCTGATACAACCTTTAACGGCACAGGCATGGTTGTTCATCACAATGCCGCTGGTGGAAACGACTACGACTTAGGCAATTCTATTACAGTTGACACATCAGGGCGGATACTTGTCACGGGCTATAGCCTTAATGCCTCTGGCAATTTTGACATGGTCATCTGGAGGCATAACGCTGACGGTTCAATGGATACAACATTCAACAGCGCAGGTGCAGTCCCGGGAATCTTGGTCCACGATAGTGCAACAGGCGGAAATAGCGACGACTTTGGCAACTCGATCACGACCGACGCCACGGGCAGAATCCTTGTAGCGGGCTACAGCTATAACGCTTCCGGCAATTATGACATGGTGATCTGGAGGTATAACGCTGACGGTTCAATGGATACAACATTCAACAGCGCAGGTGCGGTCCCGGGAATCGTGGTTCACGATAGTGCAGCAGGCGGAAATAGCGACGACTTTGGCAATTCTATTACAGTTGACACATCAGGGCGGATACTTGTCACGGGCTATAGCATTAATGCCTCTGGCAATTATGACATGGTCATCTGGAGGTATAACGCTGACAGTTCAATGGATACAACATTCAACAGCGCAGGTGCAGTCCCGGGAATCGTGGTTCACGAAAGTGCAGCAGGCGGAAACGACGGTGACTATGGCTGGTCAATCACAACCGATGCAGCAGACAGGATACTTGTTGCGGGCTATAGCTTTAATGCCTCCGGCAATGATGATATGGTGATCTGGAGGTATAACCCTGATGGTACACTTGATACGACCTTCAACAATTCGGGATTTGTTATACATAGCAATGCTGCCGGCGGCAATAGTCATGACTGGGGCAGTTCCATCACAATAGATGCTTCAGGCCGGATATTTGTGACAGGGAGCAGCGTCAATGCCTCTGGTGATGATGATATGGTGATCTGGCGGTATAACGCTGACGGCACGCTCGATACGACCTTCAACGGTACAGGGCTGATTGTTCATAATAATGCAGCAGGTGGAAACAGCTCTGATGCAGGCTATTCAATCACAGTTGACGGTTTGGGCAGGATACTTGTGACAGGTTGGAGCAATAATGCCGCCGGTAACGACGATATGGTGGTATGGAGGTATAACGACGACGGTACCCTTGATACAACGTTCGGTAATGCCGGTATAATTGTCAGTCACAATGCGGCAGGTGGAAACAGCTATGACGTCGGCTATTCAATTACAGTTGACGCCTCAGGCAGGATTCTTGTGACGGGTGAAAGTGGAAATGCCGCAGGCAACAGTGACATGGTCATATGGGCGTATAAAGAGAGCTATTCTGTTTTGCCTGGTGCGCCTGTGGTTACAGATTTCAGCTCAGGACTTCCAGCAGGATGGACTGTAAAGGACAACACGGGAAATGGAGTCTGGCGGTTCGACGATCCGGGAGGACGCGGAAACCAGACAGGCGGCACAGGCGGATTTGCCATAGCTGATGCACTCTTTTATTCAACTGGTCTGATGGATACTGAGCTGATATCTCCTGTGTATGACATATCAGCACTTGCCGGCACAGTGATTGGATTCAAATCCAGGTATATCCAAGCAAGCGGCACGGCAAATCTTGATATAAGCCTTGACGGCGGAACGACCTGGTACACTATTTTGTCAGATCCGGGTTCAGGGCCTGGAACTCTTGCCACGTACAGCGGCTTTCTCATACCGGGCGGCCAGCCGACCTTAAGAATACGCTTTCATTTTACAGGCACTGACTGGTGGCAGATTGACGATGTCCAGATATTTGAGGCCCCGGTTCTTACGGTATCGAAATCCGGTACAGGCACCGGCACTGTTAGGAGTCAGGTTACAGGTATAGACTGCGGCCCGGATTGCACTGAAGCTTACATCGAAAATACAGTCGTTACCCTCAAGGCTATTCCCGACTCCGGTTCATACTTTAACGGATGGTCCGGCGACGCGTGCGTCGGCAATGTATCCCTCACCTGCATGGTGACGATGGATGCGGCAAAGTCTGTGAATGCGGACTTTACGACAACAGCTCCTGTTGTGCAGACCTGGGCGAAGACTTATGGAGAGGCAGACACTGACGGGGCCGAATTTATTCAACAGACCTCAGACGGTGGATACATAGTTGCCGGGAGCAGATACTCCGCCGCCTCGAACTGGGACTTTTGGATCTTGAAGCTCAACGGCGACGGCTCAACGGCCTGGCAGAAGACTTATGGAGACGCTGGAGCTGAGGAGCCATATTCCATTCAGCAGACGGCGGACGGCGGCTATATTGTTGCGGGCTATACAAATTCTTATGGCACTGGTGGTGACGCCTGGGTACTGAAACTCTTCAGCGACGGAACTCCGGACTGGCAGAAATCTTATGGCGACGCCGGAGTTGATCAGGCTTATTACATCCAGCAGACTGCGGACGGTGGATACATCGTTGCGGGGTACACTGAGTCTTATGGCGCTGGCGGCGATGTCTGGATACTGAAGCTCAACAGCGACGGCTCAACGGCCTGGCAGAAATCTTATGGCGGGACTGGATATGAGGAGCCTTCTTCCATCCAGCAGACTGCGGATGGCGGCTATATTGTTGCGGGCAATACAGCGTCTTACGGTGCTGGTCGCGATGCCTGGATACTGAAGCTCAACAGCGATGGCACGGCAGACTGGCAGAAAACTTATGGCGGGTCTGGATATGAGGAGCCTTCTTCCATCCAGCAGACTGCGGATGGTGGATACATCGTTGCGGGAACTACCGATTCTTATGGCGGCGGCAACTACGACACCTGGATATTAAAGCTCAACAGCGACGGCTCAACGGCCTGGCAGAAGACTTATGGCGAGACTGGATATGAGGAGGCTTCTTCCATCCAGCAGACAACGGACGGCGGCTATATTGTTGCAGGAACTACTGATTCTCATGGAATCGGCGGTGAGGCCTGGATACTGAAACTCTTCAGCGACGGAACTTCGGACTGGCAGAAAACTTATGGAGAAAATGGATATGAGCTGCCTGGTTCCATCCGGCAGACGGCGGATGGCGGCTATATTGTTGCGAGCTATACAGATTCTTACGGCGCCGGTGGAGACGCCTGGATATTAAAGCTCGATTCAAACGGCGATATCCTCAGCTGTCCTGGCGAGATGATAGGAACTTCCAATGCAATAGCCACTGATACCTTTGTTACAGATGCCGACACTGCTGCAACAATAAGTGATACCTCTGTCACGCCTGCTGACAGCACTGCAACTGTAATGGACACCTTAGTTACCCCTGGCGGGGTATGCAGCGGGGTTGCTACGGCTGTGGCTCCTCTTCCCCTCACCGGCCAGTCGATCTGTTTCGATGAAGCCGGGCTTGTCACTGACTGCACAGACACAGGACAGGACGGGCATATTCAGGCAGGTGTTGACTGGCCTTTATCCCGTTTTGCGGTAAATGGCGACACAACGCTTAGGGACAATCTCACCGGGCTTATCTGGGCTCCGGAGCTTGAAACCCCGACTCTGACCGGCACACTGACCTGCACCGGAGGAGCCATGAACTGGCAGGCCGCCCTTGATTATGTGGTTTGCCTGAATCTGAGCAGCTATCTCGGCCAGTCCGACTGGAGACTGCCCAATGTCAATGAGATGGACAGCCTCGGCAACTTTGGAGCAAGCGACAACTCTATCTGGCTGGTTGACCAGGGATTTGGTGCTTCACCCAGCGCTCATACCTACTGGACTTCAACCACTGATGCCGATGCAAGCAGCCCCTTGCATGCCTTTGTTGTCGAGACCTGGGGCCATGCCGTGCTGTCGCTGCCTAAGACAGATGCCCACTATGTCCATCCTGTCAGGGGCCAGACCAGCAGCGGGACGATAGCGCTTCCAAAGACAGGTCAGACCTTGAGCTTTGACGCAAATGGGACGCCACAGGACGACGGGGCCCTTCAGGAGGGCGCTGCCTGGCCCGGCCAGAGGTTTACCACGCTCTTTGCGGACATAAACGGAGAGTGCGCAAGCCAGGCATCAGACTGTGATGGAGATCCGGACACCGACATGGTGAAAGACGGTCTCACCGGCCTTATATGGACGTTAAATGCAAACATCATGGCAGTGAGGGATTCCGGCTGGGACCTTGACGGCATGGAGTCTGACGGCTTCGTATTCTGGCAGCATGCGCTTGACTACATTGCAAAGCTGAATACGGAAGGCTTTTTGGGACTTAATGACTGGCGTTTGCCAAACGCCCGGGAACTGAGAAGTCTCATCGATTATTCACGAACCTCACGCCCTTCCCTTCCCCCGGGCAATCTGTTCATCCTGCCTGCCACGGGCGACTGGTGGACCTCTACCACAGGGTCGTATAATGATGACGCCTATATATCCGGCCTGATGGGCTGGACAGGCACCTCTGTCAAGTCAACCGGAGAGTTATATGTCTGGCCTGTCAGGAGCGGCAATATCGCGCCTGCCGCAACGGCCGAGATCTCAATCAGCAAGACTGACAATATCGATCCCGCAGGAGTCGGGGCCAAAGTCACCTATACACTTACCATTTCCAACCCCGGGCCTGACACTGCAAAGAGTGTCTTTATAACCGACAGCCTTCCTGCCGGGGCCGCATTTCTGCCTGCTGATGTGACCAGCACAGTGCAGCAGCAATGGGCCTGTAAGGACACAGGCGCAACAGTAGAGTGCGGCATGGGGAACTTTCCGTCAGGCTCGACTGAGTATGTATTTATAAAGCTTACGCTCAACAACCTCGGCCTAAACACCAACGCCGCCTCGGTGACAACCACAAGCATAGACCCGATGATGTCAAACAACACAGGGCTGCAGGATACTACTGTCATCACGTGTCCGTCTATAACACTTACAGCGCCACCCCTGCCTGATGGCCTGCAGGGGACTCCCTATAGTCAGGCGATATCCGCAAGCGGAGGAGTATCGCCATATACCTATACCGTATCAACCGGGGCGCTGCCTGCAGGCCTGACACTCGATTCATTGACAGGTCTGCTTTCAGGCACTGCGTCATCATCCGGTACATCAAACTTTACAATCACGGCGACCGATGCGACAGGCTGCACAGGAAGTCAGGCTTATGCACAGAACATCATTGCAGGTGATGTGACACCTCCGATTGTTTCCGCAACAATCCCTTCAACCGGCGCAACCGGCGTTGCTTTAAACAGCAATGTGACCATCACCTGGGATGAGAACATTGACTGTGCAACGGTCAATATCACCAACATCACCATTGATGCCGGCGGGTGGGCTTTCTCAAGCTGTTCAGGCAATCAAGCAGTGTTTACAACAAGCGGCCTGGCGAACTTGACAACATATACGGTGACAGTCGGCACAGCAGTTACTGATCTTGTCGGTAATCCGATGTCAGCAAGCTATCCGTTTAGCTTTACAACAGCCGGTGGCATCTGCAACTGGAATGGTGGAAATGGCAACTGGAA
>JACRHC010000140.1 GCA_016217675.1 Nitrospirota bacterium
AGCTGTCCTCTTTGATGTCAAGACCGACAAAGAGCTGAAGACCTTTGCTGTTGATCACCAGAACAAGGAGCAAAAAGGCCCGTTGATGATGCACTCAGCGTTTACCTGGGACAGCAAGTTCGCTTTTGTCCAGAACTATGCGGACAAAAAGTCATATGTCCTGAGGATTCCTTCGCTCGAAGTGGCCGCAACGATTGACGGCGACAGTCCGGCTCATTACTTCATTCCCACACCTGATAACAAGCAGGTCTGGATCGTTTATGAAGGAAATGATGCGGCAAAGATAAAACCGTCTGTTTCCATTGTTGACATGGCAACCTTTAAGGAGGTGAAAAAGATCGAGATACCTACTTCAGAGGGTGAGGTTATCGAAGGACATCACGGGATATTCACATTAGACGGGAAATTATTCTATTATTGCAACCGCGGCCCTGGCCCTAAGTTCGGCGGCTCAACTGTTGCGGTTATCGATGTCGCAAAGCAAAAAGTCATTAGGACCATCAAGGCTGCAAATGGAGTTGGACATCCATATCTGACCCCTGACGGCAACTACGTTGTACTTACCCCCTACGGTTCAAATGTCATAACAATTGTTGATGCCAAATCAGGTCTTAAGCTCAAGGACGTAGCTGTCGGAAACGGCACTCATGTCGGCCATATCGTCTTCAGCGCTGACAGTAAGAAGGCATATGCTACAAATGCATCCGACGGCGCGCTGTATGTTATCGACATGCAGACCCGTGAGGTTGTGAAGGGAATACCGACCGGCGACAAGGCAGCTCAGGTCATCAATACCTACACCAACCTGTTTGAAGTTCCGGGAGTTTATAAATCGCACAGTCACTAATTACGAGTTAGCGAAATGAGATAGGGCGGCTATGAATCGTATTCAAGCCGCCTTTTTCTTGTTGGATGGCTGTTGCCTGATTATAATAAAACTAATTCATCCATGCTTTCAATAGCTGCTGCCGGTCTTCCGGGCAATCTTGTGATGGCATGGATTTTAGGGCAGAAACGTCATGACCTGAACATGAAAAGCGCCTGGCTCCATGTGCTTGGGGATACGGTCTCTTCGTCTGGAGTCATCATCGCCGGGACTCGTGTCATAAGGGAAGCACTCTGGATAATTCTGTGCCGTGGGCTGAAGGATTTCGAGCGAGGATCCAGCCTTTCAACAGTGCTGCTGAAATAACACCAGAAATTAAAAAAAAATCTGATAAGATAGAAACACTTCTATGGAAGAACTTGAATCAAAGATAATGATTGAAGTTGCAAAGGGGAATCTTTCAGCTTTCAGGGAGATTGTTGAGCGTTACCAGAAACCACTTATGAATTTCGTAACTAAATTTACAGGCAACAAATCCATGCCTGAAGATATCGCACAGGAGGTTTTTCTAAGGGCATTCAAAGCCGCAAAAGACTACAGGCCAAGGGCAAAGTTCAAGACATGGCTTTTTACAATAGCCACAAATTATTGCCTGAACGAAATAAGAGACAGCAAAAACAGTCCGCAGTATATTGATCTATTTGAGCTCAATGAGGCCGGTTTTCTTGCCATTGCCCCTGATACATACTCTCCTGAAAAGGAATTCGAGAAAAAAGAACTCGGTGATATTCTTCGTAAGGCAATTGCAAACCTTCCTGAGAAACAGAAGATAGCCGTTCTTCTCCAAAAATATAATGGCTTTTCTTATGAAGAAATCAGTCATATCATGGGCTGTTCCGTTTCTGCCGTAGAATCACTGATTCAGCGAGCACGGCAGAATCTAAAAAGAACTCTCTCTTCCTGTCTTTAATATTTTTTATCCCTGCCGAAGGGTTTCCCCGAAATCCGTGTTTAAGTAATTAATATGGACTGTAATAATATTAGAAATAAACTCTCTGCATACCTCGATGACGAATTATCGTTCAGGGATCGGGAGGTTGTAGAAAAACATCTCGAATTATGCCCTGCCTGCGCCAGAGAGAAAAAGAGTCTTTTTTTACTCTCTTCCCTGATGGATGAGATTGCGGCGGAAGATATTTCACCATTTTTTACAGAAAAAGTTATCAGCAGCGTCAAGACAGATAGCAGGCAGACAAGTAAGCATCATTCACTCAGGTCTGCACTCGCCTGCCTGGGAATTATCGTGCTCATGCTGGCCGGTGCTGGCATATTTGGATCGCACTATCTTAATAGAGACGAACGGGACGAATATGCCTATCTCAGCAACTTTGATGATTTCCCGCCGGACTCGTTTTCGTATATTTTGATCCCCTCCTTAAGAGGCAAATCGAGATGAGAAGCCCGGCACTGCTTCTGTTGGCTGCGGTAATGATATTTATCGCCGGCATTGTGACATCCGGCCCTTTACTTAATAAAACGATATATCAGAAAAGGAATCCGGTTCGGGGTTATCTCGACATGATCGACTTAAACACCGATCAGAAGCGCAAGGTCGAAGCGATAAGACAGGACTTCCTCCCCAAAGCGGACTTAATCAGGAAAGATCTCAGACGAAAAAGGATCGTATTGAATGACCTAATCTTTGCATCGAACCCTGATATGAAGGCAATAACTGAAACGACCGGTGAAATTTCTTATCTTCAGTCCCTGTTGGAGAAAGAGGTGATAAACCATATTCTCCAGGAAAAGGAAATCCTGACGCCTGCTCAACAGAAACAATTTCAAGAAATAATAAGGAAAGAATTTGAAAAAGGCGGTCTGGGTATTCACGGGGAACGTGGACGATCGGATAAATAAGGAATGGAGGAGGTGAGGCTTATAGGAACACAATAGAAATGGAGCGATTAGAGAGCATAAATATCGGTAAAAGGAGGTATAGCAATGAGGTTTTTAAAGCTGTTTGTGGTTTTTGTTTTCATGTCTATTTCGCTGTCTGCCTTTGCCTCACAACCGGAGGTCAAGAAGGCCAAAACCGTTGATGAGCTTGCAGCGATGTATGATGTAAGTTCCTGTAAACAGTGTCATGCCAAAATCTTTGAGGAATGGGAGAAGTCAATCCACTCACGCTCCCTTATCGGCAGTCCACGGACTGTCGGAGGCATACAGGGGGCCATAAAAAACTGGATATCCTTCAAGCACTCAGGAGTTAAAGAGGCGAAGGATATTACTGTCGATCATTGGAAGACAGCCTGTTTCAAGTGTCATCTGCCGCAGATAGAAGATGCCACGGATGAAGTTGCAGCGCAGATAGCAGAGGCTTATGTGAAGAATGACCGTGCAACTCTCGCCAAGGTCAATATCAACTGCCTGGTCTGCCACAACAAGATGGCAGTTACTCACCAGTGGCGTGACGGGAAGCCCGAACGTGATACGGTGTATGGCACCAAAGACGGCACTCACATGGACAAGATGTATAAGAACCTCAAAAAGAGCTCTACGATGACAGCATCCGTAATGTGCGGGCAGTGCCATCAGGGGCCTCTCATCGACAGACCCGCCACTACCCAATGCTCAACCCTTTTTGGCAGTTATCTGAATGCCTATCTTCCCAATGGCGGCAACAAGACCTGCCAGGAATGCCACATGAAAGAAGTGGACGGGCATGCCATGTTCAGCTTCAGAGACCGCAACTATAGTGATCCGGCCATGGTAAAAAGGGCGCTTGATGTGGAAGTCGATGCAAAAAAAGGCTATAAGTCTATCGAACTGCCCAATCTGCCGCCCGCTGCCAAAGTTATTGTCAAAATAACGAACAACGCAGGGCATAGAATCCCTGACGGTTGACCATCTCCTAAGCGAGTGGTCCTGGATGTGACCGCAAAGACAAAAGATGGGAAAGAGGTGCTTAAATCAGAAAAGATCTATATGTTGCACGCCGGAGACAGCCGCAATGAAGGCGACCAGATGGTTTACGGCCCTGCGAACAAGTTAGGGTTTCTCGAGGATAATACCTTCCAGCCGCTTCAGACCAAAGTGGAAAGTTATGATCTCAAGTTTCCGGAAGGAGTGAAGGAACTTGATGTTAATGTCGAGCTCCGGTTCCAGTATGACAAGGAAGTGGGAACTATCGGCAAAGACAGCTATATACTTTACAAGACTTCAAAAAAAGTGAGTACCAGATAGCACTCAGACTTTTTAGCTATTGGCCGGCTGTACAGGCCGGCCAATAGAAACAACACTATCAGCTTTGCTGTGATAGCTTTTACAAAGACAGATCCTTGCTTTATGATCATCGGGGCGGGGATTCTCGGAGCAATATTATTATGAAAGAAAAAACTCTTGGCTATATCAATGGCGCTGAATTTATAAATATTCGAAGGGAGAAAAACAAAGTGCTCGCAGTTTTCAATGTTTTCAATATATGCTCTAACCTGCTTCATAATATTTTCATAATCGGGCCGTAAACTGTCTGCATGTTCATCCGTGTATTAATAGCAATGATTGTCATTGCAGTGTCCATTCAGAATACCTGCCCGCAGGGATGGGCGGCAAAGACCGCTTTTGCAACCTGTGGTTCCCTGGCAAAACAATCATCTCACTGCCCAATGCATGATCAGCAGAAACCTGCAAAGCAAAATGATGATACCAGCGGGAAAAAAGAGTTGTCGGGTACCAACCAGATATTTGTCCTTGGTATTTCTGAACCTGAAAGAGCATTTCGCAGTATTACCTCGAAAATCATGACTTCTCCGGTCAAGCCGGATTTATTCTCGAACGTCGCAATAGAACCGCTTTTCAGACCCCCCATATTTCTTTCTCTTTCCTGATATACATTTCTCCCAATAACCCATTTACAGAAATTGGTATTCTGTCGAGCGATTGCTTGCGGATCTACTATGCCCTGCAGATGAATCTTGAGCGATAAGAGGGGAAAACCATTACAATGCCTGTCCCGGACAAATTGCAAAGCTGTCCAATGAGGACAGACCGGCTGGCTTGTAGGGCAAGCGAGAAATCGAATAACAACATTTGCGGAACAAACACGCTTAAACAACAGGAGGAAAAGATGAAAAATAGCGCCTTGAAATTATTACTGATAGTATCACTGTCCTTGAATATATTCAGTTTATGGATGATAGGGTATGTGCAATTCAACCAACCGTCTCAATACACCCCATTATTCGGGTCTTTATTCAATGAAAAAGAGAAGACGGATGATTACCTGTTTGCGCGGCTGACGCTGGACCATGATCAGCTTAAGGAAATGTACAGAATAAGCGTTCCCTATCATTTCAGGAGAGATAAGATGCGCAATGACATTGCAGCGAAAGAAAAGGATTTGCTCACGCTTATGCGTCAGGATGCATCTGACCGGAAGGCTGTTAATGCCGCCATGTCCGAACTCAGCACGATGCGGGAGACCCTGCAGATGGCAATCTCTAATCACATTCTTGAAATCAGTAATAAAGTAGACAGCAGACAAAGAGATAAGTATTTTGATCTTTTGGATGAGGCTTCGAGAAAAGGAAGGACTCCCCTCAATGTTTAAGCTCGAAAATATCTCGAAACAGTATAAAGGTCAGCAGGTGCTGAAGGCAGCGAATCTTGAAATCGGAGAAAAAGAGATGATCAGCATTATGGGCAGGTCAGGCGCCGGCAAAAGTACGCTTCTGGGAATAATGGCAGGTCTGATAAAACCGGACAGCGGCAGGGCTCTCTTTAAGGGTGAAGATCTGACTCACCTCGATGAAGAAACACTTGCCGGTTTCAGATTGAAGCATATCGGCATTGTTTTTCAGGATTTCAAGCTCATCCCGTCCCTCTCTGTTTACGACAACATTCTTCTGGGCATCTATCCAAGAAGAGATCTTTCAAAAAGCGATAAAGCCGGACGGATCCATGGGCTTGCTAAGCGGGTCGGGCTGGAGCATAAATTGAAAGAAAAGGCGGATAACCTGAGTGGAGGAGAGAAACAGAGGGTGGCAATAGCAAGGAGTCTTGTAAACCAGCCCGGTATTGTCCTCGCAGACGAACCGACAGGAAATCTCGATGCAGCAACGTCTGATTCCATCATGTCGCTTTTCAGGGAGCTCCATCAGACCCTGCAGACTTCGTTTATTATTGTTACCCATGACAGGGAAATCGCACAAAAGACTGAACGGACATACATCATGCAGGAAGGAGAGCTAATATAATGAGAAAAATGATACTTATGTTTGCTGTTATTTTGACTGTTGCTGTTTTCGCTGTCATATCTCCGGCATCACCGGCAGTTGTTGAGATATTCTATCTTCCCCATCCGCCTGCCGAAGCTGTGGTAAAAGATGTTGAAGCGGCTCTCAACGGTCTCAAGGATATTGAGGTGCGGAAGTATAACTTTGAAGCTGCCGAGAGCCGCAAGCAGATGACTAAATACAACATCCGTGAACATACGCCCGTAATGATCTTCATAAACGGCAAGAACGAGTTTGTCGTCAAGAACAGAAAGATCGTCCTGAAGAACTTTCCGAAAGGCAATTCCTTTGTCCCCTTTTATGAGGGAAACTGGAGTTATCAGGACATCAAAGAAATTCTGCGGTCTCTTGCGGGGGTGAAGTCATGACGCTTTTAAGAATGGTAATCAGCAATCAGCTGTTTACCATCAAAAAAGTCGTTCTCGTTATACTGCTTGCAGGTCTCATGCTCTTTCTGCCTCTCGCGTCAATGATCCTCATAGATCATGCAAAGGGGCTCGCAGAAAAGCCCCTGCAGATGCTCCAGACAGAACTGATCCTTCAGTACGATAAGACAGGCAGAGACTACAAAGATATTCGGACAGAAGGTGTCATCCTTCCCTTTAATCTTAACCCAATCCCTTTGCAGACGGTTGAAGATAATCTCAGGAGCTTGAAGGAGGTCAGGGCTTTTTCCACTGTGCTTGTGCTGTGGGACTTCGACCTCGGCAATACCCGCACCATGATAGCTCTCAGAGCAGAAGAGCCCCAAACCGGCATGAGAAAGATAGAATCATTACTTATGAAAGACGGAAGGTTTTTCAGCAATGATGATGCCCGTGAGATAATCCTGGAACGGCATTATGCAAAGCTCTTTGGATACGATCTGGGCGGTGCTTTCAAATTGAAGGATGAAGAGTTCAAAATCGTCGGCATTGTTGACTATAAGGAGCAGAGCAACCTGAGCAGCGCATCCATATTCCTTCCTTATGGAACAGCCTTAAGACTTGCCGGCCTGAAGGAGGCTGTTGTTAATCAGGCATTTCTTTCCCTGAAGTCATCAGGGGATACGGCTGAAGCAGCGAGGAAAGTTGAAGGGCTGTTCCCTGGCGCATCCCTGATAACAAAGGACAGTCTTTACAAGAATCTCTCCGGCATTAACAGGCTTTTGTATCAGTCAGGCCGATATTTAATGGCAGTGATAGTCCCTGTCGTCCTGTTTCTTGTGGTCTGGACATTCAAGATGCACAGGCTTGATTTCAGGTATCAGACTGATATCCTGAAGACGATCGGCTGGCAGAGAAGAGATGTTTTTCTTTGGATCTTCCTGGATACTGCGGTCATGGCCTGCGTTGCAGTATTTATTGCCTCAGTCCTGTCGATCATCCTGCAGAAGCAGATATTGCCGTCTTTGGCAACAACGCCGCTGCTGAATCAGGGGTTTACATTATGATGAAGGCATATTTTTATTCATTTCTGAAAAATAACAGGATAAAGGTTATCCTGCTTGTTCTGAGCATTGCCCTCTATTTTGGATTGGCTGTTGCTGCGGTTTCTCTCCATAAAAGCATTCCCGGGATTGCGACCATACCGTTGAAGAGCATTGGGGTGCAGACCATTATCCAGAAAAACGGCAAGATCCCCAAACGTATGGCAGGAGCTATCCTTCCTCACTCCAATGCGCCAATAAGCAAAGGGGAACTGGATAAACTCAGGCAGCTTGCCTTTGTTGAAGGATACGATCAGGGGATTTTCTTCTGGCAGTTCGACCGGAGCGTTTTCAAGGCTGTCCTCGGCGTGGCAGCTGATTCCGCAATATTTTCGGACCTTCTGAAAAGAAATATTCTGCAGGGAGAGTTCAACCTCAGTCAGGACAATATCATCATAACGGATGACTTTGCCCATAAACATAACACCTCCCTGTCAGACAGGCTTGAAATAGCAGGCAGCACATATAACGTAAAAGGCATTCTCAAGGCAAATCTGACAGGGAATATAGTGCCTGCTGACATCTACATGGATATCCATCAGGCAGAGGCCATTATCAGGAATTCTGAAGAGATGAAAAATATCTATCAATTTCCGGACGGAGAATTTGCCAATGTTATTCCTCTCAGGACAGATCCATTATGGAAAGGGGACAAGGAAAAAGAGATTAAGGCCATAACCAAAGAATTTATCGTTTTCAGTGAAAAAACCTTCACAGGGGAAGTCGCAAAGCAGTTGTCACTTCTGTCATCAACAGGCAGAACGCTATTCGCAGTTTTGGGCGGCATTATCGTGGCAGCCTTTTGCCTCATGGTTCTGTTCAGCATGAAGTCCAGGGAAAAAGAGATCGCCCTTTTGAGAATGATCGGATGGAAAATAGGGGACATCAGGAGACACTTTATCTCCGAAAGTCTTGTGCTGCTGCTGATCTCAGTTCTGCTGGGCAATGCACTTGCGTTTGCGGCTTTACATGTCGTGAGCCGGCAGACCATTACGATGGAACTTCCCTGGGACATATCGGCCAAGCCGCATTTTCTTCCGGAGGAAAACAGTATCGAGCGCGTCATACAGGCAAACATCCCGGTGCATTACGACTATCTGACTTTTACGTCCATGACTGTCCTGTTTCCTGTTCTGTTTCTCTGCCTCAACTACGCTCTGTTTCATCGCCTGAAAAAGATAAAGCCATCTGAATATGAGAGGCGGACATGAGATAATTGCATATACGGGCAGAGGCCTGAGCAGACAGACTTCCAATAGAGTTGCTCCGGACTCTTGCAAGGGGCAACTCTATGCTATTTGGGAAATACATACAGATATATGCTACATTGCGGAGTGACCAGGTACGGATTTACATGCTGAAAAAGATTTATGGACAAAAATGATACCAATGATCTGATAATCGCTTTTCAGCGTGGGGACAGATCTGCGTTTGAAAAAATAATTCTCGAATATCAGGACAGGATATACAATCTCTGCCTGTACATGCTTGGCAATAAACACGATGCTGAGGATGCTGCACAGGACACCTTTATTAAGGCATATCAGGGCTTAAATGATTTCAAGCCTGAGGCTACTCTCTATACATGGCTGTACCGCATAGCAATGAATACCTGCATTGACCAAAAAAGAAGACCTTTCTTTGAATCCATTTTCCGGCGCTCTGTGACTGGAGAGGAGATGGTTATCGATCTGCCTTCAGAGTCGCCCTCTCCCGAGAAAGACTATGAATCGGGACAGATTCAGGTCGCCTTACAGCAGGCCCTGAAAAAATTATCACCAAAACTAAGGGCAGTAATAGTACTGAAGGAACTGGAGGGTCTTTCCTACGAAGAGATGGCAACTACACTTGACGTATCAATCGGGACAATAAAATCGAGGATTTCGAGGGCAAGAGACGAATTGAAAATATTACTGAAAGATTTTACGGAACAAAATTAAAGCCCGTTCGTTTAAATATGCAGGAGGAACAATGAACTGCTCAAAGACAGATAAACTTATTTCACCCTACATTGACGGTGAACTGAAGGCAGAAGCCAAAGAGGCATTTGAAGCTCACATGAAAGCGTGCTACGCCTGCAGCATGGCAGTCGAACAAGTGAGGAAGCAGCACAATCTCTTTGCTCAGGCAAAGCAGTATAAAGTCCCCTATGGTTTTTCGACAAGGGTCATGGCCAATGTCTCCGCTGAAAGGACAGGGTGGTTTTCGCTGACTCCCCTGTTTGCAAGATTTGCCGGGGCCATTGTTCTGCTCATGATAATATCCATAGGGATGATTTCAGGAGGTTTTCTGTCCGGCAGCCTCATGCAGACTAAAATGGTATCAATGACATCCGCTCTTTCACTTGATCTCTTTGATCCGATGCCGCCGGATTCTTTAGGTGGAGCCTATTTCGCCATGACGGAGGTAAAAGATGAGAAGTAGCATCGTGAAGTTTATCTTCATTGTTTCTCTTGCCCTGAATATATCCGTTATCGGCACTGTCGGCTTTCTTTATTACAAACAGTCCGGATACTGGGTCACTCCCTTTGGGAAAAAGATACCGAGTGGCAGGTTCCTTTTTGAGGAACTCTCATTGAGACCGGAACAACTGAAGGAGATGAAAGCAAGGGCTATGCAGTTTCGCTCGGAAATAGACCGGGAACGGCGCGAGATAACGCAGAAAAGGAAGGAGCTGATTGCTCTTATGCGTGCTGACACTCCTGATGTGCATTCCATCAAAACTATTGTAGCCGGGATCAATGCAATGCAGGGTGAGATGCAAACAAAGATAGCAGTTCATATGCTTGAGGAAAAGGCCCGCCTCGATGAAAATCAACAGAAACAGTTTTTCGATTTAATAGAAAATGCCATGACCCAAGGGAGGCAAATGGAATGTCCGCCGTCAACAGACCACGATTAATATGGATAAGTTTTTTCCTCTTGTTAATGCTATATAGTACCAAAGCCCATTCCGAAGCAAATGAGAATGAAGGTAAAATACTTACACTCGATGAGTGCATACGTATTGGCCTCAAAACAAATCCGTCTGCCGAAATCTCACTGCAGAGCCTGAGAGCTGTCCAGGAAAAGATAGGAGAGGCGAAAGGTGGATATTATCCGTCTTTCAAATTCTCGTCTTCATACACCTACACCACGCCTCTGGAAGGTAAAGCGGCTGCAGCTCCTGACAATTATGACACAAGGTTTTCCGTCAGGCAGACTCTTTATGATGCAGGTGCAACTTCAAATCTCGTGGAAGGGTTACGGCAAAGCATCAGGTCCCAGGAATATGATGTTAAAAAGACCACGCTGGATATAATCCTTGCGATCAAGAGCGCATTCTATGAGACAGTGAAGAGGCGCGATCTTTTGGCTGTGGCAAAGAGCAGCCTAATCAGTGCTGATAAACATCTTGAACAGGCAAAGGCATTGTTTCAG
Source organism: Nitrospirota bacterium (assembly GCA_016217675.1). Lineage (GTDB taxonomy): Bacteria > Nitrospirota > Thermodesulfovibrionia > Thermodesulfovibrionales > UBA6898 > UBA6898. Next base: position 11,009 of record JACRHC010000140.1, read on the forward strand.
GAAGGCCTTTCCCCGCGATCGGATGTCATAAAAGCAGAGGTGCAGGTCACCAACGCACAGCTTGAGGTAATAAAGGCTGAAAACGCAGCTCTCCTTGCAAAGGCAAATCTTGCTGCGGCAATGGGCCTGCCAGTTATAACCACCTTTGAGGTTGCGATCGAAGATCCGGCTTTGCAGATGCCGCTGCTGCCCACAATTGGAGATACGATAAAGCATGCATATGAAATAAGACCCGAAATCAGAGGCATCCGTGCGAAGATTGAGTCTGCGCAGACGAATATCAGACAGGCAGAAAGCGGACTTTATCCCGGCTTAAGCCTTGACGCTTCATATGGCTGGCAGAAGGACACTTTTATGCCTGATGACAAAAAATGGAGCGTCGGACTGACCATCAGCATGCCTGTTTTTGAACAGCTCACCACACGGTCCAAAATAAATCAGGCTGTTGCAAATCTCAATGGAATCAAGTCTTCTGAACTGCAGACATTAAGGAATGTCGAGCTTGATGTCCAGCAGGCCTGGGTTGCTCTCAAAGAGGCTTTGGAGCGTCTCAGCGTGACAAGGAAGGCACTGGAGCTGGCAGTGGAAGATATAAGGGTATCAGAAGGCAGATACAGGGAAGGCCTCGGCAATATCCTTGAGGTGATCGATGCACAGACAGCGCTGACACTGGCAAGCGCAAATGACGTTGTTGCAATGTATGACATTGCCAATGCAAAGGCAAAACTCGACAGGGCATCAGGAGAAGAGATGCAGGAGGAGAGTAAATGAAAAGAAAGAGATGGCTTTTTGCGGGTATGGCTGTACTGGTTATTGCAGCCTTATCTGTTATGTTCTGGATGTCTTATCACAAAGACAGCAATAAAACGGCCTTTCAGACCGAGACAGTAAAGCGGCGCGACATCGCGGCTTCCGTCCAGTCAACAGGTGTCATACGTGCAAAAATCGGGGCAGAGGTGAAGGTCGGAGCGAGGATCTCCGGAAGGGTCGAAAGGCTTTATGCCAACATTGGCGATGTTGTAAAAAAAGGGCAGCTGATCGCCCGGCTTGAACAGGTGGACCTGCAGGCAAAGGTCGATGAAGCAAAGATGAATCTGAAGACAGCTGAGGCAAACCTCGAGCTTTCACAAAAGACCATTCAGAGGATGCAGAACCTCTATGCAAAGGATTTTGTCTCAAAAGACAAGGTCGATCTGGCGGAAAGAGACCTGAAGGCGGCGCAGGCGCAGGTGAACCAGATCAAAGAAGCAATCAGGTTCAGTGAGACTCAGATGTCTTATGCCAACATTTACGCTCCCATTTCAGGAGTGATTGCATCTGTGACCACGCAGCAGGGTGAAACGGTCTCTGCATCGTCCCTGAGCGTGCCTACCTTTGTGACTATTGTGGACCTGAGCAGGCTTGAGATTTACGCCTATGTTGACGAGACAGATATAGGCAAGATAAAACCGGGACTGGAGGCGACGTTCACAGTGGACTCATTCCCTGAGAAGGATTTCAGCGGAAAAGTGAGCGCTGTATATCCCAAGGCAACGATACAGGACAATGTTGTCTACTATATTACGCTTGTATCGATAGAGAATCCTGAGGGAAAACTGAAGCCGGATATGACGGTAAACGCATCCATCTTTTTAAACAGAAGAAACAATGTCCTTGCCGTGCCCAATAAGGCTATAAAGCGGGAGGGGGGCAAAAAGGTGCTGCAGGTGCTTGAAAATAACAGACCTGTCCAGAAATCCGTCAAAACCGGATGGAAAGATACTGCTTATACTGAGATCATCGAAGGGATCAAAGAAGGCGATATGGCAATTACCGGCGAAGTGACAAAGACCGAAAATGAATAAATCACGGAGGATTTAACAATGATTGAATTAAGGAATATTACCAAGACATATCGAAAAAATGGAAATACTGAGGTAAAGGTGCTGGAAGGAATAAACCTCGAAATCAGGAAGGGTGAGTTTGTCGCGATCATGGCGCCGTCGGGCATGGGAAAATCAACCCTCATGAACATCGTCGGATGCCTGGACAGACCTACAGACGGGCACTACTTCCTGGACGGCATGGAAGTCGACAAGATGAACGATGACGAATTGTCCCGTACAAGAAACAAAAAGATAGGCTTTGTATTTCAGTCCTTTAATCTGCTTCCAAAGACCACGGCACTTGAAAATGTGCAGCTGCCTTTGATCTACTCTCCTGAAGACGTTGACATAAAGGCGCGTGCAAAGGCATCTCTTGAGGCAGTCGGTCTTGGCGACAGGATTAATCATGAGCCTTCCGAATTGTCAGGCGGGCAGCAGCAGAGGGTAGCCATAGCGCGGGCACTGGTAAACGATCCGGCGCTTATCCTTGCCGATGAACCGACAGGAAACCTCGACAGCGTTTCAAGCGAAGAGGTGATGAATATCTTCAGCAAACTGAACCGGGACGGCAGGACTATTGTTCTTGTAACCCATGAATCCGACGTTGCGGAAAAGGCAGGAAGAATAATCAGGATGAAGGACGGCAAGATCGTCAGCGATGAAAGGAGGGCGAAATAATGTCTTTGACAAAGGTGCTCAATATTTCGCTGAAGGGTCTGTCAAAATACAAGATGCGGACATTTCTTATGATGCTTGGCATAATCATCGGCATCGCGACCCTTACCGTAATAGTCTCCATGGGCAAAGGGGCGCAAAAGAAGGTTATGAAAGGCATGCAGAGCTTTGGTCCCAATGCAGTTTTAATCTCCGCCGGAGGAGGCAAGATGTTCGGTCCGCCGGATGAAAAGGTGACCACACTCACGCTCGAAGACTCTGATGCGATCAGGGATTCAGTTGGCGGCATCAGGCATCTTGCCCCTTTTACGGTTACCCTTGAACAGACCATAGTATATGGGAACAGGAATGCAACATCTTCTGTGCTGGGAGTGACGCCGGAATGGGCTGATGCATGGCAGTGGTATGCGGAAAAGGGCGACTTTATAGGTGATGAAGACATTTCGTCCATGAGCAAGAATTGTCTGCTCGGCCAGACCCTGGTTCGGGAACTGTTTGGCGATCAGGAACCGATAGGTGAGACGATCAGGATAAATAACACGAACTTTAAGGTGATCGGGGTTTTGAATCTCCGGGGAACAAGCCCGATGGGCATGGATATGGACAGAAGAGTTATGGTGCCGCTTACGACAGCCATGAAAAGACTTTATAACATCACCCATGTCGGGATGATACGGCTCTATCTGGATGATCCAACGAAACTTGATGAGGTCTCAAAAAGCGTGGCTTCACTTTTAAGGGAGCGCCATCATATTACACCGCCTCAGGAGGACGATTTCAGGGTCACAAATACCATGTCCATGGCCCATATGTCTAAAGGGGTTGCGAAAACCATGGGGACATTCCTCGGACTGCTGTCCCTCATTTCCCTTGGTGTGGGCGGCATTGTCATCGCCAATATCATGTTTATCTCCGTGAACGAACGAAAAATGGAGATAGGCCTCAGGCGCGCATTCGGTGCGAGGGCAAAGGATATCATGAATCAGTTTTTATGCGAGGCAGTCATTGTAACTCTGGCCGGGGGCATCGTGGGGACTATCCTCGGCGCCGGCATATCCGAGGCCCTGGCGATCATCAGGAAGATGCCTGCCGTGATCTCATGGGAACCATTCGCCCTTGCTATTGTTTTTTCGTCGATCGTCGGCATTATTGCCGGACTTCAGCCGGCCAGGCGGGCAGCGACTATGGACCCGGTTAAGGCAATAAAGGGGTAGTGTCGAAACAGGCGTGCGAAAGCGCAGGAGGAGAGCATGAAATTTGTGCGGCTTGCAAAAGTTTCCCTGAGGGCATCTGCAAAAAACCGGCTTAGGACTTTTTTTATGATGCTCGGTGTGATTATCGGCATAGCCACACTTACTGTCATTGTCTCTCTTTCCCTTGGCGCAAGGGAAGAAGTAATGAAGAAGGTGAATAAATTCGGACTCGATGAGATAGCGATTTCTCCTGGAGCAGGCAAAGTCCTCGGCGTTCCGGGTGAAAGTCCGACTGTAACGCTGACCATATATGACGCTGAAGCAATTCTCAATGAGCTAAAAAACATAAAAATGGTGGCCCCTGCCTTCAATATGAGAAATGTTACGGTAAAATATGGCGAGCTGAACGCCACAACCATGGTTGCAGGGGTAACGGTCGCATGGACAGATGTCTGGGAATGGAACGTGACAGCGGGTGAATTTCTGAGTGATGATGATGTTGCAAATAATTCCCGTGTTGTCCTTCTTGGCAAAACAGTAGCAGATCAGCTTTTCGGAAAAACAGATCCGGAAGGAGAAACAATAACAATAAAAAATCTGTCCTTTAAGGTGAAAGGGGTGCTCGAATCAAAGGGCACATCACCTGCCGGATCGGATATGGACGATCGGGTCGTCATTCCACTGTCCACGGCGCAGAAGAGGCTTGCCAATAAGGAGTATCTCAGCCAGATTAAGGTAAAACTCACTGATTACAATAAAATGGCCGGGACTGTCCTGAATATAAAAGCGCTCCTGAGGGAAAGGCATCATCTGAATGCACAGGATACAGATGATTTCTCGATTATTACTCCGACAGAAGCGGAAAAAGTCGCCACTACGGTTTCGACCGCTTTCATGTTGTTTCTCGCCGGAGTATCCCTGATATCTCTGATAGTCGGGGGAATTACCATTATGAACATTATGCTTATCTCGGTTAATGAGAGAAGACAGGAGATTGGTCTAAGAAGGGCCGTAGGCGCAACAAGAGGAGATATAATGTCCCAGTTTTTATGCGAGGCGTTATTTGCGACAGTTGCCGGTGGGCTATGTGGGGTGATTGCAGGGTTCGGCATTTCTAAAATCCTTTCCATGTCAGGCCATTTCCCCGTTGTTATTACGTGGGTGCCCTTTGCGGCGGGCAGCATCTTTTCGATAGTCATCGGCATGGTCTTTGGCATTCAGCCGGCAAGGAAGGCAGCAGCCCTTGAACCGGTCGAGGCAATGAGGGGATAATTGAAACTCCTTAAAGGTACGAAAATCGCTCTTAAAACCCTTTTCAGCCACAAGCTGAGAACAGCACTTGCAACCCTTGGTATTGTTGTCGGAGTATGTTCGGTAATTGTGATGGTCGCTATCGGCGACGGCGCACAGAAGCAGGTACTCTCGAAAATACAGGCAATGGGCACGGACCTGGTAATAGTGACCGCCGGACAGGTGAAGATCATTGCAGGCAGGCAGAGGCAGACCGGAAATGTCTCGACACTCACCCTGAAAGATGTAAATGCGATTCTGGAAGAGGCACAGCATATAAAGGCTGCGGCACCGGCTCAGACTAAAAAAATGCTCGTTAAATACGAGGCCCTCAGTACAAGCACATCGGTAACCGGTACGACCGAAGCAGTTATGCCGATAAGAAACCTGGCTGTCCGGAAAGGCAGATTTTACACTGATGATGAAGACCGGACCTTGCAGAGAGTTGCCGTCATCGGGCAGACCGTCGCAAAAAATCTCTTTGAGAACAGGAACCCTGTTGGGGAGACTGTTCGTATCGGCAAGGTTTCTTTTGAGATAATCGGCGTTCTTAGGGAGAAGGGGACCGATCTTGTGGGTAATGATCAGGACGATATAATTTATATACCTGTCAACACAGCTTTAAGGAGGCTTTTCAATCTCACCTATATTAACAATATCTACATTCAGGCAAAGGGATCTGCTCATATCGATAAAGCCTTTTCCGAGGTAATGGACATCCTGAGAGATAAGCACCGGCTGCAAAATAAGCCTGATGACTTTACTGTCCAGAGCCAGACAGAGATACTGAAGACAGAAAAAGAGACCTCACAGACTTTTACGAACCTGCTGAGCGCTGTGGCCGCGATTTCTCTATTGGTAGGAGGGGTCGGCATCCTTGCCATAATGCTGATATCAATCAAAGAGAGGACGCGGGAGATCGGACTGCGCAGAGCGGTGGGTGCTCTGAAACGGGATCTTCTGCTTCAGTTTATCGTGGAATCCCTCACCCTGAGCCTGAGCGGCGGCATAGCCGGAATATTTCTCGGGGTTGTGCTCTCCCTTTCATCGTCCTATGTTACGAAATGGCCAATGAACCTCTCCGCGCCTGTAATCATTGTGGCGTTTCTATTTTCTGCCGTGATCGGCGTCATCTTCGGTGTTTACCCTGCCGTGAAAGCCGCGAGACTTGATCCCATAGAGGCGTTGAAGGCAGAATAAAGACCATGGACGATCAGATTAACAGATGAAAGCACTCAACATACTCACGATTATTTTGGCTTTTGCAATTTCCATCCAGAATACCTGCCCCTTTGGGTTATCGGCCAGGAACGGGATAGCATCTCCTCAGACACCTCAATGCCCATGCTCCAAAAAGGCGGCAGAAAAATCACAGGGCAGCGACAACACCGCCAAACAGATGCCTGTTGATATTGCCGGTCCGGCATTTGTGTTTATTGCGCAGGGCAGGCAGCTTATCCAGCCTCTACAGGAGCTTAATGGCTGCTGCCTTGTATGTAATGATATCTCATACGAAAATGTTTTATTAGATCCACCGACAGAACCACCCCGCCTTTCCTGATTGTTGCCTAATAAAATTACATAGCTGACTGCGGAGAATCCAATACCTACGTCATATAGGGCAAGGATTAATCTCATCGGCATGCTATGAGTAATTGCAAATAACAAAACATCAGGAGGAATATATGAACAAGAAAATGATGCCTGCATTCAGCAGGCTCGGTAAAGAAAAGCCAGCGTTTAAAATAGCTTCAATATTTATACTGCTTGTTATTATTGCAGCGTGTGCGACGGCTGCATTGAACTCCGCCAGTGAGGGACTTGTCGAATACGCAGGAGCGCAGAAAAATATTTTTGCGACCGGCAAGGCGGAGAGTGTAATGTCTCTGAGGGCGCTTGAGGGCAGAGAGAGCCTGTTTGCCATCGGACCTGTCGAGGGGCTCGACGGCGAGATTACGATATTTGAATCCAAACCCTATATCAGCAAGGTTCGCGGAAATGATTATGAAGTTGATCATACGCTGAATCACGGCGCTATCTTTCTGGTATGGGCCAACCAGTCTGAATGGAGCGATGTCCCGATTCCTGTCACAGTGAAAGGTTATGTAGATCTGCAAAAGTTCGTCAGGACAGAGGCACAGGCAGCAGGCATTGATGTGTCAAAGCCTTTCCCTTTTTTGCTTGCAGGAACGCCTGCGGAGATCAAATGGCACATTAATGTTGACCGTACGGGAGGAAAGCCCATTACCAATGAATTGTTCGTAAAGTCGAAGGCTCCGTTCATCACGAAAAATGAGCCTGTAGATATCATCGGCTTCTATTCCGTCAGCCATTCAGGCGTATTCAACTCTCAATATGCACCGGCAATCAAGGAAGGCTCGGGCATGAAGAATACGATACACATTCATCTTGTGTCTCGTACAAGCAAGGCTGCAGGCCATATTGATGATCTGACTCTGGGTTCCAATATGACGCTTCGGCTGCCAAAACTTTAACCAGCAGTCCGGCCTGCTAAATCAGGCCGGACTGAACAATAGATCTATTATCTAACTATCGGAGGTAAAGATGAAAATATTGCTGATGTTGGTCATGCTTGTTTGTAGTGCAGTTGATTCGTATGCAGATGGCAGCGCATTGCCTTTCAATCTGAAGCATTACGGCAACTACAAGGCGATGATCAATGATAATCGTATTGAGGGCGCTGTCAGTGTGCGCACAGCTCTGGCTGGTAAACATGTCTATGCTCTTGGCGCAATAAAGAATGCTGAGGGTGAGATTACCGTTTATGACGACACGGTATGGTTGAGTTACGGAAAGGATGGACTGAATAAAGCTATTCATGATATTCCGGAGGGTGAGGAGGCGATGCTACTCGTCACGGCAGAAGTAAAGACATGGAAAGAGGTCACGATCCCTCTTGATATGGATGAATCAGCTCTGTATCAGTTCATCCTCAAACAGGCTGATATTGCCGGATTAGACACGAAGAAGGCGTTTCCCTTTGTCATTGAGGGCGGGATTAAAGACCTGACATGGCATGTCATTAAAGGTGTCTCGGATGGCAAAACAGAAAATCGCGGGCATCATGGTCATGCATCTTCCGAGTATGGTTCATTGGAAAAGCATGCAGAACTTGTTGCCGACGTTGATGCGATTCTGGTCGGTTTTTACTCGGCTGACAGCCAGGGCGTCTTTACCCATCCCGGAGAGTCATGGCACAGCCATGTGATATTCACCGACAATAAAAAGGCAGGGCATGTGGAAAAGTTCGGCGTGAGGAATGCCGCTGTCCTGAAATTTCCCATGTTATAATCACGCGGGCATGTAGATTGCATGGAAATTGTAAAGGACAGAGCAATTGCAAAGGCTATTCCTATCGTGAGTGTCACAAATCCGCGTGCTAAGGTTACCCATGAGGCTGCGATTGGAAGCGTTAATAAGCGTCAGATGGAAACGCTAATGGCTCACGGGCTGTCGCCTGAAGAGGCGGTGGATGTTATTGTAAAAGGGATATTAAAATGAAGGCATAAAGTATGAACAAGGGGCGACAAATGAATCAGGAAAACGAGTCAGAGAGTCAGGCAATGAGAGGTATTCTCAATAGCATTACTGACAGCGTGCTGATAATTGGCAAAGATTTCAAAGTAGTCTTTGCCAATGAGGCGGCGCTTCATCTCTGCGGCGTGAGCGGTGATGAGGTCATCGGAAAAAGCTGTCATGAGATATCCCACCGTTGTCCTACACCCTGTTCCCTGCCGGAGAAATGCCCTCATCAGGAAGTCTTTTTTTCCGGACAGCCTGTTACCGTGAAACATATGCACTATTGCCATGATGGTCAGGCCAGGGTATTCAGTATCGCGGCCTCTCCGATATTGAATGCAGACGGCCATGTTGTCCGGATGATCGAGGTCATAAGAGATATCACAGAGGAAGAAAGAACTGCGGCGTCCCTCAGAGCAGCCCTCTTGGAACTGGAGGAGACCGGCTCTGCCCTGAGAAAGGGCGAGTCTTTTATGAGGAACATACTCGAAAGCATTGACGAGGGCTTTATTATTATAGATCCTGACTACAGGATCATCTCTGCGAACAGGGCATACTGCAGACAGGTGAAATGCCTTGCAGAAAATATTACCGGAAAACACTGCTACGAGGTGTCCCACCATCTGGAAAAGCCATGTTTTTGGGCAGGCGAGGAATGCGCACCTTCGCGAACCTTTAAGACAGGTGCCCCTTCTCTGGCTATTCATACCCATTATGACAGTGACGGAAAACCGCTGTATATCGAGACCCGGTCATACCCGATCAAGGATGAGGCTGGTGCCGTAACCGCTGTTATAGAGACGCTGAACAATATAACAGAGGTGCGGAAGCTCGAGGAGCAGTTGAGACATGCCCAGAAGATGGAGGCGATCGGCACGCTTGCAGGCGGCATTGCACACGACTTCAACAATCTGTTGAGTGTCATTATAGGCTACGGTGACGTAATACAGATGCGCATGAAAGAGACCGAGACTATTTCACCGCAGCTGAAAGAAATGGTCAACGCGGCAAACAGGGCTGCCCAGCTCACCAGAGGGCTTCTTGCCTTCAGTCGGAAGCAGCTGATGGAACTGAAGGCCGTGAAGCTCTGCGGCATTATTGCCGACTTCAAGAAGATGATTGAACGGATCCTTGGAGAGGACATTGAACTTAGGCTAATTCCCGCGGCTGAGGATATTGCCATCACCGCAGACACAGGGCAGATCGAACAGGTTTTGATGAATCTTGTTGCAAATGCGCGGGACGCCATGTCCCACGGAGGAATTCTTACGATCCAGACTGAGGTGACAGGCATGGACAGCCATTTTATACATGTCCATGGCTTTGGAGAGCCCGGCAGATATGCCACTATCTCTGTTACAGATACAGGAACGGGGATGGATGATGCGACCAGGCAAAGGATATTTGAGCCCTATTTTACGACAAAGGAACTCGGCAGAGGCACGGGACTGGGTCTCTCAATAGCATTTGGAATTGTTAAACAGCATAAGGGATTTTTGGAGTGTCTCAGTGAATCGGGGCAGGGGACGACATTCAGGATTTATCTTCCCATAGCCTCAGCAGCAGATGAGAAGGCGGAAGAAAAGGAGACTCCATCTTCAATGAGAGGCACTGAAACAATTCTTGTAGCAGAGGACGATCCCGCAGTGAGGCTGCTCATGGTCCAGATTCTTAATAGCTTCGGCTACAGGGTCATTGATGCTGTTGACGGTGAAGACGCAGTGGTCAAATTCAGAAATCATAAAGAGCAGATACAACTCCTTTTGCTCGATGTTATTATGCCCAGGAAGAATGGCAAGGATGTATATGAAGATATAAAGGCTCTGAAGCCAGATATTAGGGCAATTTTCGTCAGCGGGTATGCAAGAGATCTCATTAAAGATCGGGACGTCCTTGATAATGGTCCGGAATTTCTCCAGAAACCTGTTTCGACGCGAGATCTCCTGAAGAAGATCAGAGAGGTATTGGATAGATGATCGCTTCCTACACTCATAACGCTTAGCCTAATGAGATAGGGCTGCCGTGAATTATATTCAAGCCGTCTTTTTCTTGTTGAATGGCTATTGCCGATCTATAATAAAGCTGATCCACTAAACTTTATTAGAGAATAGCCGAATGATCATCGAGAACCAGCATGGATAATAGTTCAATAAAACGACTTGGCTGGAGCCTGGCTGTTACCCTGGTCATATTCGTGGCCGAGGTGATCGGCGGACTCCTAAGCCACAGCCTTGCACTGCTGAGCGATGCCGGACATGTTCTGACCGATGCCTTTGCGCTTGCGCTGAGCCTCATAGCACTTTTAATAATGAAGCGGCCTTCAGACTATAAGGCAACCTACGGGTATCAGCGCATAGGTCTGCTTGCGGCCCTTATCAACGGCATCAGCCTTGTGGTCATCGCTATTTTCATATTTGTAGAGGCGTACAAGCGGTTCCACGCCCCGCCTGAAATCAACTCATCGGTCATGCTTTCCATAGCTGCTGCCGGTCTTCTCGGCAATCTCGTCATGGCATGGATTTTGGGGCATAAGCATCATGACCTGAACATGAAAAGCGCCTGGCTCCATGTGCTCGGCGATACAATAGCTTCAGCAGGAGTAATCATAGCAGGACTGATCATAACGTTTACCGGTTGGCTGCTTGCCGATACCATTGCGAGCGCGATCGTAGGCTGCATGATTATTTTCGGCGGCACGCGCGTCATAAAAGAGGCCCTCTGGGTACTCCTGGAGCTTAGCCCGATGGGCTTTCATGCCGAGGATCTTGCCAAAGAGATAGCCGAATTACCAGGAGTGCGAAAGGTCCATGATGTCCATATATGGTCCATCGGCCATGGGATACCCGCCTTTTCGGGGCATATCCAGGTCCATGATCAGATGATCAGCGAGGCGGATGCGACCAGAAAGGAGGTTGAGCATCTGCTCGAACATAAGGGAATAAAACATGCCGTAATACAGATGGAGTGCGCAGACTGCTGCGACGATGAGATCTATTGCAAGCTGAATGCAGGGAACGGCCATGCGGGGCATAAGCATTAATTTCCAGGTCTGAGGCAGGGCTTACAGCAGGAAATTCACGTTGATTTGCCTCATTTGATCATTTCTTCCTATGCGGTAACAGGTTGATTGCATCGGAGAAATATCGAAAAGCCCCCTGGTTGAAAAAAAGGGGGTGAATGTTTATTATTAGCAAAGAATATCAGACCATCCAGGGGGAACAATGAAAAAAATAATGCTTCTCTTGCTCGCATCAGTAATACTTGTATCCTGCGGCGGCAAAAAAGAAGTAAAACAAATTACTCAGGAATCCAGGACGGCCACTGAAGCCTTTGGTGTTGCTGAGACAATTAAGAATGCCTTTGTAAAAAAAGATCTGGCGACCATCCAGAAAAATGCTACTGAGGCGGGAGTTAAAGATATTATGGCCGGCAGACCGGTATTTGACAGCGTAGACATTTCCTTTACCCCAAGATGGGTCGAGATAGAAGGTGATCAGATGCTCGTGAATATTTCGTGGAAAAGCACCTGGTTGTTGTCCGGCAGAAAGACGGACGAGCGCGGCATGGCAGTTTTTGTGATGGAAGGCAGCCCCCTGAAAGTAACCAGGATACTCAGGGCGAACCCTTTTATCTTTCAGGAATAGTTCCCCTGAGCGGGTTACTTGCAGGAACTGCAGGAGCCTTTGCTGCAGGAGGTGCAGCCTGCAGAGGACGAACCCGCAAAAGGCTTATCTACACCGCTCATGCCGAATGCAGACATCTTTTTCTTCACATTGTTAGACGAGCATTGGGGGCAGAAGACTTCCCTGTTGCCAAAAACAAGCTTCTCAAAATCCTCATTACAGACGTTGCATCGGTACTCATAAATCGGCATAACGCATAAGCTCCTATCTTTTTCCCGCCGGCCTCTTTGGGACTTTTTCCCAGTCTTTCAGAAACTTCTCAAGCCCGATCTCGGTCAGGGGATGCTTGATGAGCTGCGTTATTACAGAGTAGGGAATTGTCGCAATATGTGCTCCCATGCGTGCGGCATCAAGCACATGCAGCGGATTTCTCACCGAGGCAACGATCACTTCAGTTTCAAAAAGATAATTTTCATAGATATCCAGGATCTCCTCAACAAGGTCCATGCCATGGTGGCTGATGTCATCGAGGCGGCCGACAAAAGGGCTTACATAGGTTGCTCCTGCCTTTGCTGCAAGGAGGGCCTGGTTGGCAGAAAAGATGAGGGTAACGTTAGTTTTGATGCCCATGGAAGAAAGTTTCTTGACTGCCTTGAGCCCTTCCTCGATCATCGGGATCTTGATAACGATATTCCTGTGGATCTTCGCGAGTTCTTTTGCCTCTTTTATCATCACATCAGCCGTGATGCCGATGACTTCACCGTTCACCGGCCCCTTCACAATACTGCATATGGCCTTCAGGATCTGGACAGGGTCCTTGCCTTCTTTGGCGATAAGCGAGGGATTCGTCGTTACACCGTCAATGACGCCCAGTTCCCAGGCCTTTTTGATCTCTTCGATATTTGCAGTATCAATAAAGAATTTCATTAAGCACCTCTAAACAATTAAGATGAATTATTATAACGAAAAGACCAGGCTTTTTGTCTTATATGATCAGACCCGGCCACCTCTGTAACCTTTTGACTGCTGCCTCCCCTTACTCAGAAACAGCTCTCCAAATAATGAAGCAATCTTAATTTGACACGTCCTTTTTCTCTGGTATAATTTCACCATGGGATACAGGACGTATGAAGCTGACAGGCATGGGCGGATCACCATATATCCCTCGATTAACAACCCCGCAAGAAAAGGCCCGGGCATTTTCAAGACGCTGATAAAGAAACTGATCGGGGTTGTAACCGAAATCCGGAAGAACGGTACGGGTAGGCCATAAGCCTAAGATTTCTCGCATTACCAGACGATCCAATCCATTGTCAAAATACAGGCTGTTACGCTGACCGAGAGAGTTCTCTCACCCTCTCCCGTATCAGATACGCAAAATACTGATAATCATCCATGTCTGCAGGCTTCTTCGAAAAGTCTATCTGCTTTGCAGCAAGCGGTGTTCCGTAGGTGACCGTGATCTTTTTGAACTTTGGCCATGCTGCCTCTCTCGGCAGGGCCTCAAACGCCCCTTTGATGTAAACAGGGACTACAGGTATTCCCATTTCGATCGCAAGGATGCCGACGCCTTTCTTGAATTCAAGGAGCGTGTTGTCAGCTGACCTTCCCCCCTCAGGGAAAACGCAGAGAGATCGTCCATGCCGAAGCACGTACGCTGATGTCTGCAGCGCCCTGTTGAGGTAAGCAGAAGAGTCAATGGGTATGACATGGGCTTTTTTTGCAAACCAGCCCTTCAGCCTGCCGGTGAAAAAATCACTGATCCCTAATAAATACAGGTTCCTGAATACCGTGAAGGGCAGTGAAAGAACAACAACGAATCCGTCAAGATAACTCGCATGGTTCGGGGCAATAATGAAATTTCCGGAAGCAGAAATATTCTCAAGCCCACGCGCTTCAAGATGAAAGAGAAGCTTTGCGAGCAGTTTCATAACAGCATACACAATCCTTGATGGAAGCATCATCAATTCAGGTTTCTCAAGCATGATCTGTTCCTGAGGTTCTGCTGATATGATCTCTTTCCATCCGGTCTTTTCGGGCCCTGCTGTTTGGGGCCCTGCTGATGAACGCCTGATCTTTTCGACGAGCTCCCTGACAGTATGGATATCGGACATGAAATCTTCGGAGAGCTTCAGGGAAAGGGCTGTTTCGAGCGCTACAGCAAGCTCGATCCTGGAGAGTGAATCCAGTCCGAGGTCGAGCTCAAGATTATCATCTGCACGAATCTCCTGATCCTTTTTCGACAAATCTCCAACAGCAATAAGGACCTTGCTTCCGATTTCATCATTAAACAGGCTCTCCCTGTCAGCAGCAATCTCCTGCTTCTCATCCTCTTGCTGCGGTTGACCGGCCTTGATCATAAAGCGGCGCAGTTTGCCCAGAGGCGTTCGGGGCAGAGGGTCCTTCTGGAGCGTAAACCCCTGTATTCTCATATATGAGGGCAATCTTCCCGAGAGTGCATTGATCTCCCATTTGACCGCATCATAAAGATTAGAGATGAAAGTCTGTTTAGCGTATTCAAAATCAGGGACGATCACGGCATGCAGTGATTCTGTTATCCCCTGATGCTCTACTCCGGTGATGCAGATCTCCCTGATCAGGTTTGATGAAAGGTACATCTTTTCAACATCTTCCGGATAGATGTTCTTTCCTGAACTCAGAACAATAACCTCTTTGGACCGGCCGGTGATGAAGAGATATCCTTCCTGGTCCAGTCTGCCGATATCGCCGGTCCTGAACCATCCGTCATGCATTACCTCGGCTGTCGCCGAAGGTCTATTATAGTAGCCCTTCATGACCATCGGCCCCTTGATCTCTATCTCTCCCTCACCGGCCCCAGAGGGATGCGCAATCCTGATCAAAACAGAAGGAAGAGGCTTTCCTGCTGAACCGGGCTTACGTTTTTCAGGAGGATTGAAGGTCACCACAGGAGAGGTCTCGGTCAGGCCATAGCCTTCAAGGACAGTGAAGCCGAGCGCCTCAAGACCTTCCATGACATCAGGATCAAGCCTTGCGCCGCCGCTGCCAAAGAACCGGAAGCGGGGTCCGAAGCTCCTGTGCACTGACCTGAAGATGAGCCTGCCGAGGTTGAAGCCGAGCCTTCCTCTGATCATGCCGGAAAGAGCGATAAGTTTTGTCAGGGAAAAGGGCAACGGTCTGGACAGGGCTTTTATCCTGGCCATAATGTTGTTTCTGATCATGCTGAGCAGCTGGGGCACGCCGATCACAATACTCACGCCTTTTTCCTGTATGGCTGCAATCATGTCAGGTCCTTTCATGCTCAGCGGATAGGTTATGGAAGCGCCGAGAAAAAGAGGCACCATAAAGGTGCACATGAACGCATAGGTATGATGCAGGGGAAGGATCGAAAGGACATTGTCTTCATGCGAAACAATGTGTGCATCAATGAGAGCCCTGGCATCAGAGCAGAAGTTTTTGTGGGTGAGAACGACGCCCTTCGGATTTCCTGTTGTGCCTGACGTATATATTATTGAAGCAATATCATCCTGCTCGGAGGTCGGCAAAGCTTCTGTCTGAGCCCTTTTTTCTATTGCCCGGTATTCTGTGCTGTCAAAATCAATAAGCAGCGGGTCCCTCCCGGCAGCTTTCCGGAAATGCTCTGCAAAAAATCCAAGCTGGCCGGCTGTCTTATTGCTGTGCAGGATAATACCGGCCTCTGAATCTATCAGCAGGGTCTTTACCTCTTCCGGACCGAGCTGTGCATCAAGCGGTACAGCTATGCAGCCTGAAGAGAGGATCGCAAGATACGCGGTGGACCATTCAGGACGGTTCTCGGAGATGATGGCAATGCGGTCATTCTTTTTGACCCCTGACGTTATCAGATGCGTTGCAAGATTTGTAACTCTGCCTGCAAGCTCGCGGTACGTAACGGTCTGCCAGCCTTCCTGGTAATAATGAAGGGCAGCATTATCAGGATAGGTTGACGCTGCCTTGCCGAAAAGGTCAATTATGGTTTCTGTCATAGGCCCTTTGCACTTTATTGAAGGTTCATTCAAGCATCTGCTATACTTTTTTAAAACTGCGGCATCTTACATAATAGTAGCATGTTTGCCGCACCACAGAGCAGAAGGGGAGGAAACCATGGCATTCACACAGGAAGAGATCAGCCGATACACCCGCCAGATGATGATGGAAGGCTGGGGAGAAGAGACCCAACAGAAGATCAAGAACTCAACGGTCTTTATTGCCGGGGCTGGAGGGCTTGGTTCCCCTGTCTCGATTTACCTTGCTGTGGCCGGTGTCGGCAATATCCGCATCTGCGATTTTGACTCTCCTGACTGGTCGAACCTCAACCGCCAGATACTGCATAACCATAACCGGATCGGTACGAACAAGGCAATTTCCGCAAAACAGACGCTTGAGGAAATGAATCCCCACATCACCATAACCGCGTTTACCGACAAGATCGTTGCTGAGAATGTAGATGAACTGGTGGGGAATGCGGACCTTATCCTTGACTGTATGGACAACTTCCCGACCCGTTACCTTCTCAACGAATCCGCGATCCGGAAGAATATTCCGCTTATTCACGGAAGCATCTGGGGGCTTGACGGCAGGCTCACGCACATAAAGTCTCCTGAAACTCCGTGCCTGATGTGTTATTTCCCCGAATCCCCACCCAAAGAGGTCTTCCCTGTGCTTGGCGCAACCCCTGGTGTTATCGGCACCTTGCAGGCAATGGAGGCCCTCAAATATCTTGCAGACATCGGCAAGCCCCTCAAAGGAAAGCTCCTTGTCTGGTCAGGCAACGATATGAGCTTCAGGACCTTCAACGGTTTCAAGGACCCTCAGTGCCTGACTTGCGGCAGCCAGAAATAATCTCAACAACGTCAAGGCAGGGGTGCTGAATGCCCCTCCTGCCCCCCGGAGGACAAGGCCGCCAATGATGGAACTGCTGACTGACCCCCAAACTGCCTACGCCCTTGTTATTGCAGGCATAACAGGGATCATTTTTTTCTTTATCGGCAAGGTCTCCGGCGGTATCTTTGAAAAGAAGAGACTCCTTGTTGATCAGAAAGAGTTTGAGAAAAGGCTGTCTCTTTCTGAAGCAGGGAAGAACGATATGCGGCGGCAGATCGATGAGTTGAAGAAACAGAATGAAAAATACATTTACTTTGTTGTCCGCATACCTGAGACGGTAAAGCATCTGAACTCAAGCCTCACCTTTGACGAGACGATATCGTCGGTCATCAGGGTAACGAAAGACCTGGTCAATACGGACTGCATAGAGGTCTATGTCTATAGCGAGGAAAAGAGCCTGCTGATGCTTGAAGCTGCATACGGATCAAAAAGAAAAGAGGCTATTTCATTAGCGGTCGGAGAAGGCCTTATAGGCAAGGCCGCTGAGCTGAAGGTCATGCTCTCCCAGGAAGGCAATGCAGCCGGTACAAGGGGATTAGACGGCCAGATCATGCATGCAGCGCCGATGATCTTCAGGGGACGTCTGATCGGCATACTCGGACTTGGCAGACTCCTCAATCCCACAGGAGATGAGAAAAGACTCATTGCGATGGTAACGGACCTTGCGGCCGTATCCCTGCAGAACTGCGAAAAGATATCGACTGCGCAGGAGGAGGCGAATACTGATTCCCTTACAAAACTGTATAACAGAAAATATTTTGCAGAGCGTTCTCTGGATGAAGCTCAGAAGGCGCTGAGCTACAACTTTCCGATATCAATTTTCATGTTCGATATCGACCATTTCAAAAAATACAATGACCAGAACGGCCATACAGAGGGAGATTATCTCCTGCGCGAACTCGGTGGCCTTTTGAAGAAAAATACGCGGAGCCGGGATATTGTAGCCCGGTATGGCGGTGAGGAATTCATTGTCATGCTGCCCAACACAGACAAACAGGGAGCTGCCATTTATGCCGAAAAGATCAGGAACATGATAGAAACTACGCTCTTCAGAAACAGGGAAAAACAGCCCCTCGGTTTTGTTTCGATCAGCGGCGGTGTAGCAACTTTTCCTGCTGACGGTGATACAATAGAATCTGCAATAAAGCTGGCCGATGCGGCTTTGTATAAATCCAAGGAAACAGGCAGGAACAGGGTGACGCTTTTTGAGCATTCCCGGTTAACATGAGAGAAAAAACGATATGAGTTTCTCCTTACGGCAGAAGATCTTTCTCGGGTATATCGTCATGATATCCTTTACTCTGCTTGTCGGCATGTATGCCATTTTCAGCCTCAAGGAACTGAATGCCATTACGAGGACTATTGTCCTTAATTCCATTGCGATCAGTGATAAACTGACGCGCCTGAATGACAGCATACTTGCCCAGGACCTGTATGAAAAAAGGTCTCTCATGCTCCAGCAGCAGGATGCAGAGAACCTGTTCTGGACAAGGAGCAGGGAGTTCAGAAACCTTCTGGGGGAGATCAGCAAGACAGAGGCATATGTCAGTGCCAATATCGAAACGCTCATTTCCCTGCATGAAAAATACAATGCCCTGTTTACCAGAGAGATACAGCTGATAAAGGATCGCAGGAACCAGGAAGCTGAAGAGATATCAGGCCATGAGCTGAAAGCGCATTTCAATAAAATTCTCCTTGCCCTCAAAGACATAGATCTGAAGATTAAATCACAGCAGAACCTGCACGTCAACCAGTCAAATTCCCTGAGCGAGCGCGCCCTTCTTATCATGATCGTCCTGAGTGCCACTTCCTTTGTCTTCGGCCTCCTGTTTGCTACGCTCCTGACGAATCATCTCAACGCTGCCATCGAGCGCCTGAAAGAGGCGACCAACATGATCAGGAGCGGAGACTTTGACAGTATGCCTGAGATCAAGGGAGCAGACGAACTTGCAGACCTGGCCATATCCTTCAGGGAGATGTCGTCCCGCCTCAAGGAGCTCGAAGTAATAAACCTTGATGCCAACCCCCTGACAAAACTGCCGGGCAATCTGGCAATAGAAAAGGAGCTTCTCACGAGACTCAACGAGACCCAGAGTTTTTCGTTCTGCCTCATAGACCTGGATAACTTCAAGGCATACAATGACCGGTACAGCTATGCACGGGGCAGCGATCTGATCAAATGGATGTCTGAAATGCTGACCGCTATCAAGAAGGAATGCGGCGCGCCTGACGATTTCCTCGGCCATATCGGCGGCGATGACTTTGTGATCATCTGTTCACCTGACAGGATCCAGAAGATCTGCACCCGGATCATCGAGGAGTTTGATAAAGGCATTATTGCTCATTATGACCCTGAGGACGCCAAAAAAGGCTTCATCATCTCGATCGACAGGAACGACAAGCCTGCCATGTTTGGCATCATGACCGTATCTTTGGCAGTGGTCAACACGGACCGCACCCTTGTCCGGGACCCGATGGAGATATCCCAGAAGGTTGCAGAGCTTAAGCAGTATGCAAAGTCCTTTGCAAAGAGCATCTACATCATGGACCGCAGAAGGATCCGGTAAGTTCTCCCCGCTCCTTTCCCTTTTCACCTCCTGTTTCGACTCCCTGGTTTTGTGATATAATTCACGCACTATGGACATACGCAGGCTTGTTAAAAAAGAGGTTGCATCGCTCAGGGCTTACCAGGCAAAGGAGATCCCCTGCAGGGTAAAGCTCGATGCCAATGAAAGTCCGTATGGTTTTCCGTCAGCACTGACAGCTGTCAAAAAGATTCAGACGAACCGGTATCCTGACCCTGAGGCAAAGGCGCTGAAGGCAGTCCTTGCAAAAGACCTCGGCGTAAAACCGCAAAACCTGCTCCAGGGCAATGGCTCTGACGAGCTCATCTATTATCTTATAGCCACCTTTGGCGGGCCGGTACTCTATCCTGTGCCGACCTTCTCGATGTATGGAATCATCAGCCAGGCGCTTGGTGAAAAGAAAAAAGAGGTTCCCCTTGACCGGGATTTTGATATCGACCTTGACAGGATGATGACTGCCCTCAGAAAAGAAAAGCCGAAGCTTGTTTTTCTGAGTACCCCGAACAATCCGACAGGCAACTGCTTTTCGTCTGAAAAGATCCTGAAGATAATTGCAGAGTCCAAAGGACTTGTTGTGGTTGATGAGGCGTACCAGCCATTTTCGAGCGATAAGGGTTTTGTACCCCTGCTGCACGACTACAAGAACCTCGTGATCATGAGGACGCTCTCCAAGATCGGCCTTGCAGCCCTCAGGTTCGGCTTTCTGATTGCCGGCGAGGAGATCATCGATGAGGTAAATAAGGTGAGGCTGCCTTTTAATGTGAATGCGCTTTCCCAGGCTGTTGCCATCGAAGCGCTCAAAAAGAAAAAGGCGCTGCAGGCAGCGATACGGGAAATAGCAGGCGAGCGCGACAAAATGCTGTTGGCCATGGAGCGCATAAAGGGGGTAATGCCTTTTCCTTCAGAGGCAAACTTCATCCTCTTCAGGGTAAAAGACCCTCATAAGGTCTATGGCCTGCTCCTTGAAAAAGGGATACTGGTCAGGAATATCAGCGATGCAGTTTCAGGCTGCCTCAGGGTGACGATCGGAACGCCAAGAGAGAATGTCCTGTTTCTCAGGGCACTCGAAAAGATCGCGTAAGAGATAAAGATAGGGAGAGATATGAGAAAAGCAAGGATCGAGAGGAAGACAAAAGAGACACAGATTGCGGCTGAGATGAAGCTTGATGGCACAGGATCATATTCGGTAAAGACGCCCATACCCTTTTTTGATCATATGCTGACCCTCATGTGCAAACACGGCCTCTTTGATATGAAACTTGTGGCAAAGGGTGACGTTGAGATCGATGACCACCATACAGTCGAAGACACCGGCATTGTCCTGGGAAAAGTTCTCAAAGAGGCCCTTGGAGATATGAAGGGCATTTCCCGGTACGGGCAGGCATCTGTCCCGATGGACGAGGCATTGGCCCATGTGAGCCTTGATATCAGCGGCAGATCATATCTTGTCTATAATGTCGCTTTTCCGAAGAAGAGCAAGCTGAGGGAGTTCGACCCTGACCTTATCGAGGATTTTCTTCAGGCCTTTGCAGGCAGCGCAGGCATCACCCTTCATGTCAACGTATTCTATGGCAGGAACACCCACCATATTATAGAGGCTGTATTCAAGGCATTAGGCCGGGCATTGAAGCAGGCGGTGGCTCTTGATCCCAGAGTCAAAGGCGTTCCTTCTACCAAAGGAGCGCTCTGATCAGTATTCCCTTGTTCTGTCAGGTCAGCTTCGCAGTCAAAAACCTCTGTCCCTTATCGAACGTCAGAGGCTCAGGTCAACGCAGTCAGGGTTTTCTGCGAGCACTGTTTTTGCTGCAGCAATGTCTTTGGTGATCTGCGTGATCAGTGCGTCAGCTGAATCGAACTTTCTCTCCTGCCGCAGCTTTTTAATGAAATAGATAGTCACCTCTTCACCGTAAAGGTCTTCATTAAAGTCAAAAACATGCACCTCGATCGCAAGGGCCTTTGTGTCAAATGTTGGTCTGAGGCCGATATTGACGACGCCGTCATGGCAGGTATCTCTTGCAGAGAGCTTTACTGCGTACACGCCGTCTGCAGGTATGATCGCATGTTTTGAGGCAATGTTTGCGGTCGGGAAACCGAGGGTCTTTCCCCTGCTGTCACCCTTGATCACAATGCCGGTTATGGCATAGGGTCTGCCTAACAGTTCTGCTGCATGCTCGACCTCGCCGGCTGTCAGCAACTGTCTGATCTTGGTGCTGCTGATCACTTCGCTCTTCAGAAAGATCTGCTGCACCTCGTTTACCCTGAAGCCGAACTCTTTACCCATCACCTGCAGTGACTGTGTTGTACCCTCTCTTCCCTTGCCAAAACGGTAGTTGGACCCCACAAAGATCTCTTTTGTGCCGAGGAGGTCACAGAGTATCTCCTTCACAAATTCCCGTGGTGACATCTCAGCGAAGTGAAGGGAGAAAGGTATCTTAACCAGCACATCAATGCCTAACTTTTTAAAGAGCCCGATCTTTTCCTCATAGATGCTGATGAGGGGGGGGCATTTTTCCGGCGCAAGGACCTTAAGCGGATGAGGCCTGAAGGTGACGACCATGCTCTGGCCCCTGATCTCCTGGGCCCGTTTCATAACCATACGGACAAGCGCCTGGTGGCCAAGGTGCACGCCGTCAAAGTTACCCAGGGTTACGACGCTGTTGGTAAAGGGTCGGGTAATTTTGCTCAGGTCAGTTATGAGCAGCATATGTCCTGGTGCCTGTCGAAGGATTTCCATAAACTCATGTATAATTATAATGTTTTTCGCTATTCTTTGGCTGGATATAATATCTCCTCCCCTTTCCAAGGGGAGGTCGGGTGGGGTAAGGATATGATGCTATCAAAACCTCCCCACGCCCCTCCTTGGTAAGGAGGGGTAAATAGAAAGATGTGAAAAACTACTACTTATCAATCATTAGGGAAGACCATGTTTGACAAAAAACTGAAGACATATCAACAGATCATCGAGCAGATGGCAGACGGGGTATGCCTTGTAACCCTTGACGGCAAGGTTGCCTGCTGGAATGGAGGGGCAGAGGCGATAACTGGCTGGGCCCCTCACGATGTACTTGGCAAATCCTGCTGCGATGTGATGGTCAGATTTGAAGATGAAGAGGGCAACGCCCTCTGTGACCTCATTCCTTCCTTTATTGCCACGAATAAGCCGGGGCAGAGGAATCTTTTTCTGAAGCTCAGGGATGGCAGCAGAGCCCTTGTGGAAGGCAGTATTTCTCCGATGTTCAGGGATGGCAAGCCGGAAGGCATTATCATCACATTCAGGAACATTTTGCAGTTTACTGCGCTCAGACCGTTTCAGCTCAAGACTCAGAAACTCGAGCGCCTGATCCCGATCTGCGGGTGGTGCAAAAAGATCCGGCATGATGATGAGACGTGGGAGCAGCTTGAGGCCTATCTCGCTGAGCAGGGATTCGGTGATTTTACGCACTCTATCTGTCCTGTCTGCGCAGAGAAAATATTCTCAAAGCGCATTTATCTTGAGAGCTACCAGAATGTCTGCAAGGCGATCAGCACCAGCCTTTCCGTTGAGGAGGTCCTTAACCTCATCGTTACCCATGTCGTCAGGGTGATGAACATGAAGGCAAGCCTCGTGCGACTCCTCAACAGGGAGAAGAACCAGCTTGAGATTGCTGCCCATTGCGGCCTGAGCGAGAGCTATGTAAACAAAGGCCCTGTTGAGTATGACCGCTCCATTGACGATGCCCTCGCAGGAAAGCCGGTATCGATCTACGATATCACCGAAGACAGGTCGTCAAAATACCGGAAAGAGGCAGAGAAAGAGGGCATTCGTACGATCCTCTCGATACCGCTCCGGTTCAAGGATGAAGTGATCGGCGTGCTCAGAATGTATACGGCAGAACCGCTGGCTTATTCGGACGAAGACCTGAAGTTTCTTGCTGCTATTGCAGAACAGGCTGCTATTGCGATAATGAATGCACGTCATTTTGAGAAAAGCGTGTCACGCGAACGCGAGTACCTGGATATATTCAAGGCCGTTACCAAGACGATCAGTTCAACGCTCAATTTCAAAGAGGTCTTAAACACAGTCGTGAGGATGATCCCGGCGGTCATGAGGCTGAAGGCGGCGACCATACGGCTCCTTGACGACACAGGCCAGAAACTGGTGCTTGAGGCCTCTCACGGTCTGTCAGAGCAGTATCTTCGAAGGGGACCTGTTGATACAGAGGAGAACATCCGGGAGGCCTTAAACGAAAAGCCCGTTGCCATCTATGATGTGATAACCGACAAGAGGATTACCTATAAGAAAGAGACAGAGGCAGAGGGGATCAAGAGTGTCCTTGCCCTGCCTATTATAGCGAAAGGCAAGGTGATCGGCGTGCTCAGGCTGCTCACCAACGTGCACAGGACCTTTAGTCAGGACGAGATTGACTTTACGATGGCCCTTGCAGAGCAGTGCGGAATCGCTATCGAAAATGCACGGATGTATGAAAAGCTCCATTCTGCAAATACTGACTGAATAATCCTATAACGCAATAGTTCAAGATGTTAACACTGCCGCAAAAAAGGAAAAAAGGCATTGAAGCACCCCATCCCGCTTCATAACATAGAATACGTGCTGCTTGATATGGACGGCACGCTCCTTGACAAGTATTTCGATGACTATTTCTGGGAGCATCTCCTGCCGGAAAAATATGCAGAGAAAAAGAATATCACCTTTGGCAGGGCAAAAGAAGAACTCCTCGCAAGATACAAAATACACGAAGGCACCCTGAACTGGACAGACATTGACTTCTGGTCCAGGGAAGTGGATATAGACATACCGGCGCTTAAAGAACAGATGCGGCATCTGATCGAGGTGCATCCGCATGCTGAGGAATTTCTGCAGATGCTCAGGCTGCAGGGGAAAAAAATATTTCTGGTGACCAATGCCCATTATAAGGTCCTTGATATAAAACTGAAAAAAACAGCGATTGGGAAGTATTTCGATGCTGCAGTTACCTCATTTGAAATGGGCTATGCCAAGGAGGAGATCGGGTTCTGGGAAAAGGTGCAGGAGAGGCTCCAATTCGATAAAGAGAAGACGCTCTTTATTGATGATACCGAGGCGGTGCTGAAGGCAGCAAAACGGTTCGGTATAAAATACATCCTGTACAAGGCCTATGCAAGCTCTAAGTCGGAAAAAGGTCATTCCCCCCACTTCCCTGCGATACATGACTTCAGGGATCTGATGTCCCCTGATCAAAATTAGAGCCGGCTATCAGCACTTATTCCGATCTATACAAGGTGTTCTTCGTATATCCCGAGCTTTTTGGCAAAGGCAACGAGTTGTTCGTCGTGTGCTTCATCGTATGAGCCAAGGTTCCTGATATGCTCTCCAACTTCAGTATTTGATTCTGCGATGACGGTCTTGCGATGGAATTCAGCTGCCGATCTCTCTGCCGTAATGCTGAAGAATATTGCCTCGCGCAGCGTCAAAGGTCTCTTTGCCGAGAGTATACCGTCAATCTGAGCCATGAGGCTGTCAAGGGGACTGATGTCATAGGAGATATCAGGAAAGATCTTCAGGTTATTTCTGACAAGACGCAATTGATAGCTGATCATGTCGGCATGGGCCTTTTCTTCGATGCTTAAGGCGTGAAACAGGCTTATTGCTTCGCGCTCAAACACGAATAATTTTTCAAAGTGTTTATAGAGACGTTCCATCATCAGCTCAAGTCTCAGAAGATGGTTCAGGATGGTAGTGATATTCATGATTCAAACACCTGCAGTATCCCAGCTATTCATTACTTGATGCTCCACACAGACGCCTACAGCGACCGCGTAAGAATTATCTTGTTAAGGCTGGTATTGGTGGTCTGAATATTTTTTGCGGCCACCTCGCTAAAACCCTGCCGCGTGAACAGGCTGGCTGAACGCTTGTTATTGGTGAATATGCTCATCAGCATTTTTTTGAAACCCTTAGACCTGGCCCATTCGACTGCGTAGGATAGCATGGCAGAACCAAGGCCACCGCCCCGGTACCCGTCCCTGAGATGCAGGCCAATCTCGACAACACGGGCCAAACGGTCTTCCCATTCAGAGGCCCTGAGAGCTGCGAGGCAGCCGACCACCTTATCGTCAGCAACCGCAACAAGCAGGAGGTTGTTGCCGCGGTCGAGACCCTCGATAAACTTGCGTTCTGATCCGATATGTTTGCCGTGCATCTCCAGAATCAGAGAACTCCGCTCTTCAGAAGACGAACGGATGGTTTCGACGATTCCCTTTGCGTCTTCGACGGTAGCTGGCCGCAGCGTGACTGCCGATCCGTTTTTTAGTTTAATACTCTGAACCTCATTCATTTGCTGCTCCTCCCCAATGTATCTATTATATTTTCCGGACAAAACTCTATCTTTTTACTATCGTTGTTTTGCAATAAACAAGTCAATACAGCATGCACAGACCTTAGTGGCGCCAGCTCCCAGGCTCGCACAGCATATATGATCCGGATCATGGGAAACCGTACCCGGTCACCTCAAAGTCCTTGTCATATAAGTCATAACGTATTATCATTAAGCACTTCTTATTGGAGGGAATGTGGTGATAGGGGAAATAAGAAAGGCTTTCAGAAACAAAAACAGGCCGGGTCTTTTTCCCTCTGCCTCCGTCTCCACCCAGCTTGTTAGCGCCGAATGAAAAGGGCCGCCTTTGGCGGGCCGAAGGTGGCGGTGGTAGTTTCAGAGCAGTTCCTGCCTTTTAAATTCTTCGTAAGATTCTTTCCAGTCCTCCCAAGCCTTATAGAATTACTACCTGAACATACA
>JACRHC010000138.1 GCA_016217675.1 Nitrospirota bacterium
CGGCGAGGGTGTAAACGCGAAGCAGAATGGCGATGTAGTGACGTTGAAGGGTGGTGATGCCTTGCGTGCTAAAGAGGTTGAAGAGGTTGGCAGGAAGAATATCAAACGGGTTCGCCATCGTGATGACATTATAAGGCGGGTGACGGCATTGGGCGAGAGGTCTTCACGCCGCCCACGCTGCGATGCGCCCGAAACCTTTTTCGATAATCTGCTCCATCTCATCGGCGCACAGGCGGTAATCCTCTTCGCTTCCGCCCACCGGGTCTTCAATATCAAACGTCTGATTGATGAGTTCACTGAGCAAATGAATCCTGTGGTCGAATTGGGGGAATTCGATGCACAACGCTTCGCGATGATTCCGCGTCATGGTTAAAATTAAATCGGCGGATTCTAAAAGGGAGGCGGTCACCCCGCGCGAACGATGTGGTTCTAAATCTAGCCCTCTCGCCGTCATTACCCGCCGCGCGAACGGTGTTGCCATAATCCCCTCTGCCGCCGACGTTCCGGCTGAACCGATGATCCACGCGTTCGCGTCGCTTTGATTCAAGGCGGCGACTTTGGCGGCGAGCATCACCTCTGCCATCGGCGAGCGGCACTGGTTGGCAGTGCAGATGAATAAGATGGAGGGCATGAGAAGAGTCCTGACAACAATCTTACTACAACGACTTAACGACAATGGCGACAACACTCCTCGTATTCATCATATTCTATTCTATGTCGTAATAAGCATTGCCATAATTATGACCGTCATAGAAATGTTGTGACAAACTTCCTCTCGTTGATTTTTAAGCCACCGCACGACTTCTGTCTATTGCTATTAAGTCCTTCTCACCTTAATATAGTTGTGGAAAATCATTACAGGCTGGGGGGGTATATGTTTTTAGTTCACGAAAAGCGATCTGCATCGCTCGACAAATGTATAGGTGCAATACTGGCGCTGGCAAGGGTGCAAGACTCCCGGGGGCTAGTTTTTCTATTAGCGCGCCAGTGATGTTTTTGGCAGACGTTTTGAGGAGAAAGACAATGAGCAATTCACCCTCACACAATCTCGACGATTTAATGCGAAGTTTAAACCTTCGCTTGCTGACTGCCGAACAGGTGCAGCGCATTGACGAACTGCTTGCCGAGGTGGGCGAATACGGTGAGGTGCATTTGATTATGCAGAAGGGCGAATTGCGTTACATCAACAAAGTGGAAAGCTACAAAGCGTGGAAGTCGGACGACGGGCATAAGAAATAAAAACATCCATCCACTGAGTTCACCAAGGACACGAAGAATAAGAACACCGTTCGTGTTTCTTGGTGTGCTTCGCAGATAGATCAATTTTATAACCCTGCCTTGGCGAGGGCGAAAGATTCCCGGAGGCTGTGACGATGTGATGAACATCGACGCAGCCTCTTTTTGTTTATCCGAACGTTAAAAGCAGCACGCTGAAAGCGCTGAACGACTATTAAAAGCGGAACGCTGAAAGCGCTGAATACACTGAACATCGCTGAACAGTAAAAAAGAATTAATAGTATTTATCAGCGTTCATCTGCGAAAGTCAGCGCCATCTGCGTTCAAAGGTTTTGTTTCTCATGCATCGCTGAACGGCAAAAGAAATAATCAGCGTTCAAAGGTTTAAAAGCGGCACGCTGAAATCGCTGAATAACCTGAACATCGCTGAACGGCAAAAGAATTA
Source organism: Nitrospirota bacterium (assembly GCA_016217675.1). Classification (GTDB taxonomy): domain Bacteria; phylum Nitrospirota; class Thermodesulfovibrionia; order Thermodesulfovibrionales; family UBA6898; genus UBA6898. The sequence goes on from JACRHC010000138.1 coordinate 1,682, forward strand.
TCAGCGTTCAAAGGTTTTGTTTCTCATGCTGAACATCGCTGAACAGCAAAAAAGAATCAGCGTTCATCAGCGAAAGTCAGCGCCATCAGCGTTCAAAGGTTTTGTTTCTCATGCTGAATGTCGCTGAACGGCAAAAAATTATCAGCGTTCAAAGGTTTAAAAGCAGAACGCTGAAAGCGCTGAATAGGCTGAACATCGCTGAACGGCAAAAAATTATCAGCGTTCATCTGCGTGCTTCGCATCAGCGTTATCAGCGTTCAAAGGTTTATAAGCAGTATTTATCAGCGTTCATCTGCGAAAGTCAGCGTCATCAGCGTGCAAAGGTTTTAGCTCGTAATATGAAACATTGGTACGTGCTTCACACTAAACCCCATCAAGAGCAAATCGTCGCGGCGTTTTTGCGCCAGCGCCAAGTGGAGAGCTACCTGCCACTGGTGCACGTAAAGCCTGCCAACCCTCGTGCCTCGCGCACGCGCCCTTACTTCCCGTGCTACCTCTTCGTCCAAGCCGACTTGGATTTGGTGGGTGTTGAACAGCTTTACTGGACTCCGGGCTTGAGACGGCTGGTGGAATTTGGCGGGCAACCGGCAGAAGTGCCGAATCATTTTATGTTCGATCTCCGTCAGCGCGTGAATCAAATTTGCTCGATGGGGGAGTTGATCGTCAGCGGCGTTAAAAAAGGGGACGTGGTGAAGATCGTCGAAGGACCGTTTGCCGGTTACGAAGCGCTGTTCGATTTATGTTTACCCGGCACCGAGCGGGTGCGTGTATTACTGACCTTGCTCGAGAAGCAGCACTCCGGCTATCGCCGCGCGGCTCACGGGCAACCGCGCGCTGTGCCGCTCGAGCTCAACGCTAACAGTATCGTTAAGGCAAAACCCAAGTCGTTGTGATGTGCTTGGGTTGACCCGAGTCGTTGCTGTTGGCTGCATATCCAAAAACGAAAGTCGATTCGCCTCTCGGCGTGTCCGAAGGGCGGCGCATGGGTGGAAGTGGTTGAGTGTTGATGTAAAGGAGTGCCAAGAAATGACTCGCAATAATAATGGAAATGAAACTGACTTTTGGCATAACAAGCGCGTTTGTGTTACAGGCGGCGCGGGGTTTCTTGGTTCCTTCGTGGTTGGAAAATTAAGACAAAGGGGTGTTCGAGAAATCTTTGTACCGCGCAAGTGCGATTACGATTTAGTTCAACACGATTGCATTCAGCAAATGTTGTCTGATGCGCGTCCCGATATCGTCATTCACTTGGCGGCGCGTGTAGGTGGTATTGGCGCGAATCGCGAGCATCCTGCCGAGTTCTTTTACGATAACTTGATGATGGGTGTTCAGTTGATGCACGAGTCGTGGAAGTTTGGTGTAGAGAAATTCGTGGCAGTCGGAACAGTATGTGCTTATCCAAAGTTCACACCTGTGCCATTCAAGGAAGATGATTTGTGGAATGGCTACCCCGAAGAGACAAACGCTCCTTACGGGTTAGCGAAGAAGATGTTGCTTGTTCAGTCTCAAGCATATCGTCAACAATATGGCTTTAGCTCGATTTTCTTATTGCCTGTGAATCTTTATGGACCCGGCGATAACTTCAACCCCGATTCATCTCATGTCATCCCTGCTTTGATCAAGAAATGTGTAGAAGCCAAAGAACGTGGTGACAATTTTATAGAAGTGTGGGGCGATGGTTCGCCGACACGAGAGTTTCTTTATGTAGAAGATGCGGCAGAAGGAATTTTGTTGGCAACGGAGCATTACAATAAAAGCGAGCCAGTGAATTTAGGGAGTGCGTTTGAAATTAGCATTAAGGATCTTGTGGAAACAATTGCTCGCCTAACGGGCTTTAGTGGCGATATTGTTTGGGATGCAAGTAAACCAAATGGACAACCACGACGCAAATTGGATGTTAGCCGGGCAGAGAAAGAGTTTGGGTTTGTGGCGCAGACAATGTTCAAATCTGGGTTGGACCGAACAATAACATGGTATCAAGCGTACAGACAGCATGAGTCAGTCAGATGAGTTGAGGTCTGAGATATTGCGCTTGACGCGAGAGTATTACGCGGCGGCTTTCCAGAAAGTATCATTCACTCCTGGAGAGTCGTTAGTGCCTGTATCTGGGCGTGTGTTTGATGCAGACGAGCTAATTCACTTAGTTGATTCTTCGCTTGACTTTTGGCTTACCACAGGCCGGTATGCTATCAATTTCGAACGAGAATTTGAGCGATTGCTAGGCGTTCGCCATGCAATGCTCTGTAACTCTGGCTCGTCAGCTAATTTGTTAGCGGTGTCTGCACTCACCTCACCCGAGTTAGGGGATCGGCACCTACATCCGGGCGATGAAGTGATCACAGTCGCAGCAGGTTTCCCGACAACTGTAAATGCTATTCTTCAGAATCAACTGGTACCCGTATTTGTAGACATTGAAATGGGGACGTATAACATTGACGTGCATTATCTTGAAGAAGCGCGTAGCGAGAGAACGAAAGCAGTGATGGTAGCGCATACGCTTGGTAATCCGTTTGATGTGGATACTGTATATGCGTTTGTGAAGAAGCACAATTTGTGGCTACTCGAAGATAATTGCGATGCGCTTGGCTCAACCTACAATGGGCAGCTAACCGGAACGTTTGGCGATTTGGCCACAGTGAGTTTCTATCCAGCGCATCATATTACGATGGGAGAGGGGGGATGTGTGCTCACTAATCGGCCACTGTTGAAGACCCTAGTGGAGTCTTTTCGAGACTGGGGACGCGATTGCTGGTGTGATACTGGAAAGACGAATACTTGCGGAAAACGTTTTGGATGGCAACAGGGGAGCATGCCGGCTGGGTATGATCACAAATATCTGTATTCTCATATTGGATACAATCTCAAGTTGACTGACATGCAAGCCGCCATTGGTGTAGCCCAACTAAAGAAGCTTCTGGTATTTGTGGAACGAAGAAAACACAATTGGCGGTTGCTTCGCGATGCATTGGAATTTCTCAAAACTTGGCTGATCCTGCCCGAGGCTACACCGAATTCGGATCCATCTTGGTTCGGCTTCTTGGTGTCTGTTCGGCCCGAGGCTCCATTCACTCGGCATGAGATAGTGAGTTTTCTGGAGCAACGTCACATAGCCACTCGAATGTTATTTGGGGGAAACCTGACCCGCCAGCCCGCTTATCAGAATGTTCGTTACCGTGTCATCGGTGATCTGGCAAATACGGACCTTGCAATGAACAGCGCGTTTTGGGTCGGTGTATATCCAGGGCTGTCTGATGAAATGATAGGATATGTAATCGAGGTATTTTGCGAGTTCGGTCGTCATATCAACGCCAACGGGAAAGGTAGGGTCTGTTGATGTTAGAGGGGTTTGAATGGTAAAGCCACGCATTCCACAAATCCTAGTCATCGGAGGCGCAGGATATGTTGGATCGCATATCTGCGCCAGCATCTTTTCGAGCGGCTGGGCACCTGTAGTTCTGGACAATCTTTCGTATGGTCATCGTGACGCCGCGCGCTTTGGACCCTTCATTCATGGCAGCACTCAAGACATCCTAACGTTGAGCGATGCGATACGGGACTGTGATGTGGTGATACATTGCGCTGCTTATATGTATGTAGAAGAATCGGTTAAGAATCCGGCGATTTATTACCGTAATAACCTCAGCTACAGCCTGAATATTCTAGATGTTATTCGTAGAGCTAATCCGCGAGTCGGGTTGATTTTTTCATCCTCGTGTGCCGTTTATGGTCAGCCTCCTGCCCTACCATTGAATGAAGATAGCCCATGTCAGCCAATTAGTCCCTATGGGCGGAGTAAGTGGATGGTTGAACAGATCATTGAAGATTACGCCCGCGCCTATCAGTTACGGGCTATACGTCTTAGGTACTTCAACGCAGTTGGAGCCGACGAAAGTGGGGTGATCGGAGAAGACCATAATCCGGAACTTCATTTAATCCCTCAGCTTTTGCGTCATCTGCTTCGTCACAAGAGTGATAAGGTGGCCTTCGAAATACATGGCGACGACTATCCAACTCGTGATGGTTCACCCATCCGCGAATATATTCATGTTTGCGATCTTGCTGAGGCACATGTTCTAGCAACGCACAAGTTGCTGGATGGCAATTCGGGAGATGTCTTCAACCTCGGCACGGGCAAAGGGACTTCTGTTCTCGAGGTTATTCAGACTGTCCGAGAGGTGACCGGACGAGACATAGATATTCAGATTGCGACACGGCGACCTGGGGATCCAGCGGAATTAGTCAGCGACTTCAACAAGGCACAACAGATATTAGGATGGGTTCCGCATAGAGACTTCAGACAGGCCATCTCGGATGCCTGGACGTGGCACAAACATAGGCATCCTAATGGGTGAGCGCTTAGTCGCTCCGAAGTCAAGCGTGCAAGGCAATACTACTGCACACTTGGTCATCAAACCCTCGCGCGGATGGAGCCTTCCACGAGTAAGTGAATTGTGGGAGTATCGCGATCTGCTCTGGCTGTTGTCTTGGCGGAACATTTCCGTGCGCTACAAACAGACGCTTTTGGGTGCGGGGTGGGCAATCATTCAGCCTGTCTTCTCGATGATTGTCTTCACCCTGCTTTTTGGGCAGTTGGCACACATGCCTTCAGAGGGGTTACCATATCCTGTTTTTAGTTATACGGCCCTGTTGCCATGGACTTATTTTGCCACATCAATGTCTGCCGCATCTAATTCTGTTGTCGCCAACGCGAATCTGTTCTCTAAGGTCTATTTTCCGAGGCTCATCTTACCGATATCAGTGGTTCTCTCTGGGCTAATTGATTTTGCGTTGGCATTTCTTGTGTTAATTGGCATGATGATTTTCTATGCCATCCCTCTGACATGGAATATGCTTTGGCTGCCGGTTTTCTCTCTCCTCGCTATGATCAGTGCACTAGGAGTGGGGTTGTGGCTTTCAGTGATGGGAGTGCAATATCGAGATATTCGCTTTGCAACGCCCTTTCTTATTCAGATTTGGATGTACGCCTCGCCTGTGATATATCCGAGCAGTCTTATTCCTGAGCGGTGGAAACTGCTATATGACTTGAACCCAATGTCTATAGTACTTGACGGTTTTCGTTGGGCGCTATTGGGTACCGGGATGGTTTTTGGTCCATCTTCAATATTGTCAGTTCTGATCGCGCTGGGATTATTGTTAAGTGGTGCAGTGTACTTTCAACATGTAGAAGAAACATTCGCAGATTTGGTGTAGTTGATGGCGAATTGCATTCTCCGCGTCAGTCAATTAGGCAAAAAATACCATATCGGGTCTATTAAGCGAGACTATGAAAGTTTTAGCGAGTTAATTATATCCAAGCTGGCAGTGCCTTTGCAATATATGCGTTCTCTACGTATGGGTAAAGTGGAGAGGACCGATGACATTATATGGGCATTACGGGATGTCTCGTTTGAGGTAGAGCCAGGCGATGTTTTGGGTATTATTGGGCGTAATGGCGCCGGTAAGAGTACTCTTCTCAAATTAATCAGCCGAATCACCAAACCTACCGTAGGACAAATAGATATCTTTGGCCGGGTTGGTTCTTTGTTGGAGGTAGGGACGGGCTTTCATCCGGAGTTGACTGGGCGGGAGAACATCTATCTAAACGGCACGATCCTTGGGATGAAGCGAGCTGAAATCGACAGAAAATTCGAGGAGATCGTTGAGTTCTCTGAAGTTGAGAGGTTTCTTGACACGCCGGTCAAGCGTTATTCCAGCGGGATGTACGTGCGCTTGGCTTTTGCAGTGGCGGCTCATCTTCAGTCTGATATTCTTGTAGTTGACGAAGTTTTGGCCGTTGGTGATGCCTCTTTCCAAAAAAAATGCTTGGGCAAAATGGGCGATGTCGCTAGTGGAGGGAGGACTGTGCTCTTTGTGAGTCATAACATGACTGCTATTTCTGGTTTATGTAGCCGTGCAATTCTCTTGGACAACGGACAAGTCACTACACAAGGTCCTACAGAAACCGTTGTTTCGTCCTACCTAAAGCAAGTCCAATCATTGCAGGAGTATTCTCTGGCTGACCGCATGGATAGAAAGGGGACTGGGCGCCTCCATATTGCAGATATTGTACTCGAGGATGACAGGGGTTATCCAACCAAACATGCCAAAATGGGGGATGATATAGCATTTCGCATTACCTACGTGGGTGACAGTGATCGTCCTCTTACCAATGTGCAGTTCAGCATGCACTTCTTTACACCAATGAACCAGCCATTATTCAATCTTTGGAATGAAATGGTCGGGGATCATTTCTCATTGTTGCCGCCTACTGGGCAGATTCGATGCCGAATCCCGCGTTGTCCATTAATGCCGGGACAGTATGTCTTCAACATCTACTGTGAGGTCGGGATGCAGGTAGCTGACTGGGTTACCAATGCGGGTACTCTTGATATAGTGGAAGGTGACTTCTTTGGTACAGGGCGAATGGTGGAGCCTGACCATAGAGATCTGTTTGTTCTTCATCACCGATGGGAGATTGTTGGCTAGCCGATGGATGGGAAACCTCTGGATCAATGGCATGTCTTGGCGCTTAGCCCGCATACTGATGATGCCGAACTTGGATCGGGCGGGACGTTGGCACAATTTAGTCGCTTGGGGGCACACGTCACATATATTGCATTCTCTCGTGCTGAGCCAGCCCATGGCGAAGACAGCCTTGAAGAATGCAAGTTGGCATTGAAGGTACTCGGCGTATCCGATATACAGTTCTGGGGATATTCTGTGCGTTACTTGGACGAGCATCGCCAGAAGATTCTAGACAGGCTCATCCATTTGCGCGATTCGATGCGGGTCGATTTGGTATTCGTTCCGGCCCGGTATGACGTCCACCAAGATCACCGAGTTGTGACGACAGAGTCCATTCGCGCTTTCAAAAAGACACGCATTTTGGGATACGATTTGCCTTGGAACACTGTAGGGGAGTCACGATTAGATTTATTCGTTCCTTTGTGTGAGTCTGATGTCCAGCAGAAGGAGCAGGCATTGTCGTGCTATACGGGACAACAGGGACGGTCCTTTTTTGAATCTGACACTGTGCGGGCTATTGCCCGGTTTCGCGGGGAGCAATGTGGCGAGCAATATGCTGAAGGTTTCGAGTGTATTCGATGGAAGTTATAAGTAACTTCACCGAAGGGAGAAATAATCCAGATTTTGCCATTCCTCTTTTAACAGTTGCGATACCAACATGGAATCGGGCCGATAAGTTGAGAAAGCTGTTGTTAGCGTTTGTTGAACAGATAGAGGGCGATCAATTGAGCGGTATCGTCGAAATCTTTGTCTCGGACAATGGGTCGACCGACTCCACGCCGGTTGTGTGCCGCGAGTTTTCTGGTCAGATTCGTAGCGTGCGTCACGCCGAGAACGCTGGCTTTGATGCGAATGTTTGGTCCTGCTATCAGCAGGCGGGCGGGCAGTATGTACTCTTCTTTTCGGATGATGATGTTCCTGAACCTTCATTACTACGGACAGTGACCCGTCTGGTTACGTGTTATCAGCCAGCAGTGATGCTTTATTCCTTTCTGCAGCCTCCCCATACCGCCGACTCTCCAACGATAGATATCAATACCGAATTTTTGCGTACGACGGATGCACAGTCGGCACTTCGGTACTTAGTCAAATTCGCCAAGTTGTCCACCTACTGTATTCGGAAGAGGATCTGGAGCAAAGAGGAAATCTGTGAACTAACAGCTAAACTCGGGACGGACTACTTCTTCATTTCACTAGCGGTCTTCGCGTTCTTGAAGGAACAACTGCGAGGTTGCCTCCTACATCGCGCTCCTCTCGCGCGATGTTCAGAAGGTTACAACGTAGGATTCCGATTCGCGCCCACCGTCTTCGCCAATCGGGGGAGGGCTGCAGATATTGGCAATTTCCGCGAAGTTGCCCCGGCGGACTTAATCTTGTCATTGGATGCCGATCCTGTGGCTACGTCGTTGAAATACTTACGAGATCATTACATGGGAGAATTTGCATTTGCACAGGATGCTCTTGCACAAGGTGAAAGATTCATCTGGCAACACCCTGCACAGTTGCTGACTATTGATCGCGTGTTCCTGACAATCGACTATTGTACCGCCAAGTATATTCGTAAGCGGTTATTCCGAAATTGGGTAATGAACATGACGCCTATTCTGCGTCGGATCGTTGGCAGGATTCGGAATCTATCACAGTTCCGTCGCTTGAGCAGGCGCGCACGGCGGGTTGAAATATCCTAGAGGGCAGTAGATTGGAATTTAAGATCTTTGAGCGACGGGAATGCCCGATCTGTCAGGATAGGAAGGGGAAAGTACTATTCTCTACCTACGATGACCGATATGGGCAGCCCGATTTGTATTCGGTCATGGAATGTCAAGAGTGCCGGACTTGTTATCTGTTGGAGGCAATTGCTCCCAATGATTTGCCTAACCTTTATGAGAAATACTATGGTGGTAACTTGGCTCTTAATGCTGTAACCGAGAAGGTGATGACACAACATTTCTATACCAACCCTGCCGTGCGAGTTTTTACAAATCGGTTGCGGCGCTCGATCATTGGGGTGGTTTATCAGTCGTGGTTTCGATTCTGGTCCGGCGATAAGGTGTTGGATTGGACATTTCGTCAGAATGAACAAGTGCTGGACGTCGGATGTGGAGGAGGGCATCTCGCCGAACCTATATTGGCATGTGGTGCTAAGTGGACAGGTCTCGACATCGATCCTAGGAATTGCCAAGCCGTTACAGAACGCGGATTGAAATGCATCTGCGGAACAATCGATGCGGTTGATTTGCCAGCAGGCTCGTATGATTCCATAATCGGAAGTCAGGTTATTGAGCATATCTCTGACCCGAGGAAGTTCCTAATGCGTTGTGCACAACTAATCCGCCCGGGTGGGAGAGTGCTTCTAAGTACTCCTAATATAGAGTCACGCTATCGTCGCATATCTGGACAGAACTGGATTCATTGGTTTGTTCCCTATCACCAAGTCCTATTTTCACCGCACAGTCTAGAGATGTTGGGAAAACAGTGCAACTTGAGAATGCTTTCCTACCGAACTGAAACCCCGACGGCGTGGGCCCTCCTGCAACTAAACTATCAGCGACCCCCTCGTGGCGAAATCGGTACCTGGCGGAGTAAGGGAAGACCGCGATGGTTGCAGCCGGATGGCCTCTCACTACGTCTTAGGCTGGAAGACACGCTGTATGGGGATGGCGATGTCCTGATCGCTGAACTCGTCAAAGCGTGAGGGGCTATCTGCTGTAGCATGGTTTGTCTGTGATTACGTTTTTCACTACTGCCAAGTCTTTCATTGGGCCGGCTATGATCCATCAGATAAATGCGCTTCGGAGTTGGAAGTGCGTACACCCTGCGGTCGAAGTTATTCTTTTCGGCCTGAGCGAGGGCGCGGCCGAAGTGGCTTCAAAACTTGATTTAGTCTATATCCCGGAAATTGATACGAACGAGTTTGGCACGCCGCTTATGAGCGCGATGTTCGAAAGAGTACAGAAATGCGGGCGATTTGATTTGCAGGCGTATCTCAATTGCGATATTATCCTGCTAGATGACTTTCTTCCGGCCGTCAAGCGTGTGCGGCTCAAACACTTTCTGCTTGCGGGCCAACGGTGGGATTTGGATTTGAATGAGACGCTGGATTTCAATTCAGATTGGGTAGGTTACCTTCGTCGTTTGATTAAGGAGCGGGGTAAACATCACCCTCCCGCGGGTAGTGATTACTTCCTGTACCCCCGCGGGTTGTGGAGTGATCTTCCACCATTTGCCGTGGGGCGGGTCGGATGGGATAACTGGATGATTTATCGCTGCCTTGTTGATCAGGTGTCAGTAATTGACGCTAGCCCTGTGATCACAGTGGTTCATCAAGAACATGCGGCTTACACGCACTCGAAGCGCCTCAGACCCAACGGCCCGTGGGTGGGTCCGGAGAGCGACCGTAATACCGAACTGGCAGGAGCGGGTGGACGGATCACTCTCTTTAATGCGAATTTGCTACTGACACCCGATATCTTGCGTCCAAAGCTGTCATTGCGTTATTGTGCCGAATCGCTCATCATTTTACCCATTCTCAACCCCCGTTACCAGTGGCTTAGTCCTCTCATCTTGATTCTACGGTTAGCGGTGTGGATTGTGGATGATCGTATTCCGCTGCAAGTGATTCTCAACAAAATTATGCGCTACGTTCTTAATCGCAAGAAGCCCACGGGGCGTTCCTAGTGTTTGTCTTGAGGAGAATCTCGTGCGTGTAACCTTACACCAACTGAATTTCTTGCCGCCGCTGTCATTCTTTGCGAAGTGGGACAGCTCGGACTGTTTGGTTGCAATGGATCAGCTACAGTTTGTTCATGCGGCGGGAAAATATCATTATGCCAATCGGTGCAAGCTGGGAGATGATAAATGGTGTACTGTTCCTGTCGTCCAAGTCTTCCCGCAAAGTATCTGTGATGCCCAGATCGTAGCCAACTGGCGTCCACGTAGTGTTATTGACAGAATCAAGAACGACTACCGGAAGGCCCCATACGTTAGCAGGGTTCAAGAAGGGATCGGAGAAGCTATTCAAACCTTCCAAGATAGCCGTCGCCTTTCCGAGTTGAACTTCCTGCTGCTGGCCTGGGCAGCACGTGAACTGGGTATTCGCAAGCCCATCTACTTACAGTCAGAGCTGGGGCTGCCTGAAGAGACTGATCGGGATGTGCGAATCGTGAAAACAGTTCGGGCTGTTGGGGGCAATATCTTCGTGGCCGGTCCGTCTTGGTCCACTTATATGAATCCTGCAGCTTATCGAGACGATGGAATTAAGGTGGAAGTTAGTCACTATGACATGGAGCCATACGATCGGGGATTAAGGCCGTGGGTTCCATACATGTCCGTTGTTGATGCCTGTTGTTATCAGGGTGACAACGCGGCTCGATTCATTAATACGAGGTTGGAAGAATGGAATCTTTGAACAGCGAAGCCCCTCATGACCTAGACTCCCGCATCTCTTCCGCGCCATCATTGCGATCTGACGCTGAACTGCAAGGAGCAAGCTCTCTTAATGAAGTGGAGATTCTTCAATCGACGCACGACCAAACTGTCGCTTTTTTCTCGGACCTTTCCGCAAAACACGGCATTTCTCCTGCCGGCGTTGGTTGGAGTACACGCTCACAAATTCGAAGATTTGAGGAGGTATTGAAGCTTGGTCCTTTACAAGGTTCAACCCTGTTAGATGTTGGGTGTGGTTACGGGGACTTGTTCCGTTTTTTGAAAGACAAGGGCATTCAGGTTGACTACACTGGCTATGATATCACTGCGGCCATGATCACGATTGCCAAACATCAGCATCCAGAGATCGCAGACCGTTTCCATTTGGTGGATATACTTACCGAAGATATTATCGAACGCTACGACTATATTGTCGCAAACGGCGTATTGAACCTCATCTATGGCAACAACGTAGCAGTTATGGCGCGCTTGATACAGAGAATATACGAGGCTTGCACAATTGGTATACTTGTAACAATGACCTCTGCTCTAACACAGCGACCTAAGCAGGGGATCTTTTATTATGACCCCGTCGAGATCCTATGTCGGATCAGCCCTCTGTGCCAGAACCTTGTGCTCGACCATAGCTACCTCCCCCATGACTTTGCACTGTTTTGCTACCGAAAGAGTTTGTACGATTGAGCCACTCCCGGATCTCCGTCAGGTGTGCTTCGGTAGTTGAACATAGCCTTGCGCGGAGCCGTCGTTGAGAATCCTCTTTGTCCATCCTATGTGGTACTTTATTGGCAATTACCACCGCGAGCGGAGGATCCAGGGTGCTGGCTATGAAGAGAATCATCGGCGTTTGATGGATACCCGTCCAGGAGCAAGTGATGCATACGTGCATAACCTCAAACAGCTTGGGCACGACGCGGCTATGGTTGTGTACGGGTGTAAGCCTCTGCAATCGGAATGGGCTGAAGAGAACGGATTGAAGATCCCGCTTCAAGATCGAAAGGCTCTGCGCCTCCGGCTGAGGTGCCGTATCATTCCCTGGCTTGAATTCGTGGACAACGACCAGTGGCACAGGCTCGTTCTGGCAGCGCAAGTGGCGGCATTCAAACCAGATATTATTTTCACTTATACTGTTTTCATCTTGCCAGTAGAATGGCTCCGGTCCATTGCCAACGGGGCAAAGTTGATCGCTTGGATTGGAACCGAGAGGGTGCCTGACTTGCCGACCCTGAAGGGTTATGATCTTATTCTAACCCTTGCGCCAAAGTATGTGCCGATGATGCGCTCGGCGGGAGTACGTGCCGAGTATTTACCTGCCGGTTTTGATGGTAGAGTACTCACCCGGGTTCCCGCAACTGCTGTGCGCGACATCCCTGTATCGTTCGTGGGCTCCTATGGTCGTGGGTGGGGTAGGGGATTGGATGATACCGAGGTTGTCGCACACGAGACCGGGATGCTGTGCTATGGTAATTCAGCCCACGAACTCCCCAACGGTTCCGCCATCAGGAAGCAGTACCGTGGAGAGTGCTGGGGGATTAATATGTATCGAGTCCTGGCTCGCTCCAAGGTGGCCTTTAATCGTCATGCCGATGTGCCTTTGGATGCCAAAGGTGTGTTGCACGATCCCGCCCAGGTCGTGAGATTTGACGAGGCGGGCAATATGCGCTTGTATGAAGCAACTGGAATGGGGACACTACTGGTAACCGACCACCTGCAGAATTTGGATACGCTGTTTGAGCCCGACAAAGAAGTAGTCACATATGGAACTGCCGAAGAGGCAGTGGAGAAGATTCGATACTATCTTCGGCATGACAAGGAGCGGGAAGCAATCGCTCGGGCAGGGCAGGCGCGTACATTGCGAGAACACACTTATAAACATCGTGCACAACAGTTGGTGGATATCATCGGTTGCTATCTATGAACCAAGTCGTGATCAAAAAGCCAGTCATGCGTCATACAAACTTGGATCGCTTGCTCATGGCTGCCGTATTCGTGGGTGCTGGTCTGTGGTTATACAGTTTCTTGCCCTTCCAATACTCCGGGAATGCCAGACTGATCGGCCCTGCTCTTGTTGGCATTGCGTTCACTGTTGTCTGGCCCGAGTTCGCGCTGGTTGTTCTGGGTGGTTCTATAGGGCATAGCGAGTTCTTGTTGAGTCCACTTAGGCTACCGTATAGTGGTGTGTCATTCGTGACCAATGCGCTGATGTTGTTGGCAGGGGCTGGCTTCATTCTTGTCCAGCGCAGTGCATTTCGCCTTGCTCGTCCCAGAATGAGTTGGCCGTTTGCCTTCATCCTCGTGTTGACTGTCTGGATATTGTTTTATGCAGCGATTGACTACGTCTGGATTGCCAAGTCGCTGATCCTGAATTACTATTTGATTTCGGGCGTCTTTAGCGGTCTTATACTGTGGTATCTGGTTTTCAGCCAGACCAGTGATGTCGTCCGTTCGGGTCAGTCTCTCCTGTGGGCGACACTTGTTGCCAACGTTGGTGGTCTAGTGGTCAATATGCTGGTGACCGCTGGTTCACTGGCGCCTCTATTGAATCCATATTCTAGCTTCTGGACCATTGGAGAGACATCGGGGCGTCTCTCGTTCGGGGGATTTAACGAAAACGCTATCGCAGTGGAACTGCTCGCTCCGCCTGTTATTGTCGCCTTTGCGTTCCTGTTTTCATCCAGGACGGGGGTGGTGTTCAAAGCCGCCATAATCGGCTTGGTCGCCATCTTGAGTGTGCTAATTGTGGCGACAGGCACGCGCCAAGCAGTTCTGGGAGGGGGTGTAGCGCTTATTACGATTATTCTTTTGGCTGATCGAAAACAACTAAACCGTTCAGTCGTGGGGATTGCTCTGGGGTCGGTCGTTGCCATCCTAGTCGTGAGTGAGATTGGGACACGCTTCAGTGTTGCGGGAGGTGAGAGTATTGCCGGGTTATTGTCACCTGGCTCACTGTTGACCAGCGATGAAACGGTGATCCGACGATTGGTTTACGTTGCGCGGGATATTGATGCATTCTTGCAAAACCCGCTATTTGGTCAAGGACTAGGATTTGGCTCAGTTAACAACTTACTAGGCAACGCGGCATCCCATAACGTGCTGACTTCCATTGCGGTCGAAGTGGGAGTTGTTCCTTTGCTGACGACGGTAGGGTTTCTGGGAGCAGTATTTCGAGCAGTATGGCAGATTGTACGCACACATAACCTATCTGCTGAGGAGCGGGTTGTATTACAAGGCTTGACTGGGCTGTTCATGTTGAGTCTAGTAGCCCTGATGATCAGCGGGCGTATGGAGGGTGGTTACTGGTTTTTTGGTTACGGGGTAGCGCTATACTTCATGGCTGGTGTGCTACGCGAAAGAAGCCGCGAGGGTCCACAGCTGTGATGCTGAATAGATCGTTCGCCAATTTCCAAAGGTGTTGTGTACACACAGGAGTTGGCAGCGACCTCTATTGCAAAAGTATATTGTAAAGTAATGCGTCACGGACATGCGGCGATTCGTTATCTAATGCTTGCCATCTTGGCAAGTTTGTGTGTTGCGCTACTTCCTCGGTTCTGGCTAGGCTGGCGGAGCAATTTGGTGTTGCTTCACATGATGCCTCTATTGCAGACTGTGCAACCTCTGTCAGCTACAGAGTTTTTGCCGAATAGCCAATCATGGCTGATCCGACAACCTACCTCGCCCGAAGTAATCACTGAACAGAAGATTAGATCGGCAGTCGAGGCGCAATTGCCAGCGGTGCTGTCGCTACACACGCGAGCCACGGTATATCTCCTTCTGGGCAAGCCTCAAGCAGCAAAGGATGCATTAGCAGAGACAAAGGATGATCCAAGATCCCGCTTGTTGCTGGCCTTCACCTATGCTCAGCAGGGGCAATTTGCACGGGTGCCTGATGTGCTACACCGAGTTCCGGGAGCCGCGTCTATGTTGGTGTCTGCAGGTATGGTTGAACAAGTTCGTGGCAACTACGTTGAGGCGACACAGCTGCTTGAAATTGCGGAGGGGATTGACCACCCCGAAGAATTGGATCTGTCTAGTCTGTATAGGGTATTAAGCTTTAACTCATACTATGCTTTCAATGACTGGGATAAAGCCGTAGGCTGGTCTCAACGGTGGGTCACGGTCACGAACTCCGACGTGAATGCCGTTGAGTGGATGTCCCATCTGTATTTACAACGCAGACAAACGGAGGCGGCCTTTGAAGTCTGGCGGCGTGTAGACCCAGTCCAAGCCAGCCAAAGTGTGAGTTACTGGAAAGATATGGGGCTGATCTATCAATCCCGGGGAAATTGGGATCAAGCAATCGCTATGTATGGTGCAGCATGGGAACGAGATCGTGACAAGCCCAATGGCTTGAGAGACTATATAGGTTTGTATCTGGGAGCGGCGCTGATTCACCAAGGGCGTGTGGACGAAGCCCAAACGTATCTGGAGTATGTGGCCCAATACGGACGTGAAGACTTGCGACAGGCAGCCAATAAACTCCTCACGAGCATGATTCCCAAGTAGGCTGACGCCAGAATAACCCTAACTCTACTATTTCGGCTCACATGCGCGTGTTAATTCTTCAAAATATCATCTCCCCACACGTTCTGCCCTATTATGATGGGTTAGGGCGAGAGCCTGACATGGATGTTACTGTCTGGTTCCTTGCTGAACGCCATGCCACTCGTCGTTGGAGCACAGATGTTTCCGGAAGTTTCCGATGGGAAATATTGTCAGGATGGTCATTTGATGTTGAGATCCAAAGACAAGAAAAGGGGACGTTGCACTTCAATCCAAGCCTTGTGTGGCGAATTCCCCGTGGTCGATTTGATGTAGTGGTTTTACGTGGTTGGAGTTCGCCCAGTTATTTGCTAGCACAGTTAGTGTGCATGTGGTTCAAGATCCCAACAATTCTATGGAGTGGTAGTGTCCCCGGCGCGCTGGCCTATGGTGGTAAATCTCAGGAGAAGCCAGTTGGACGACGGGGGTTGTTTCGTCCATTGCTTCAATGGTGGGTGGGTAATACTCATGCATATATAGCCTATGGAACTCGTTCTCGCAAATATCTTATCGAGTTAGGAGCAGATCCTAATCGTATATATTGCGTATGGAACACTGTTGATGTGGACAAGGTGATGGTTGCCGCGGATGTAGAGAGGCCTAAGCGCGACAATTTGCGAACGACTCTCGGCGTACGCCCGACTGACATATTGCTTCTCTATGTTGGCTTACTTCAACCTCTCAAGTACGTGGACACTCTTATTCAAGCCTACGACCTTGTAAGTAAACAAAGATCAGACGTAGTACTTGGGTTGGTTGGCTACGGGGAATGTGAGTCTGCGCTCCGGCTTCAGGCGAATCAGATAGGTTCAGGGCGGATTGCGTTTTTTGGTCATGTTGCTCTTGATGATCTGTCCCGATATTACACTGCGGCTGATATTTTCGTTCTCCCTTCTGTTGATATTTGGGGGTTGGTAGTCAATGAAGCAATGTCATGCGGGTTGCCTATTGTAGCATCCGAAGCGGTTGGTTGTACTGATGATTTAGTCATCTCTGGAGTCAATGGCTTAACCTTCCCTCACGGAGACGTCGAGGCTTTGACACGTGCCTTGCTATTATTGGCTGACGATAGCGCAATGAGAGAACGGATGGGGCGAGCTTCGTGTACACATATTCAGAACTATACCTATATCCAGGCTGTTCCTGCACTTGCCAGGGCACTTCGAAATGATTCGGGAAAGGGTAAGTATGTGCCTGCAGTGGAAAGTAAAGTTGACTTTAGTGAGATACGGGTGCGGAGTTAGCCAGCAGTTGTGGACGAGGAGTTGAAATGCGGATTTGCTATATTGCTGATGCGAGAAGCCAACATACGCGACGCTTCTTGCTGAACCTCACTGCAATTGATCCCGAACACGATTTGATAGTCGCTTCTACTCGGTATTATCCCGAACCCTTCATTGGATCAGTACCCGTCAAGAATCTCACCAGTTATCCGGGCATCACGTCCAGCTCTCATCATTCGTATGCGTCCCTTCTCGGTCACATATATCGATCTGTGACCAATACACAAGTGTTGGATGTGCTGAGTGGGCTTGCGTACTATGTGGATTATCTCCGACTGGTTAGTCGCGTGCGATCTTTTGTTCAGGAGTTCGAACCGGATATTTTGCACGGTATGCGACTGCAACTGGAGGGGGCATTGGCAGATGCGACTAAGCATAGTCCCTTAGTTCTTAGTGTATGGGGCAACGACCTTGTTCTCTATGCTCAACGAAACGTTGTGTTACGTCAGATTATCAAGCGAGCTCTGATGCATACTAACCTGCTTATCACCGACAACCGGCGAGATTCCTATCTGGCTCTGCAATTTGGTCTCGATAGCGGTGTCACTCGTCACGTGATGCCAGCTCAGGGCGGGGTAGATTTTTCTGTTTTTCATCGTGCAGACCGCAGGCAAGCCAAGGCGAAACTCGGCCTTAATCCAGACAATCCTCTTATTATAAGCCTGCGGGGGTTCATGGCTAATCGTATAAAGACCGAGACACTTGTTAGGTCCATTCCACGTATTCGGGAGGAGTCACCGGGAGCCTTTTTTATGGTGCACGGCCGTGCGAAGTCAGCCGGAGCCACTAAACTTGCGAAGCTGGCACAGTCGCTTGGTGTCGATCATATGGTCCGATTCGAGGACTTACCTTCTTCCATTGTCCCACAGTACTTGCAGGCCGCTGATGTGATGGTTTCTGTAACGACATTTGATGGCGTGCCGATGTCAATGTTAGAAGCTATGGCATGTGGTTGCATACCAGTCATGAGCAATATTGACTCGATTCGTGAATGGATTGTGCATGAGCAGAACGGTTTTCTATTTGATCCTTATGATGCGGAATCTCTGGCCTATTCGGTCCTTCTGGCGTTAAAGTGTGACACTGCCAGTATTACGACAAACAATGAACAACTTGTCCGTCAACGCGCTGACCCTGTTAGCAATTTGTCTCATATGTTGGGCATGTACCGCGAGTTGATTGCACATGGCGATCAGGAGCGAGTGCCGTGATGCTTGAACAGGGCAAAGCTCGTACAGTTGCTGTCGTTGGAGGTGGCTGGTCTACCAATGTGGGCAATGGCTTTTACAACTTGGGAACTCTGCATGTGCTAAAAACCATATTCCCTAATGATCGTATCTTTCTGTTCTCAGACCAGGAGGCGAACTGGGATTATAGAAGACACCAGACGCCGAAGAATAGCATTAGACTCCTAGACCATATCACGCCGGATTACCTTGTTCTTCATGGCTGCTTTTTGAGTTCATCCTTCCCGGGAATGTGGAATCCTACGTTTCAGAGATTGAAGGAAAAGGGCACTAAGGTGTTATTTATTAGTGCCGGGTTAACGCACTACACTGATTTCGAAGTTGAAGTTTGTAGAAATTATCTCCGGCGTAATCCGCCTTATCTATTCCTTTCTCGAGATGCGGTGACATATAGCAAATTCAACGATTTGGTAGAGTTTTCGTACAACGGCATTGATACTGCCTTTTTTGTTAGCGAGGCTTTTCCACCCGTAGAGATGGATTTCCCGCCCTATGTTATTCTCAACTTTGATAAGCTCCCTGAACCCGTCCTAAGCATTGAAAATGGGCGCGGACGTGATCACGGCAGTGCTCAAGCGGCGGTTGCTACGCTAGAACGAAGGATGGAATTCGAGCATGCCGATACCAGATGGAGTCTCGAGTTTCCATTAGTTCGGTACAAGTTATCCAATTCGCTGGGCAAGTTCTACAAGTACTTTGAGGCGGCACTGCTTCCTGAACGGAATGCAAAAACAAAGGTTGGACCGTTCACTATTATCAGAACGGATCATCAAAGCAACCCGTGGTTTGTACGGAAGATGTACCGCGCACCTAATTCATTTGCCTGGGATCTGCCCGAGCCCTATCTAGCTCTGTACGCAAACACTGCGCTTACCTTGTCTGATCGGGTCCATGCTTGCGTTGCTAGTTTGGCTTATGGCAGGCCCGCTATGTTGTTTTCCAGGAGTCCGCGCTCGTTAATACTCGACAGGGTAGGTGCCAAAGACATAAAGCACAAGCCACTTTCCGTCTCGGGCGATCAACTTCAATTTGAGAAGGAAAAAATGATGGACTTCCTGCAACATATTCCGTTGTGAGGTAGGTGACGAAGCTATCCATGCACATTCTCGGTATCAATGCTTATCACGGTGGTGCGTCTGCTTGTCTGATAAGAGATGGCAAACTTATAGCGGCTGCAGAAGAAGAGCGTTTTAAGCGGGTCAAATACTGGGCTGGTTTCCCGATAGATGCAATCCGATACTGTTTGGCCGAAGCTGGCATCACTGCCTACGACTTAGATCACGTTGGCATTTCCCGTAATCCAAGCGCCAATTTACGCAAGAAAGTCCTCTTTGCACTGTCGAAGCGTCCCAGTTTCAGTAAAATCCGTGATCGTCTAGCTAATGCTGCTAAGGTCAGGGACCTGAGGAAGGCATTAGAAGAAGCCTTGGCTCTCGATACTTCAGCCATCAGGGCTCAATTCCACAATGTCGAACATCACCGGGCTCATATGGCTAGCGCTTTTTTCGTTTCTCCCTTTGAGGAAGCGGCTCTCCTATCGATAGACGGCATGGGCGACTTCGTCAGTACAATGTGGGGTGTCGGGCGGGGAAATCGGATTGATGTGCATGGTGCAATTAACTATCCTCATTCGCTTGGATGGGTTTATACGGCGGTGTCTCAGTGGCTCGGCTTTCCTAAGTACGGCGATGAAGGCAAAGTCATGGGTCTGGCTCCCTACGGCGTGCCGGTCTATCTAGATCAGTTCCGCAAGATCGTGCGTCTCCAAAGGGATAGCACGTTTGAATTGGATATGGACTATTTTTCGCTCGATGCTGAAGGTGCGACGATGACCTGGGGTGGGGGTGAACCGGCTCTTGGCACTTTGTATTCCCAGAAATTGATTGATCTCTTTGGTTCACCGCGCGTGCCTCGCACTGAGATCACTGAACATCACCACAATGTAGCTGCTTCGCTTCAAGCCATACTAGAAGAAGCAGAATTTGCCTTGGTGAATAGGCTTCAACAGGACACAGATCAGAAAGCGCTCTGTATGGCTGGCGGCGTAGCCCTCAATAGCGCTTTCAACGGCAAGGTGCTACCGAATACTGCTTTTGACGACATCTACATCCAGCCCGCTGCCGGTGATAGCGGGACCGCTCTGGGTGTATGTTACTACATCTACCACCAAGTGCTGGGACAGCCCCGCAACTACGTTCTGGATCATGCCTACACTGGTCCCCAGTTTACCAATGGCCGTATTACCAGTATTTTGGATCAGTATGGGTTCTCATATGAAGTATTGGACGAAGAAACCATTTGCCGGGAAGCCGCTCGCCATGTTTCCATAGGAAATGTTCTTGGGTGGTTCCAGGGTCGAATGGAGTGGGGACCTCGCGCTCTGGGCAATCGCAGTATTATCGCTGATCCCCGCCGTGAAGACATGAAGGATATCCTGAATGCTCGTGTCAAACATCGCGAGAAATTTCGTCCCTTTGCCCCGTCCGTCTTGCAAGAAGCCACCGGCGACTACTTCGATCAGACCTATCCCGATCCCTTTATGATTAAGGTTTACAACATCCGGCCTGAAAAGCGCGCCGAAATCCCCGCTGTCACTCACGTAGATGGCACTGGCCGCCTGCAGACCGTCCACAAGGATACCAATCCTTTGTACTGGCAACTCATCAAGGAATTCGAGAACTTGACTGGTGTGCCGATGGTGCTCAATACATCATTCAACGATAATGAACCCATTGTCTGCAAGCCGGAAGAAGCCATCGAGTGCTTTTTGCGGACGAAAATGGACGTGCTGGTCATCGGCAATTATCTGGTAAAAAAGCAGTAATATTTTGCACATCCTTTTTCTGACTCTCTACTTTGCTCCCGATGCCGGGGCTAACGCTGTTATTATGACGGAACTGGTGGAAGAACTGTCTAGTCTAGGACATCATGTCACGGTGGTTACTACATTCCCTCATTACGCTGAGAATGCAGTAGATCAGCAGTATAAAGGAAAGTTTATTCATTACGAAGAACACAAAGGTGTACGAATTATCCGTACCTACATCTATGTGTCGCCTAAAAAAACGCGGTTTGTTGCACGTCTCCTTAACTATCTATCGTTTAATCTGCTTTCCACGCTGGCTGGTATTTTTTCGGGCTCACAGGATATCATCCTCGCTCCCTCGCCCCCTCTCACGATTGGAGTCTCGGCCTACATTATCAGCCGATTTAAGCGCATCCCTTATGTTTACAACGTTCAAGACATTAACCCCGATGTCTTGATAAAACTAGGGGTTTTGAGAAATCTTTTGGGCATTGCCGTTTCTCGTTGGTTGGAGCGATTCATTTATCGCAAGGCAAAACACATAACTGTTTTATCTGAAGGTTTCCAGCGTAACTTGCTGCGGAAGGATGTGCCGCCGAACAAAATGACGATCATCCCCAACTTTGTCAACGTCAACTATATACGCCCATTACCGCACGATAACAGTTTTCGCCAATGTTTTGATTTGGAGAAACGATTCGTGGTTTTGTACGCCGGCAACTTGGGCCATTCCCAGAATGTGGAGCATTTGCTGGACTGTGCCTTATTGTTAGAGAGCATTGAAGATATTGTATTCGTTATCATCGGAAATGGTTCCCGAAAACCATATCTAGAAGCTAGGGCACTGGAAAGTGGGATAAAAAACGTTCATTTCATTCCATTTCAACCCTGGCGGGATGTTCCATTCATCTATGCCTCGGCGGATGTTTCTGTCGTCTTGCTCAAAAGAGGAATTGCCTTGGACTCTGTGCCGTCTAAGGTATATACGATCATGGCTAGTGCTCGGCCAGTGATAGCGGCGGTAGACCCCGGTAGCGACGTCTGGGTGTTGGTGGAGCAGACCCAATGTGGCATTTGCGTTGAACCGGAGAGTCCCCGCGCGCTGGCACAGAGTATCCAAATGCTTTACAGTGATCCTTCCTTGCGAGAGCGTCTGGGCCATAATGGGCGGGAGTATGTAGTACAACAACATACGCCTACAATAGTGTCCCGTCTGTACCACGATTTATTCACTCGCCTTACGCAGCCGTAAGGTAAAAGATCCGGCTCATGTTTAAAACGAGTGTGCATTGGCTACGAGTAGTTCAATGAACGGCACAGAGGGGAGGAATGTAACGAATGGCGTTTCGGTAGCTTTTATCCGTGAGTTTACTCGTTTCTGATGTCAACCTTACTTTCTTCAGGGGTAGTACTTTTCACATCTGTCTTATTGATGTTGGCGCTTCTGATAATGGGACGTAATTTGTATATCGCAATTCTGTCCCAGCCTCATTTTCATCGAAATATATTGATCGTCGGTACGGGCATGGCAGCCAAGACCATCGCGCGGACCTTGACCGAGAACGGCAATGGCATGTACCACATCGTGGGCTTTGTAGACGACGATCCGGCAAAGATTGGTAGCGAAGTGCAAGTGAGAGACACATGTTCGGACGCCGCGACAGTAGGACAAGGAAGTGAAGCATCTTATCGGAATGTCGGAATACCACTCCGTGTTCTAGGTGATCATTGCGCATTGCCGAACCTGATCACTGGTCACAGCGTTAGCACGTTGGTTGTGGCTATCACCCATCAGGTGAGCAGTGAGTTACTGCAAGCCCTGATGGATTGCTTGGAATCGGGAGTGGAGATTCTGCCTATGCCGTTGCTGTACGAGCGACTAACGGGTCGGGTGCCAGTGGAATATATAGGCAACAACTGGTGCGTAGCTATGCCAGTAAACCATCCCGGCACTAGAAAAATCTGGCCTATAGTTAAACGCGCGTTTGATTTGACATCAGCCTCACTCGGCTTGATATGCCTTGGTATTGCCTTTCCGCTAATTGCTCTAGCAATTTATCTCGATTCTCCTGGCCCGATCTTCTATACTCAAGAGCGAGTGGGTAAAGGGGGCAGAACCTTCCGTTTATACAAATTCCGCTCGATGCGCCCAGGTGCCGAAAACGGCAAAGCGATCTGGGCTAGCAAGAATGATGAACGAGTCACTCGGGTTGGCTATATCTTGCGTAAAACCCATATAGACGAATTCCCTCAGTTCCTGAATATTATCAAAGGAGAGATGAGCGCCGTGGGTCCCCGTCCTGAGCGCCCCGAGTTTGTCAATGAACTGACACGAGAGATTCCTTTTTATCGTGTACGCCATGCTGTCAAACCAGGAATGGCTGGCTGGGGGTTAGTGAAACAAGGTTATGGCTCTTCGAAAGAAGACGCTCTGCTAAAACTGCAATATGACCTTTACTACATCAAGCATCAATCTCTCTGGTTGGATATCGTTATTCTTTTCAAGACTATCGTGGATACACTCACATTCCGTGGTCGGTAATTGTGCATCATAAGAATTATGGAGGATACACTTTGAAATTTGACACTGCAATCATAGGCGCTTCTTCTTCCGGTTTGTATGCGGCTCAATTGCTTGCACAAGGTGGGCAACAAGTAGCAGTGTTCGAGCGCAATGCCGAACTTGCTCCGTCGCGCCGCACGCTCATCGTCACTCCAGAGTTGAGTCGTGTAATCCATTTACCGGAAGCGCATGTTTTGCATCGGATTGGCCGGATGGCGATAGTTACTGCTAAAAAGAGCGTTTCCATCGAACTACGGGAACCAGATTTGATAGTTGAAAGGAGTAGGTTTAGTCATCTGCTCCGAGAACGAGCAGAACAGACAGGTGTCAATCTGTATCTGGGACACCGCTTTCAAACCATTGAAACACATCCTATGGGGGCAGTAATTCACTTTCGTACTGACGATGGCGAGACCGTACAGGTTATTGCTGAGGCGGTGGTGGGGGCAGACGGAGTCTTTAGCAATGTAGCTCGAGCTGTCGGAATTCGTCGAGAACCTACCGTGCCTATTCTGCAAGCCGAAGTAGAGTTGCCGAAAGGATGGAATCCGAATATTACTCAATGTTGGTTTGATGCAGATGACTCGCGCTTTTTCTATTGGCTCATCCCCGAATCTGACGGGCGGGGAGTGGTGGGACTCGTGGGAGATCGGCAAGGGGAGACGCGGTACTTGCTCAAACGATTCCTTGAGCGAAATGGCTTTACTCCTCTAGCGTATCAGAGTGCTCAGGTGGCAATGTATCATCCTCGTCTTCGTCCGTGGACGAAAGTCGGTTCCGTACCTGTGTATCTAGTCGGCGATGCTGCCGGACATGTAAAGGTGACAACAGTTGGCGGAACGGTTTCAGGGCTGTTGGGGGCAAAAGCTGCTGCTCATGCGTTGCTTCGTAACACGTCATATGCTTGTGAACTGCGGACTCTTAAACGTGAACTGGATTTACACTGGTTGATTCGCGCATTGATGGACCGCCTCGATAACCGAGGATATGACAGCCTGGTGAGTGCCGTGACACCGCGTATCCAAAGTTTCCTGAGCCAATATAACCGAGACGCCATGGCAGGAGTTTTCTGGCAGTTATTCCTTGAGCCGAAGTTGATTAGTGCTGGGTTGCGGTGCCTTGTGCCGCGTTCCCCACGCCGAGCGCGATATGCCTCGTCGGCAAGGTTGGATACCAATGGTGTGGAGTGATAGACATTGATCGACGATTTCCTATCCCACATGTAAATCATCTTGCATTCTCTGAATTTATTTGCCTCACGCTGATCGTCCCTTTCGCCCTTTTCCCCACACCTGAACGTTTTCTGATATTCCTCGCCTTGCCTGTTCTTTGGATGATGCAATGGTGGGTCACACATCATTTTGTCCCTCGCACGCCGCTCGATCTGTCACTCTTCGGTCTATCGCTGATGATATTAGTCAGCCTATATGCCAGCTATGATATTGCCATTAGCTTGCCCGGCATCGCCGCATTGGTCTTTGGCATTGCATTTTTTTATACTGTCGTATTGTGGGCGCAAACCCGTCGGCGCTTGTGGATTGGGATTTTGGTTTTTGGGATTTTGGGATTTGTTATTTCTCTAGCCGGTTTGTTTGGTACACGCTGGGGGAGCAAAGTGCCGGGGTTTGCTTCTGTTGTGGCTCTCTTCCCTCCCCGCTTACTTGGCGTAGTAGGCATAGACGAAGGCGTGAACCCCAACGTCTTGGCTGGCACATTATTATGGGTGCTGCCGCTCGCGTTGTTGCTGGCGCGTTTTGTTATTTTGAAGGGCTGGCTTCGCCGAAAAACTTTTTTGTCGGTGACGATCTTCTTGCTCGCCTTCGTCACCTCAGGAGTATTTATCCTCACCCAATCGCGCGGCGGCTACATCGCTTTCGCCATCACCGCCTTGTGTTTGTTCGTGGTGTTTCTGCCTACAAAGCGTTATCAGCTAATTGCTGTTGGACTGCTTGTTGTTTTGATCCTCGTCGGCGCGGTGATCGCCTATTCGAACCGCGATGTGTTTGATCGCCTCCTAAAAAACGGTGATGCCGCCGATGCTGCCCTGTCGCTTGATACGTTAGAAGGGCGCGTCGAGATTTGGTCGCGCGCCTTGTACGGCATTGAAGATTTCCCCTTCACCGGCATGGGCATGAACACCTTTCGCAAGATCGTTCACGTCCTATACCCACTGTTCCTCATCAATCCCGACCAAGACATCGGTCACGCCCACAACGAATTTCTGCAAGCCGCCCTCGATCTGGGCATCCCCGGCTTGATCGCTTTTATCTCGTTGTATCTCGTTGCATTCTGGATGTTGATTCAAATCTGGCGCGGGGCATCGGGCGATGATCGCGAGTTGACGAAGACTCTGGTCTTGGGCTTGGGCGGCGGGCTCTTTGCTCATCTGCTGTTCGGCTTAACCGACGCGGTGATATTCGCCGCCAAGCCCGCCATTCTATTTTGGATGTTGCTCGGACTGATCGCCGCGTTGTATAAGAGTTCGTCAGAAAAAAAGATTCTCATCCACTAAGAACACGAAGAAGCACGAAGAAAATTTAATTAGTGTGCCTTCGTGACCTTCGTGGAAAAAATATCAGCGTTCCTCAGCGAAGATCAGCGTCATCAGCGTTCAAAGGTTTAAAAGCAGCACGCTGAAACCGCTGAATGCGCTGACGCTCGCTGAAAAAAGAATCAGCGTTCATCAGCGAAGATCAGCGTCATCAGCGTGCAAAGGTTTAAATCACAATTACTCCGTATCTTTCGTAGACAAATAGGTTTTAAAGAGGTCTCACTATGGAATTAAAACAATACGCACTCATCCTTTGGCGGTGGCTGTGGCTCATCATCTTGGGCGCGGCACTGGCGGCGGTCACCGCCTACGTCGTCAGCAGCATTTCCACTCCGGTCTACGCTGCCTCGTCCACGTTGTTGATCAGTCAGGCGCCCAGCGACAAGGTCAGCGATTACACAGCGATCCTCACCAGCGAGCGTTTGGCGCGCACCTATTCGCAGATGCTCACCGGCGTACCTGTTATGAAAGAAGCGATCACCACGCTCAAGCTCAACATAGAACCTGCTGATCTCGCCAAACAGATCAACGTCACTCTGGTGCGCGACACGCAGTTAATTAAAGTAACCGTTGAGAGTGAAGACCCACAGATCGCCATGAAGTTGGCGAATCTAATCCCCCAGATATTCAGCCGCCAAAACGCCTCCTTCCAAGTGGATCGCTATGCTGATTCAAAGGCGAACCTCAGCAAAGAACTCGACTCGCTTAACGCCCAAATTAGGCAAATTCAATTGGCGATAGATCGTTTGGGGCAACCGACAAGCGCCGAAGGCAAAGCCGAGCTGGCGCGATTGCAAACGGAGATGGCTCAGTATCGGCAGAGCGTTACCAGCCTCTTGCAAAGCTACGAAAACATCCGCCTCGCCGAAGCGCAATCTACCAATGATGTCGTCGTGGTCGAGCCGGCAGAGTTGCCGATAGAGCCAATACGTCCGCGCACGTTGGTCAACACCGCGTTGGCAGCGGCGGTGGGTATGATGCTGGCGGTGGGCATCGTCTTCCTTATTGAATATCTCGACGACAGCATCCGCTCACCCGAACAGATTCACCAATTGCTGCAAGCGCCAGTGGTCACCGCCATCGCTAAGATGCCAGCCGCCTCACTTCGCGGCGGACCCATCGCCAGCGTCGAGCCGCGCTCACCTATCACCGAAGCCTTTCGCGGATTGCGAACCAGTTTGCAATTCACCAGCCTCGATAAACCCATCAAAACAATTGTGGTCACCAGCGCCGGAGCCGGTGAAGGCAAAACCACGATTGCCTCTAACTTGGCAATCGTCATGGCGCAAGCCGGGATGCGCGTCGTGTTGATAGATGCTGACCTGCGCCGTCCCTCCATCCACAAAACG
The DNA here is from genome assembly GCA_016217675.1 of Nitrospirota bacterium. GTDB lineage: Bacteria > Nitrospirota > Thermodesulfovibrionia > Thermodesulfovibrionales > UBA6898 > UBA6898. Next base: position 28,985 of record JACRHC010000138.1, read on the forward strand.
TTTAGCCGCCCCAACCGCAACGGGCTGACCGATTTAATGCTGCAAGGAGCGGCGGGCTGGAATGGGGCGGTGCAAGAAACATCTATCCGCAATCTCTTTCTCATTTCGTCCGGGCAACTGCCGCCCAACCCGTCGGAGATACTTGCCTCTCAAAAGATGCGGCAGCTATTGGATCACTTTAGCAAGGTCAGCGACATGGTGATTATTGACACGCCCCCGGCGCTTGCTGTCACTGATGCTACCGTGCTTGCCCCTAACGTGGACGCTGTTCTTTTGGTTGTAGATACAGGAGCGACTCGCATCGGCGCGGTGGCGCAAGTGAAAACACAATTTGAGCAAGTGGGAGTCAAGTTGTTGGGCGTGGTGATGAATAAAATCCAGATCGGGCGCGGCAACGGTTATCACTACTACAACTACTACTATTATTACAACGCCGAATCGGCTGATGGCGGCGAGAAAAAGAAAGGCTTTCGCTGGCCCTGGGAACGCCGCCGCCCGCACCACACCCCCGAGTCTGAAAACGCGGCGGCATCGCCACAGTGAAAGAAGTAGCGTTCAAAGGTTTACAACCAGAATGCTGAAAGCGCCGATGAATGCTGAAACTCGCTGAATAATAAAAAGTGTCAGCGTTCCTCAGCGCCGATCAGCGTCCTCAACGTTCAAAGGTTTAAGAGCCGAATACCGAATCTTGCTTCACAAAAAATATCAGCGTTCGTCAGCGACGATCAGCGTCCTCAGCGTTCAAAGGTTTAAAGATTGCAACCCACCAAAGACATTCTCGCCGAACTTAAAAACGTCCTTGACCATATCGAGTCGCCCGATCGTCTCAACGATCATCCCTGGACGAAAAGCCTCACGGTCAGTCAACGAGTCGCCGCCGATCCTGCATTGCAAAATAGAAAACCCGGCTATCAACTCTTAGCGGCGTTGAGCGCGCTCTTCCGTGAGACCATGCCCAGCGTTCCTCCTAAACGCGGCAAGCGGCTCGATACCAAGTGGGGGCAGTTCGGAATTTTAACGGCGCTGTATTTTGCGCCGTTTGAATTTAACACCATGCCGCCTTCCTCTTTGGCAGATGCTTGGGGGCGCATTGACCAAGTCATCCCGCTTTTCGTCTATGGCAAACCCGATCACGAAATCCCCGAAGCCGATCTCGCGCGCTATCGCCTCATCGCCGACGAAGAAGAGGTCGCGCCCACCAGCACCTTGAGCGATTGGCACGTCAAAGGGCTAGAGCGCTTAGCCAATCTTTTTCTCAGCCGCGAACAATATCTCACCGAGCAACTTGCCACTCCATCTATCCTCTTGTCGTCGAATGGCGGTCACGCCTTGCGACCCCAATCAAAACACACACTGCTGAGTAACGCCGAAAAATTCTATCGCCTGCACACCCGCCAAATTTGGATCACGTTGGCGTTAATCGTGACTCTCTTTCTTGGATGGAAAGGTGTGCGGATATATCAATTGTTGAGCGCGGTTCAAAATGAAATGTCGCAGCTGCAAACCTTAGCCGACTCGCCACCCGACCTCAACTCCATCCCCTCCCTCGCTCCGTTACTCGCCACCACTCGCAGCGATGTGCTTGCCCTACACTCCGAAGCAAAACCGTTTCTGTGGATGGGACCGCTTTTTGCTTGGATGCCTGTGTACGGCGGCGATCTTGCCAACGCTGATTCACTTTTGCGATTCGCCTCTGGCGCAGTGGTTGCCGCCGATGAGACCTTTAACAGTTTGTTGCCAATGTGGCAGGAAACGCAGAACAAAGAGACTCGTCCTTCCACTTCAACCTTGCTCGCCCATTTAACAGCCGCTCGCCCGCGCCTCACAACAGCGCGCGATTCGCTCGAAGCAGCCCTAATCGCCCGCGCCGAGATTGATGCCTCGCAGCTCTCGACTAAGAATCGTTCCCGACTCTTAAAAGTCGATCCCTATTTGCCGCTCTTAAGAGACGCCCTCGATGCCGGTGTCGCCGCCCCCGGTTTATTGGGTGCGGACGGACCGCGAACCTATCTCGTCATGATTCAAAATGAAGATGAGCTGCGCGCGACGGGCGGCTTCCTCAGCGCGGTGGCGGTGGTCACCGTCTCCGGCGGTGAGATACTTCGCTTCAAAGCCGAAGACTCCTACGCCGTAGATGATCTCACCAAGCCTTATCTTTACCCGCCCGATCCGTTGCGGCGTTACATGGCGTCACCCATCTGGCTCTTGCGCGATGCTAATTGGTCGCCCGACTTTCCCACCTCTGCCCGTGAGGTGGAACATCTTTACATCTACACTCGCCCGGGTCCCATTGACGGCGTAATCGCCATAGACCAAATGGCAGTGCGCTTGTTGATCGAAGCGATTGGTCCGATCTCATCTACCAATTCCGCTGACGTGGTCACAGCCGACAACCTAATCACTTTCATGCGCGCCGCCTACTCTCCGCCGCCCGGGCAAGCGATGACGTCCGACTGGTGGGGACAGCGGAAAAATTTCATCGGCGAGTTATCTGGCAGCATCATGACGAAAGTCAAGACCAGTTCTGCCACATCTCTACTCACGTTGGGGCGCGCCACAGTTCGCGCGCTCGACACGCGGCACATCTCCATTCAACTCGACGACCCATCGCTGACGAAAGTTTTGGCGCGGCGCGGCTGGGATGGCGCGGTTCGAGCAACATCCGGCGATTATCTGTTTGTAGTTAATTCCAACATCGGTTTCAATAAAGTCAACGCCGCAGTTAAAACATCGCTCGACTACCGCGTGAATCTCTCCAACCTTTCCTCGCCAACTGCTTCGCTTCGCATCACCCATCAAAATCCGCCAATCGATAAACAAGCCCCGTGCCGTCACGCTCCCGATTACGGCTCTGGGCAATACGCCGAACTCATCGCTCGGTGTTATTGGGACTACTTGCGAGTGTATGTATCAAAGGACGCTCGGCTGATCAACGCCACGCCACACGACATTCCA
>JACRHC010000141.1 GCA_016217675.1 Nitrospirota bacterium
GATGGTGATGCCGGGAGACAACGTCAGCATGACGGTAGAGCTGATCTCTCCGATAGCGATGGAGAAAGAACTGAGGTTTGCAATCCGGGAAGGCGGCCGCACGGTTGGTGCCGGTGTTGTCACCGAGGTCATGGGGTAAACGTGAATCAAAAGATAAGAATAAAATTGCGGGCATACGACCATAAGGTCCTTGACCAGTCACTGAAAGAGATCGTGGATACTGCGCAACGAACAGGTGCACGGGTTGCTGGGCCTATTCCCCTGCCTACTCATATCAGTAAAATAACGGTGTTGCGGTCTGTCCATGTAGATAAGAAGTCAAGGGAGCAGTTTGAGATCAGGACGCATAAGAGGCTGATCGATATACATGATGCAACGCCGCAAACCGTTGACGCGCTCATGAAGCTCGAGCTGGCGGCAGGCGTTGATGTGGAGATAAAACTATGACAGGGATTCTTGGCAGAAAGCTTGGGATGACCCAGGTTTTTGATGAAAGTGGCAGGATATATCCTGTGACTGTTGTTGAGGCGGGACCGTGCTGTGTTCTGCAGATAAAGACGAAAGAAAACGACGGATACGAGGCCATCAAGGTCGGCTTCGGAGAAATCAAGAAAGAAAAGAATGTGAACAAGGCCATGAAGGGCATGTTCAAAAAGGCAGGCATTGGCTATTATCGGCTGCTCAGGGAGTTTCCTATGTCTGACCTCAAGGTTGGCGAGATGATCACGGTCGGAAGTTTCCAGAAGGGCGATCTCATCTCGGTAGCCGGTGTGTCGAAGGGCAAGGGGTTCCAGGGGGTAATGAAGAGGCACCATTATGCAGGTGGTCCGGCTTCTCATGGATCTACTTCTTATCGAGAGGTTGGTTCTATCGGGGCGAGCTCTTTCCCTTCCAGAGTTTGGAAGAATAAAGGGATGCCAGGGCATATGGGATCCGAGCTTATCACTGTTAAGAACCTCAAGATCGTTGATGTCAAGGCCGAGCAGAACCTTATTCTTATTTTGGGAGCAGTCCCCGGATCAAAAGGGACATATCTCGAAATCAGAAAGGAAAAATAAGATGACAGAGATCGATATAAAAGATAAAAACAACTCATCTGTTGGCAAGATAACTCTCCCTGAGACTGTTTTCAGCATATCAGCAAGACAGGGGGCTGTCCACGACTCTATTGTCAATTACCTTGCAAACCAGCGACAGGGAACCGCTGCGACAAAGACCAAGGGCCTTGTCAGCGGCGGTGGAAGAAAACCGTATAAGCAGAAGGGCACCGGGCGGGCAAGGGCAGGCAGCAGTCGCTCACCGCTTTGGAAGGGCGGCGGCACAGTGTTCGGACCTCAGCCGAGAGATTATTCTTACAGTCTGCCGAGAAAGGCAAAAAAGGCTGCGTTGCACAGTGCGCTTTCTGCGAAACTCGCTGACAACGAGATAATGGTTATCGATGGCATTTCCTTGGATAAACCATGCACCAAGGACATTCTTGCTCTTCTCAAAAACCTTGGACTAAACGGGAAGTCAACGCTGATTGTTATGCCTGAGAAGAATGACAATGTTGTTCTGTCAGCCAGGAATATTCCGGGAGTTAAGGTCTCCAGAGTGGCAGACCTCAATACCTATGAAGTGGCAGTGCATAACATGGTGCTGATCACAAGGCAGGCTGTTGAGATGCTTGCGGAGGCGGGAAAGAAATGAAAAATGTTTTTGACGTGATAAAGCGGCCCCTCTTTACTGAAAAAGGAAGCAGTCTAAAGGAGTCCGAGAACAAGGTCCTGATTGAGGTGGCAAGAGAATCAAATAAGATAGAGATTAAAAAGGCTGTCGAAGAACTTTTTAAAGTGAAGGTCGAGAAAGTTGCAACCATAAAGGCCCACGGCAAGATGAAGAAGTATGGCAAGTTTGCAGGCAAGACATCTGATCGTAAGAAGGCCCTGATTACCCTCAAAGAGGGAGAAAAACTCGACTTTATCGAGGGTGCATAATGGGAATTAAAAAATTAAAACCAACATCTCCGGGCAGACGATTTCGCACAGTTATGGATTATGCTGAGCTGACAACTGATAAACCTCTGAAGAGCTTGGTCAGAAATCTGAAAAAAACGGGCGGGAGAAACAACCTCGGGCGTGTGACGGCATGGCAGAGGGGCGGCGGCAATAGAACAAAATACAGGATTATTGACTTCAAGCGGGACAAGGCTGGCGTGCCTGCAACGGTCACCACGATTGAATATGATCCGAACAGGTCTGCCCGCATAGCACTTTTGAGCTATAGAGACGGCGACAAGCGCTATATTATTTCACCGGTCGGACTGGGCGTGGGCGACGAACTCGTGTCTGGTAAGGGCGCTGAGATAAAGGTTGGCAATGCTCTGCCCCTTAGCGACATGCCGCTTGGAACGTTTATTCATAATATCGAGCTTAAGTCCGGTCAGGGTGCGAAGATGGTCAGGAGTGCCGGGACATCTGCGCAGCTGATCGCCAAAGATGAAGACTATGTTCAGATCAAGATGCCGTCCGGCGAAGTAAGGAAGATTCTTTCCCGCTGCATGGCAACCGTTGGCCAGGTGAGTAACCCTGAGCATGAGAACATCTCCTTTGGTAAGGCAGGCAGATCCCGTTGGGCCGGTATACGGCCTCATGTGAGAGGTGTCGTCATGAACCCTGTTGATCATCCGCTTGGTGGCGGAGAGGGTAGAAGCTCGGGCGGAAGACCTCCTTGTACTCCTTGGGGCGTACCTGAGGGAATCAAGACGAGGCGCAATAAACGGACGAATACGTTCATAGTCAAGAGGAGGAAGTAAATTGCCGCGGTCATTAAAAAAAGGTCCATTCGTGGAAGAAAAGCTTCTGAAGCGGCAGCAGGAAATGGTTGCTTCAGGGGAAAAGAAACTGATTAAGACCTGGTCGAGACGCTCTGTGATATTGCCTGAATTTATCGGGTATACGTTTGCAGTGCATAATGGCAGGAAATTTATCCCGGTCTATGTAACAGAAAATATGGTTGGGCATAAGCTTGGCGAGTTTTCGCCAACAAGAACATTCAAGGGCCATTCAGGCTCAGGAAAGACTACTACGGTAAAGGGCTGATTCCATGGAGGCAAAGGCAATTCAGAAATACGCAAGACTTACTCCGCGCAAGGCGAAGCGGGTTATGGATCTCATCAAGGGCAGAAGAGCAGGGGATGCGCTGATTGCGCTGAGGTTCATGCCGTATAGAGGAGCTCGGTTTATTGAGAAAGTTCTAAAATCTGCGATGTCGAACGCGGAACAAAAAAATGCAAATACGGACTCCGAGGCATGGGTGATCAGCAGGGCAGTTGCTGATGCAGGATCTACCATGAAGAGGATTGAGCAGAGATCAATGGGCAGATCGAATGTAATCAAAAAACGATCCTGCCACATAACACTGGTATTAACCGAAGAATAATTCAGGAGGAGATTTTGGGCCAGAAGACACATCCGATAGGAAACAGGCTGGGCATCACCAAGACATGGGATTCGAGATGGTATCTCAAAAAAGGATATGCTGACCAGCTGCTCGAGGACATTGCGATCCGCAAGGAGATCAAAAAGAGGCTTTTCCATGCAGGTGTGTCGAAGATTGAGATCGAACGCGCAGGCCAGAAGATCAGGCTCATCATTTATACTGCCAGACCCGGTATCATTATCGGGAAGAAGGGCTCCGAGGTGGAGAAGCTTCGCAAGGATGTCGAGGCAATGAGTGGCAAGCAGGCTTCCGTTGATATCAAGGAGATCAGAAAGCCGGAGATCGATGCACAGCTTGTTGCTGAAAATATTGCGCTGCAGCTCGAAAAAAGAGTTGCCTTCAGGCGGGCAATGAAGAAGTCAGTATCATCAGCGATGCGGTTTGGTGCTCTTGGCATTAAGATTACCTGCTCAGGAAGGCTGGCCGGAGCTGAGATAGCGAGGACAGAGTGGTATCGCGAGGGAAGGGTGCCCTTGCATACGTTCAGGGCTGATATCAACTTTGGTTTCGCTCAGGCCAAGACAACATTTGGCATCATCGGTGTCAAGGTGTGGGTGTATTTAGGAGATGTGCTGCCTGAAGTGGCCAAGACTGAAGCCCAGGTAGCGGCGATATAAGGGGTATACGTTATGTTAATGCCGAAGAAAGTCAAATTCAGAAAGATGCAGAAGGGGAACATGAACGGCAAGGCCTATCGCGGGTCTGACGTTTCCTTCGGGGAGTTTGGGCTCAAGGCCATGGAGCCGGGTTGGATAACCTCAAGGCAGATAGAGGCGGCAAGAATTGCAATTAATCGTCATGTGAAGAGAGGTTGCAAGGTCTGGATCAGAATTTTCCCCGACAAGCCGATTACCAAGAAACCTGCGGAGACAAGAATGGGTAAGGGTAAGGGTGCTCTGGAATACTGGGTGGCGGTGGTCAAGCCGGGAAGAATCATCTATGAGATGTCAGGTGTTACCGAGGATGTTGCGAAAGAGGCTCTGAGGCTGGCGTCTCACAAGCTTCCCCTGTCAATGAAGTTTGTTAAGAGGGAGGAGAGCGTACAATGAAGGCCGCAGAGCTGCGCGAGACAACAGTAGAAGAACTCAGGAAGAAGGAACAGGATCTGAGAAAAGAACTCTTTAACCTCAGGTTTCAGCAGGCAACGGGCGAGATCGAAAACCCAATGCGTATCCGTGCGATCAAGAAAGGTATTGCAAAGATACTGACAGTAATAACTGAGAAGAACAGGCAAAAGGCTTCATAAAAAGGATCTGGAAGGGAACCATGATTAACAAGGTCTATACAGGAAAAGTAGTAAGCAACAAAATGGAGAAAACCGTTGTCGTTGCCGTAACCAGAATGTTTCAGCATCCTGTTTACAAGAAGACGGTGAAGAAGGTCGCTAAGTTCAAGGCCCATGATGAAGTCAACCAGTGCAAGGTCGGCGATGAGGTCAAGATCACCGAGACACGGCCCCTGAGTAAGGACAAAAGATGGCTTGTCCTTGAAATCATTGATAAATCGGCGAGGAGTGCAAAAAAATGATTCAGATGAGCAGCATCCTTGAGGTAGCAGATAATTCAGGTGCTAAGAAAGTACAATGTATAAAGGTTCTCGGTGGATCAAAGAGAAGGTATGCCGGGCTCGGAGACGTTATCGTCGTCAGTGTCAAGGAAGCAATACCCGAAGGGAACGTCAAGAAGGGTGCTGTTGCGAAGGGCGTGATCGTTAGAACAAAAAGGGATTCAAGAAGGCCTGATGGTTCATACATCCGCTTTGATCAGAATGCCGTTGTCCTGATCAATGCCCAGGGCGAGCCCATTGGAACAAGAATTTTCGGACCAGTCGCAAGAGAGCTAAGATGGAAAGAGTATATGAAGATAATTTCCCTTGCTCCTGAAGTGCTGTAGGAGGAGAGATGAGCTTAGGAATAA
>JACRHC010000022.1 GCA_016217675.1 Nitrospirota bacterium
CCAGCACATGCTGCTCATTGCGCTTGACTGGCGGCTGTCGATCAGCACAGGACCCGACATTCAGTCCGTGATCATCTGGTGCATCGTTATGTCAACATTCATTGCACCCATTGTTTCATGGCTATGCTCCAGCTTGATCTTTCGCACTGAAAGGCAGCAATGATTTGTTGAAATATGTTTATCTGACTGCAATGCCCCTCGTGTTCGGCTTATGCATTCTGGTATAATCTCTGACAATGGATAGCGTCCTCTCAGTCATTGCCCTTGGCGGTCTCGAAGAGATCGGCATCAACATGACGGTCATGGAATACGGCGGAGATATGATCATCATCGACGCAGGTCTCATGTTCCCGACAGAAGACATGTTAGGCGTTGACTTTGTGATCCCTGATTTCACCTATGTGCTCGAAAACAGGGACAAGGTGAGGGCGATCTTCCTCACCCACGGGCATGAGGACCATGTCGGCGCCCTGCCCTTTCTGCTGAAAGAAATAAAAGTCCCTGTTTACGGGACACCCCTTACGATCGGGCTCGTCAGGGAAAAACTGAAAGAACACAGGCTCGATGAGATCGACCTCCAGACAGTAAACCCCCGCGACATTATCCAGGCCGGCGCATTCACGCTTGAACCGATCAGGGTGACCCACAGCATTGTTGACGGTGTGGCTTACGGCATACGGACACCGGCAGGCCTTGTTGTGCATACCGGCGACTTCAAGCTCGATCCGACCCCTGTTGACGGCAAACTCATGGACTTTCACAAGTTTTCTGAATATGGAGAAAACGGCACCCTGCTCCTTCTGTCCGACAGCACCAATGCAGAACACGGCGGATTCACCTTCTCTGAAAAGGAGGTGCGCAGGGCCTTTGAGGATATCTTTTCCGAGGCAAAGGGCAGGATCATCATTTCGACCTTTGCCTCCAATATACATAGAATACAGCAGGTGATCGATGTTGCGGTCATGTTTGGCAGAAAGGTCATCCTTTCAGGCAGAAGCATGGTGGCAAATGCCCAGATAGCGCTTGATCTCGGATATCTCAGAATACCTGCCGAGACGTGGCTGAAGCTGGAAGACCTTAAGAACCTTGATGACAACGAGGTCGTGATCGTCACCACAGGAAGCCAGGGTGAGCCCATGAGCGTGCTGTCCCGCATAGCCACGGATGAACATAAGCAGATTAAGATCAAGGAAAACGATATTGTAATACTCTCCGCTAAGGTGATCCCTGGAAATGAGCGGGCAATCGGCAGGATCATCAACTACCTTTTCAGGCGCGGAGCGAATGTCATTTATGAGAAGGTCTCAGAGATCCATGTGTCAGGCCATGCATCGAAAGAGGAACTGAAGCTCATGCTGAACCTGGTAAGACCGAAGTATTTCATGCCTGTGCACGGCGAATATAGGCACAAGTTCTACCACGCCCGGCTTGCAGAAAAGATCGGCATTCCGAAAGAGAATATCTTCAACCTCGAAAACGGAGATGTGCTCGAGGTCTCGGAGAACGAAACGCGGAAGGCAGGCAAGGTGGCAACAGGCCGTATCTTCGTTGACGGCAAGGGTGTGGGCGATGTTGAGGACATGGTGCTAAGGGACAGGCGGAGGCTTGCCCATGACGGTATTGTAATTGTCATCATCACGATTGCAAAGCTGACCGGCAGTATCGTCTCGGGACCTGATATCATTTCACGCGGATTTATTTTTGAAGATGCTTCTCAGGATGTACTCAATGATGTAAAGGAACTCGTGTACCTGACCCTCTCCGAAATGACCCCGGAGGTAATTACGGACAAGGCGCTCGTGCAGGCAAAGGTCAGAAGCGTTCTCAAGAAATACCTCCGCAACACCATGGACCGCAAGCCCATGATCATGCCGCTAATATTTGAAGTGTAAGCCCTCATCACGGGGCACGTCAGAAGTATTTTTACTTCAGCATAAACAACAACAGCAGATTGATTATGTAGACCAGGAGAATTCCTATTGAATCCCATGCCACAAACAATCTCTTTTTCTCTGCGCGGTAGGTCAGTCCGATAATCACAATAGTTGTCATCGCGATGGCAGACAATGCCGAAACTATGTGGTTGGGGCTTGCATATGAGAGAAGAGGACCTTTGAGAAAGAATATATCGTCAAGTGCAAGAATAAAGATATTGAAGATATTGCTTCCGAAGAGATTGCCGATTGCGAGATCGACAGCCCCCATTCTGACAGCAGCGATCGAGACAACGACCTCAGGCAGTGAAGTTGAGACCGCAATAAAAATATTGCCTACAAAAGTCTGTCCCAATCCGGTGGACTCTGCGATGCCTTCTCCTATTTTCGGGAGAAACATGGCTGCGATGATCACGATCAGGGCATTTATTGAATAGTGAAACATGGCCGACTTAATGCTGACATCTCTGTATCGCAGTTCCTCCGCCATTTCTTTCAGGAATTCGGCTATCTTCCGTTTTTCATACATGAAGACCAGTCTCATGGCGATAAAATATATCATCATAAAGAGGAAGCTGTATGGCCCTAACCAGCCGAGGGGCGGTAACTGCTCCCTCAGGATCATACTAACGCATACAATGCTCAAAAGAAGAATACCAAAGGCGGCTGAGAGCACATGACCCTGATGCGCCCTGGAGGAAATTGGAGCGGGGCGATACATGGTGTCGAGGATCGCAAGGATGAGCATATTAAAAACACAACTGCCTAACACATCGCCTACGGCAATATCAGGAACACCAGCATACGTCACTGAACTTATACCTGTTACAAGTTCAGGAAGAGAAGTGACAGAGGCCATGAGCACAATGCCGATCCAGGCCCTTCCAAGCCCTGTCTTTTCGGCGATTATATCACCGTACTTCGACAGTCGCGTGCCTGAATAGACAATCGCAGCCGTGCAGACAATAAATCCGGGCCAGAGCATCATTATTCTTTTTTGTTACCGTTATAAGTCATTGCACATTATACTGCATGTCGGTTATCTTCAACCTGACGTATTGAATAACGACCTGTCCGGGTTGGGCGTAACCCCTGTATCCGCGATAGTTACCTGCCACATCTGGTATAATCAAACTTATGATCGAAGCCTTGATTTTAGGGATTGTACAGGGTTTGACCGAGTTTCTGCCGGTGAGCAGCACTGCCCATCTCATCCTTTTCCCCTGGTTCTTTAACTGGACAGGGGAACTGGATTCGCTCACCTTTGACGTTGCACTCCATGCCGGGACGCTGCTTGCGCTTGTTATCTGCTTCTGGAACGACTGGATAGAGCTTGTCCTCAGGAAACAGAAACTTTTCATGCTGATCATACTGGCTTCAGTCCCCGCAGGCATTGTAGGCATATTGTTGGGTGATCTTGTCGAGCATGCACTCAGGAGCCCCCTTATTATCTCAGTCTCACTTATCGTATTCGGACTCGTCATGTTAATAGCAGAAAAAATGAACAAGACACGGGCCGTTGACAGCATTACTATTACGGACGCACTTATTATTGGATTTGCCCAGGCTGTGGCCCTGATCCCCGGAGTCTCCCGTTCAGGCATAACCATATCAGCCGGACTGTTCAGGGGACTTGAGCGGGAGGCCGCTGCTCGCTTCTCATTTCTGCTTTCAACGCCGATCATCGCAGGGGCTACGCTGCTTCATGCGCGGAAGCTGCTCAAGGCCAGCGCTGACCATAATATGCCGCTCTTCCTGCTCGGCTTTATTGCAGCAGCGTTTTCCGGTTTTGCAGCCATAAAATTCCTCCTGCACTTCCTGAAGAAACACCCGTTGAATGTATTTGTTTACTACCGGTTCGGACTTGCTGTGGTAATCATTGCAGGGATATGGCTAAAAAGCTGAGCAGGATAAAAGAAGAACTCCTCGGGGTTATTTCGATCCTGTTCAGTCTTTATCTCGGCTTGAGCCTCTTCAGCCACTCCAGATGGGATTCATCGCTCTTTACCTATGCGAAAACGCCTGTAAAGAATTACGGCGGAGTCATCGGAGCATATATCGCGGACCTCTGCATGTCCTTTCTCGGCTTTGCCGCTTACCTGCTGCCTGCGGCCCTCGTGGTCTTTGGCGTCAGAAGGCTGAGGAGCAGGGAAAAGAGAAAGGTCTATCTCCTCGGCACATGCCTGCTCATCTTCTCTGTATCATTCCTTTCATCACTTTTGCTCAGGACTTTCAATGTCACGACAGAGAATAGTCCCGGAGGCATCATCGGTTCCGTGACCGCCGGCCTGCTTGAGCATTATTTTTCGATGTTAGGCGCCTATCTGTTTGGACTTTCATGCTTCTTCTCTTCTCTTATCCTCCTGCTCCCCGTGGCCATCAGCCCTTCCCTTTTTGAACGCAGGATCAGGGAAGAGCCGAAGAAAAGACCGGAGAAGGGAATCCTTCAGGATGATATCCTGATAACAGATCCGGAAGATGATATGAAGCCTGAGATCATCGAACCCCTGCATTCCATAGAACCCGAGGAAGAACAGGAACCCGAACCTAAGCCAAAAATACGGACCGCTCAGAAACCCGCCATAACGAAAGACGGGTATATCCTGCCGACCTTTGAGCTGTTAGCAGAATATGATACCTCGGCTGCGCGGCCATCGAACGAAGAACTTAAGACAAACAAGGAACTGATCAAGGCCAAGCTTGCAAACTTTGATGTCGAGGGTGAGATTACCCATGTTCAGCCCGGGCCGGTTATAACGCTCTACAAGTTCGAGCCTGCTCCGGGTGTCAAGATCAACAAGGTTGTTTCTCTTGCCGATGATCTGGCTTTAGCCCTCAAGGCTCAGAGCATCAGGATCTCACCCCTGGCAGGGGAGAACACGATCGGCATCGAAGTGCCGAACAAGAAGCGTGAGATCGTTTCCCTGCGGAGCATCATCGGCTCCGACCGCTTCCAGAAGAGTTCATCCCGGCTCACCCTTGCCCTTGGCAGGGACATCGCCGGCGAAACAGTCATAGCAGACCTCACGAAGATGCCGCATCTTCTCGTTGCCGGCCAGACCGGTGCAGGCAAAAGCGTTTCGGTCAACTCCATGATCATGAGCATCCTTTTCAAGGCTTCACCGCGTGAGGTAAAGATGCTGATGATCGATCCCAAGCTCATTGAACTTTCGATGTATGACGACATTCCGCACCTCATTTCTCCTGTCATAACAAACCCCAAGCAGGCTGCAGAGGCATTAAGAAAGATGGTCTTTGAGATGGAGCGCAGATACAGACTGCTTGCGGAAAAGGGTGCGCGGAACATCGATGGGTACAATAAGGTAGCGACCGAGGACGAGCAGATGCCCTTTATCGTCATTTTTATTGATGAGCTTGCTGACCTCATGTTCGCCTCCTCACGCGAGGTGGAAGACTCCATAACACGGCTGGCCCAGATGGCAAGGGCTGCAGGTATCCATCTGATCATCGGCACCCAGAGGCCGTCTGTTGACGTTATCACCGGCATAATCAAGGCAAACCTGCCTTCGAGGATCTCTTTCAAGGTGACAACCAAGATCGACTCAAGGACTATCCTCGACACCATGGGCGCTGAACAACTTCTGGACAAGGGCGATATGCTCCTTATGCTCTCAGGGCAGGGCATCAAGCGTGTGCATGGCGCACTGGTCACCGAGGATGAAATTCATCAGGTCACCGCCTTCATCAAGCCGCAGGGCTCGCCTGACTATTCGATCTATGAGCAGATCCCGATAGAGTCGGCCTCATCCACGGAAAGCGATTCTGATGAACGGGACGATATGTATTACAAGGCATGCGATTTTGCAGAGTCTGTCGGACAGGTATCAATCTCCTCGATCCAGAGGAAGTTCAAGATCGGATATAACAAGGCAGCGCGCATCATGGAACTGATGGGAGAGGACGGCCTTGTCGGCCCTCCAAAAGGCGCAGGAAAGCCAAGAGATTTTCTCAGGAGGCCGCTGTGAAAAAAAATGTGTTAATGGTTTTAACCTTGCTCTTAACCTTGATCCCTTCTGTATCTTTTGCTGCAGGCACTGACGATGCTGTTGCCCGTATTCAGAAGGCGTACGAAGGCATAAAGGACATGAAAGGCACGTTTGTTCAGAAAAATGTGATCAGGGACCTGAACAAGACCGACACCTATACCGGTGAGTTTTTCGTCAAGAGGCCGCTCAGGATGAAGTGGGCGTACAAGGGCAAGGCCAGCCAGGACCTGCTGATCAATAACGATACGGTCCTCATCTATAAGAAGGGCGACAACCAGGCATACCGGTCTAAATTCAACAAGGAAACCTATGGCCAATCACCGGTCGTTCTTCTGACCGGCATGGGTAACATCAAAGAAGAGTTCACCATTACAGGCTCTGAAAAAATTCTTACGCTGAAGCCGAAGAAATCAATGGCAGGGATCGTATCGATCACCCTGCATCTGTCAGATACGGATTTCCCGATCAGGGCCTTCACGATCCGGGACGGCCGTAATACGGTCGAGATCGAGCTGAAAGAGATCAAAATCAATACTGGCATCAAAGATTCGCTCTTTGACCTGAACCTTCCTAAAGGGGTCAATGTATATGAGCAGCCTTCTTAAGGCAGGGGATTAAGGCAATACTTCGCCCCATGCTGATCCTCGGCATAGACACCTCATGTGACGACACTTCTGCTGCAGTAGTACAGGACGGCAGAAAGATCATTTCCAATATCGTATCGAGCCAATCTGATATTCATACCAAATATGGCGGCATAGTTCCTGAACTCGCCTCAAGACGGCATATCGAGATGATCATGCCGGTCGTCGAAGAAGCTCTGACACATGCAGGCATCACCCTTCCGGATCTGTCTGCTGTCGCAGTCTGCCACGGTCCTGGCCTCATCGGCTCTCTCCTGGTAGGCTGCTCTTTCGCTAAGGCAATATGCTATGGAAAGAATATTCCTCTCATAGGCGTCAACCATCTCGAAGGCCACCTGCTGTCGCCTTTTCTTGAAGAGCAGGCCCCCGAGTTTCCGTTTATTTCCCTTGTCGTCTCCGGCGGACATACCAGTCTGTATCTTGCAGAAGATTATGGCAGATATTCGGTAATGGGAAAGACCCGCGATGATGCAGCAGGCGAAGCATATGACAAGGTCTCAAAGCTGCTCGGACTGAGTTATCCAGGCGGCCCAATCATCGACAGGCTTGCCAGAGAGGGAAATGCCAGGGCTGTTGCGTTTCCAAGGGCCTATCTCCCTGACACCCTTGATTTCAGTTTCAGCGGTGTAAAGACCGCTGTTTTGCAGCATGTAAGAAAGCTGTCTCCTGACTCGTCGCCCATTACAGAGCACTCATTACTGTCCGATATTGCGGCATCTTTCCAGTCCGCAGTTGTCGATGTACTTGTCAGGAAGACTGAATGGGCAGTGAATAAGACCGGTATCCGAAGAGTGGCCATATCTGGCGGCGTCTCCGCAAACAGCGGCCTCAGGCAGAAGATGAAGGAGATGGGAGCGAAGCAGCGGATAGATTTATTCATCCCGTCGGTATCACTCTGCACTGACAATGCTGCGATGATTGCAGCTGCAGGCTATCACCGTTTTCTCAATAAAGAGTTTGCCGGCCTCGATCTCAACCCAATGGCTTATCTGTCCCTGTAGTTCTATTCAACATGCGCATGCCTGCTGAAACGCATATACCGTATTACGTATTGTAGAATAATGTGCCGGAACGTTAAAATATCAGAACGTCTTTATTATCTCTGGAGGTTTTCATGGTCGTTGGCAAGCCGTTTCTTACCGTAGAACAGATACAGAGCAAAAACAGGGAACTTGCAGCGAGGATATCAGCTGATTACAGAGGCACGAACCTTCTTGCCGTCGGCATCCTCAAAGGCGCATTTATTTTTTTCAGCGACCTTGTAAGGCTTATCCAGATCCCGCTCACGATCGATTTTATCGTAGCGTCAAGCTATCTGAAATCAGAAACTTCAGGTGAGATAAAGCTGCATTATGACATCAGGGAGGAAGTTGCTGACAAGGATGTACTGCTTATCGAGGACATCATCGACACCGGCATCTCGATGAATTATATCCGGGAGCGGATCCTGAACAGGGAGCCGCGAAGCCTCAAAATCTGCACGTTCCTCGACAAGAAAGAGCGCAGAGAGGTGGATGTGCCTCTGGACTATGTGGGGTTCGAGATACCGAATGAGTTCGTTGTGGGCTACGGCCTTGATTACGACAACCAGTATCGCAACCTTCCCTACGTATCCATTTTCAAGAAAACCACCTGAACTATCCGGAGGACGATCATGTATGAACTGTCAATAGAAGTATCCTTTTCTGCAGCCCATCAGCTCAGGGCATATAAAGGCAAGTGCGAGAATATGCACGGTCATAACTGGAAGGTCCAGGTCAGTGTCATGGCCGAGACCCTGAATGAAATTGATCTTGCCATAGATTTTCATGACCTCAAGAGAATGGCAAATGAGGTGATAGCACCCCTTGACCACGCATTTCTCAATGATATTTTTCCGTTCACCGAGAAGAACCCCTCGTCAGAGAATATGGCGAAATGGATATTTGACACCATGAAGAAGAAGATCACGGATGAACGTGTCAGGGTCTCAGCGGTTTCGGTCTGGGAGTCGGACACTGCATCAGCCACCTATTATGAATCCTGATCCCGGACTGGTTGAAGATATTCTTGGCAGAGCTCTCAAAAACGGTGCTGACCAGGCAGAGGTATTCTGCAAATCGTACAGGAATATTGCCGTTGAAATCAAAGACCAGTCTGTCGAATCCCTCTCATCCTCGTTCAGTTCCGGTTATTCCGTGCGGGTCATCCGGAACAATTGCCTCGGCTTCTCTTTTTCTACTGATTTCAGCGAATCTGACCAGGTAATTGCACGCGCCATGGACGCATGCCGATCTGTTGACAAGGATCTCTGTCACTGCCTTCCTTCGCCATCGTCGCCAAATGCAATCGATATTTTTGATAATGCCATACGCGACCTGAGAGAAGACGATGCGATTTCCTGGACAATGCAGATCGAACGCGCTGCATATGATACGGACAGCAGGATCAAAAGAGTAAGAAAACCCGCAGCATCTTTTACGGTGGCAGAGACGATCATCGCAAACTCCCTCGGGGTGAAGGCCCAATACCAGTCTACCTCATCTTCAGCCCAGGCAACTGCCATTGCAGAGTCAGGCAAGGAGCGTCAGACAGGGTGGGACTATTCAGGCTCACGCTTTCTCAAAGACATCTCTTTCGAAGACGTAGGAAGAACAGCGGCGAAATCAGCCCTCCGTCTGCTCGGGTCACGGAAGATACAGGGCGGGAAAACAACGGTCATTCTTGACCGCACGGTTGCCAATGATTTTTTAGGCGTCTTTGCTTCATCCCTTTCCTCGGATGCTGTTCAAAAAGGCAAGTCACTGCTTGCAAACAGACTGAATACAAGGGTCATCAGTCCGAAGATCTCGATTATGGACAGCGGCCTTCTGCCCGGTAGACTCGGCAGCAAGCCTCTTGATGACGAAGGCGTTGCCACACAGTCAAAAGCGCTGATCAGAGAAGGTATGCTCCTCTCCTATCTTTTTAGTACCTATACCGCCCGGAAGGGAAATACCGTCTCGACCGGCAATGCAGTGCGCGGTGGTCATGCCTCTCTTCCCTCAGTCGGCATCACAAACCTCTATCTTGAACCGGCCTCTCCGGCTGACAGCATTTCCGCGCAGGACCTTTTCAGGACAGTTGGCAAGGGACTTTATGTTGTCGATGCCATGGGCATCCATATGGTAAACCCGATTTCCGGAGATTTTTCGATCGGCGTCACCGGCCTCTGGATCGAACAGGGAGCGGTCGCATTCCCGGTTAAAGAGGCGGTTATATCAGGCAACCTCATGGACTTTTTCGGGAAGGTCTCTGCTGTGGGCGATGACATGAAATTCTACGGAAGTCTCGGCTCCCCGAGTTTGATCATACCTGACATAGACGTAAGTGCATAAATGACTGACAGGGAATAATGGAGATGATTATGCAAGTTGCAAAATATTACGGAGCTCATGACATCAGAATTGAAGAGATGCCGGTGCCTGAGCCGGGTCCCGGTGAAATCCTTATGCGCATCAGGGCAAGCGGCATATGCGGCAGCGATGTGATGCACTGGTACAGGGCCGGCAGGGGACCGCTTGTCCTTGGTCACGAGGTGGCAGGAGAGGTGGCTGTGGTTGGAACAGGTGTAGAAAAATTCAAGCCCGGCGACCGGATAGCTGCAGCCCACCATGTGCCCTGCAATACCTGTCATTACTGCCTTAACGGGCATCATACGGTCTGTGATACGCTGAGGAGCACAAATTTTTATCCCGGTGGATTCGCCGGGTTTGTCAGACTCCCGGTCATAAATGTAGACAGAGGGGTATTTCCTCTGCCTGATGCAATGTCCTTTGAAGAGGCGACATTTATCGAACCTCTTGCATGTGTATATCGCGGACAGAGGATAGCGGGTACAAAACCTGGACAGAGCGTCCTTGTTATCGGAAGCGGCATTGCAGGACTCCTGCATATACAGCTGGCAAAGACGCTCGGTGCCTCTTTTGTCGCTGGTACCGACATCAACAGATACAGGCTTGAGGCTGCAGCAGGCTTGGGCGCTGATGTGACGGTCCCTGCGGAAGATGACGTCCCTGAGATTTTCAAAAAACTGAACAAGGGCAGGCCTGCGGACCTCGTGATTCTGACGTCCGGGGCAGAAGGAGCAATTAAACAGGCCTTTCGCGCGGTCGACAGGGGAGGTACCATTCTTTTCTTTGCTCCTGCCGGCAAGGGCGCCACAGTCCCCCTGCCAATCAATGACCTTTTCTGGCGCAATGAGATCACGCTGACCTCTTCTTATGCAGCAAACTATCAGGAACATGTCATTGCCATGGAGTTCATCAGGCAAAATAAGGTCAATGTTAATGCTATGATAACTCATCGATTCCCTCTTGCAGAGACTGCGAAGGGGTTTCAGCTCGTTGAACAGGCCGGTGATTCCCTGAAGGTTATCATTGAACCATAAAAAACAATACAAGGAGGATTTATTATGGATTGGGGTCTGAAAAATCGTCTTTCGAGGGTGATCAAGCCGGATGGCAGGACTGTTATGCTTGCAGTGGACCACGGATATTTCCTCGGTCCTACGTCAGGGCTTGAAGATGCCGGCAAGACCATCAAACCTCTCCTGTCTCATGCTGATGCGCTGATGCCTGCGCGCGGAGTTCTCAGAACATCGGTCGATGCCTCTACGGAAACGCCTATTGTGCTGAGGGTCTCCGGAGGCAACAGTATCCTGGACGAAGATCTTTCGGACGAGGGCATTACCGTCTCGATGGAGGATGCAATCAGACTGAATGTAGCAGCAGTGGCGCTTTCGATCTATGTGGGTTCTCCAAACCAGAAAGAGACATTGCTTAACCTTGCCAGGCTCGTTGATGAGGGACAGCGCTACGGCATCCCTGTCCTTGCCGTTACTGCTGTCGGAAAAAGTATGGGCAGGGATGCACGGTATCTCTCTCTCTGCTGCCGCATTGCAGCCGAGCTGGGAGCACATTTTGTGAAGACCTATTATTGCGAAGGTTTTGAAAAAGTTGTAAAGACATGCCCTGTTCCTCTGGTTATGGCAGGAGGAAAGAAGCTGCCTGAGGCAGAGGCGCTTGAGCTCACCTATAACGCCATAAAACGGGGAGCCGCGGGAGTTGATATGGGCAGGAATATATTCCAGGCCGAGGCGCCTGTTGCCATGATACAGGCGGTAAAGGCAATAGTACATGAACATGCCACGCCAAGGCAGGCGCTGGACCTCTATAACAGTCTCAAGGCCCAAACCAAGGGTAAAAAGAAGCCAAAAATCGCAGGTGTCACTGCGAGCAAACAGGAGCTCAACAGGCATTAATACAAGCTGGATACAAATTCGGGCAGGGCTGCTGCCTATCCGGGCAGCAGCCCTTTTCATAGTGATCTAAGTTCCTGTAATACGTGAATTCTTTCTTCCCTAATTTATCCAAATTCTGTTAGAATTGATGCTGTATTTCAACCACTTGATAGTAATTGAGCTTTGGAAATCCCGGAGGTTTATTAATGGATTATTTATTGACTGAAGAGCAGGTAATGATAAGGGATCTTGCGCGGCAGATCGCTGAGGAGAAGATCGTACCAGTACGGGCTCATCTGGATGAAACCGGTGAATTCCCCTGGGACATCATGAAGGTGCTCGCTCAGTCAGACCTCTTCGGCCTCTTCATCCCTGAGGAATATGGTGGTCTCGGCAAGGGATGCCTCGAACTCTGCCTTTGTGTTGAGGAACTGTCTCGGGCCTGTGTTGGCGTCTCCACCTCATATGCTGCCAATGCGCTCGGCACCTATCCACTCCTGCTTTTTGGCACAGATGCACAGAAGAAGAAATATCTTCCTGATATTGCAGCAGGCAGAAAGCTTGTTGCCTTTGGTCTGACAGAGGCAAATGCAGGCAGTGATGCAAGCGGCATTCAGACGACAGCGAAACTCGACGGCAATGAATATATCCTGAACGGCACAAAACAGTGGATTACGAACGGCAGCGCAGCAGATGTATACACGATCATAGCAATCACCGACAGATCAAAAGGTCCGCGCGGCGCTTCAGCCTTTGTTGTTGAGAAGGGCACGCCTGGCTTCACCTTTGGCAAGAAAGAAGACAAGATGGGTATCAGGGCGTCCATAACGACAGAGCTCATCTTTGACAACTGCAGGATTCCGAAAGAAAATATCATTGGCAAGGAAGGCATAGGCTTTATCGTTGCCATGAAGACCCTCGACAGTTCACGGGCAGGCGTAGGCTCACAGGGACTCGGCGTTGCCCAGGGTGCCTACGAAGAGGCAGTGAAGTATGCCCGCAAAAGGGTCCAGTTCGGCCACCCGGTCATCAGCTTCCAGGCAGTACAGCATATGCTGGCGAACATGGCCATGGATATCGAAGCTGCCAGGTCTCTTGTCTATTCAGTTGCACGGCTTGTGGACAGCGGAGCAAAAGACGTGTCCAAGGAATCTGCCATGGCAAAATGCTTTGCGACCGATGTAGGCATGAGGGTCACCACTGACGCAGTCCAGGTTATGGGCGGCTCAGGATATATGAAAGAGTACCCGGTTGAAAAGATGATGAGGGATGCGAAGATCCTCCAGATCTACGAAGGCACAAACCAGATACAGCGCAATGTTATCGGACAGGAGATCATCAAGGAATTTGCCCGCAATAACAAATAGCGGATGTTTGTTAAAAAGCCCTGTCCTTGCATGCAAGGACAGGGCTTTTTGTTGTACCGCAGCATTTCAAGCTGAGCATGATTGATGCTATACTATTTACGCTTTTTACGGAGGATATATGGAAGGCGTCATTATTAAGGAACTGAATCAGATGTACGACGACCGCGGCTGGCTCGTCGAAATTTTCAGGGAAGATGAGATCGACTTCACTCCTGTCATGTCTTATATTTCGATGTCAAAACCCGGAGTCTCCCGCGGCCCGCATGAGCATTTGTACCAGTCAGACTATTTCTGTTTTTTCGGCGATTTCAGGCTCTACCTTTGGGACAACCGCAAAGATTCACCTACTTATAAGGAGCAGGTAACCTTTGACACAATGGGAAAGCCGCATATCGCTGTGGTGCCGCCAAACGTTGTACATGCGTATAAGAATGTCGGGAATACCGAGGGACTCGTGCTCAACCTTCCGGACCGCCTGTACAGGGGCAAAGGCAAGATGCAGCCAGTTGATGAGATCAGGTACGAAGGCGATCCCAACGCGCCCTTCAGGGTTGAGTAATGCGGATATTGGTAACCGGCGGCGCAGGCTTCATCGGCTCAAACTTCATCCGCCACATGCTCGCAATGCACCCCGAACATACGATCACCAACCTGGATAAACTTACCTATGCAGGCAATCTTGAAAATCTTAAAGATGTCGAGGACCTGCCGAGCTATGCCTTTATCAAGGCTGATATCTGCAACAATACTATTATCGACAGCCTCGAATTCGATGCCATCATAAATTTTGCCGCTGAGAGTCATGTAGACAGATCTATTCTCGACTCTTCACCTTTCCTCCAGACAAACGTAATAGGCACGCAGAGTCTGCTTGAGGCTGCAAAGAAACGCAGCTGCCGGATGCTCCATGTTTCGACAGATGAAGTATACGGTTCGATCGACTGGGGATTTTTTACGGAAGAATCTCCGATCATGCCGAACAGTCCTTATGCAGCAAGCAAGGCCTCATCAGACCTGCTCGTGCGCGCATATCATGAGACGTTCGGCATGGATCTGACCATAACGCGCTGCTCGAACAATTACGGTCCTTATCAGTTCCCCGAAAAGCTTATCCCTCTTGTCATCTCCAGCGCGCTGCAGGGCAGACAGATCCCTGTGTACGGGGATGGCCGGAATGTCAGGGACTGGATCCATGTGAATGACCACTGCAGGGCGATCGATCTGGTTTTCCATAGGGCCAGGGCAGGCGATATTTATAATATCGGCGGCAGGAATGAGCAGATGAACATAGACATCATCAAGAGCCTTCTTGCCATGATTGCAGAAAAGACCGGAACAGATAAAGAAACCCTTTTCGGCCTTATCACTTTTGTAAAAGACAGGCCTGGCCATGACAGAAGATACGCAATTGATCCGACAAAAATAGAGACAACGCTCGGGTGGGAACATGAAACAGACTTTGACAAGGGCCTCTCGGAAACGGTTGACTGGTATCTTGCCAACAGAGCCTGGTGGAGCCGCATCATCTCAGGCGAATATCTCAATTACTATACTTCCCAGTATGGGGAGGGGTTCGGCAGATGAAGGTTGCGATTACGGGTGCAGACGGCATGCTCGGCAATGCGATACAGAAGGTCTTTGCTGATGCCGAACTCATCCCCTTTTCCCACACGACCCTTGACATCACTGACCTTGATTGTGCCGTGAAGTCTGTCCGGAACACCCGGCCTGATCTCCTTATTCATGCAGCAGCCTTCACTGATGTGGATGCCTGCGAATCAGACCCTGAAAAGGCATTCCTGGTTAACGGCATTGGAGCGCGCAACATAGCTATTGCCTGCGAGGAGATCCGCTGCCCGATCCTCCATATCAGTTCAGACTATGTCTTCGACGGCTCAAAAGGCGCTCCGTATGACGAATGGGACAAGACAAATCCCATAAGCCAATACGGGCTGTCTAAGCTCATGGCAGAGCAGTTTGTATCATCTCTTACCAACCGGTTTTATATTGTTCGTACATCATGGCTTTATGGCTCCCACGGCAGGAACTTTGTGGATACGATCGTACGCCTGCTTGCAGAGAAAGATTCCCTGAAGGTCGTAAACGATCAGTTTGGCAGTCCGACCTACACGGATGATCTTGCCGCAACGCTCAGACAGCTCATCGGAAAGGGGTACGGCATCTATCATGTAACAAATTCCGGTGTCTGCACCTGGCATGAGTTTGCGGTGAAGATCGCTGAACTCATAGCCATTGATAAACCGGTTATGCCCGTCACTTCCGAGGAGTTTAAGAGACCTGCAAGGCGGCCTGCCCTGTCCGGACTGAACAATACCATGCTGCGCCTGGAGGGCATCGCCGCCCTTCGTCACTGGTCAGAGGCTCTTGAGCAGTATCTGAAGCAGGCCTGCCCGGTGGGGTGAGATGATTCGGATAATAAAATTCTTGTTGCTCATTGCTTTCGTAGTCGCCTTACTCTTCCTTACCCACGGTTTTGTTCTGACCAGGGCAGCAGAGATGCTTATAAAGAAGGATGAGATGAAGCCGGCTGATGCGATCGTGGTGCTTGCCGGAGAGCAGGAAGAGCGGGTCAAATATGGCGTAAAGCTCTTCAAGGATGACTGGGCCAGAAAGGACAGGATCGTCATGGCAGGGGGGCCGCTGGTATGGAAATATACCTGGGCATCGCTCATGAAAGAGCAGGCCGAATCTCTCGGCGTTTCCGGCAAAAAGATACTGCTGGAGGACAAGTCGATGTCAACGGAAGAGGATGCTCTTTACACAAAGGAGGTCCTCAGAAAAAATGGCTTCAAGTCCATAATCCTTGTCACTTCCCCTTATCACAGCAGGAGGGCAGCACTCATTTTTAAAAATGTTTTGGGCAGTGAATTCAGGATCATCAGCGCGCCGGCTGATGAAAGCTGGTTTAATGTTAACGACTGGTGGAAGAGAAGGCGCGACAGGGCAGCTGTGCTGAACGAGTTTTCCAAATACCTCTGGCTCTGGATCTTCGGGGTTCAGGAAAAGGTTTAGACTTCACGCGTTATGGTCCTTGTTAAGGCTGAAAACCTGGTCAAACACTACGGAACTTTGTGCGCGGTCGACAGCATCAGTTTCGAAATCAGGCAGGGAGAGTGCTTTGGTTTCTTAGGCCCTAACGGGGCAGGCAAAACAACGGCCATGGGCATCATCTACTGCTTCATGCCTCCCACCTCCGGCAGCGTTACGGTCTTCGGCCTTGATGTGACTGAGCAGCCGAGCGCTATTAAATCCCGCATCGGCGTCATGCCCCAGGACGACAACCTTGACCCTGACCTCTCCGTGTTTCAGAACCTGATCGTCTATGCGCGGTATTTTGATATGCCCAAAAAGGTCTCTGAACCCAGGGCATGGGAACTCCTCGACTTTGTCGAACTGCGGGACAAGGCAGACGTGAATATCAAGAGCCTGTCAGGAGGCATGAAGCGAAGGCTCCTGCTTGCGCGGGCATTGCTGAACGACCCTGAACTGCTCATCATGGATGAACCGACAGTCGGCCTCGATCCGCACAGCAGGCATGCGGTATGGGAAAACCTCGATCATCTCAAGGCAAAAGGATCGACAATCGTTCTGACGACCCACTACATGGAAGAAGCGGAGAAGGTATGCGACAAGGTCGCGATTATGGACAACGGCCGGATCATAGAGACCGGTTCCCCTGCTGACCTTATGCAGAGACACGGCGGCAATCTCGAAAAGGTCTATCTGCACCTGACCGGCAGGAAGCTCAGGGAGGAACTGGCATGAACCTCAGGCGCGCCTTCCGCGTCTGGCAGAGGAACTTCACGGTCTTCACCAAGCTCTACAAATCGAGCCTTGCGCTCAACTTCGCGGAGCCGATCGTCTATCTCTGGGCCATGGGATTGGGTCTCGGAGCCTATGTAAAGGAGATCCATGGCATGCCATATATCAATTTCATTGCGCCCGGCATGATCGCTTCGTCCTCCATGTTTGCAGCTGTATATGAATGCTCATACGGCACCTTCGTGCGCATGACCTTTCAGAAGACCTTTGACGCAATCCTCGCAACGCCGGTCAATATCTATGACCTTGTTGCCGGCGAGCTTATGTGGGGGGCATTCAAGAGCATGCTATACGGACTGATCATCATGATAGTGATCTCGGGCTTCGGACTGGTCGACTCTGCTGCGGTCATCGCCGCATTGCCTGTTCTCTTCATCAGCGGCATCATCTTTGCCGAGATATCGATGATCTTTGTTTCGGTCGTGCCAGGCATCGACTCGTTCAACTACTTCTTTACCCTATTCATGACGCCGATGTTCCTCTTTTCCGGCATCTTCTTCCCGCTCGATAATCTGCCGCCGCTGGTCGCAAAGATCGCCTATCTTATCCCTCTCTACCATCTGGTGAATATCTGCAGGTCTTTTTCGCAGGGGAATGTCATGGTCGTGTGGCAGGATATGCTCTGGCTGCTCGTCGTTGCCGTTGTCCTTGCACCCTTTCCGTTCAGGATGATGAAGAAGAGGATCGTGAAGTAAAGAGCTGTCATAGTCGGAGGATGCGCTTCTTGCCAAAATCGAGCGGGCGTCATATTCATATAGTATGTGAGCTAATTATCAAGACGCCAGTCGTGTAGCATATTTTGAGAAGAATTTATTCAACTTAACATGCAATTCTTCTATTGTGCATTCACCCCAGTCCCATTCGTTAAATAAATCATACATTTGACCACGCATGTCATCAGGAACCATGGGTTTGTTGTCATCCGAAGTCTGGTCTGCCAAGGTTTTAAATAAATATGGTATTTCTCGAAGCAACTTGTTTTTTTTTTGCTAATGCTGTGGCAATAAAACCCAATCTTATTCGTAGACTGTCTTCAGGAGAGGCCTTGCCCTGTATCTGACTAAGTAGCTCGCTTATCTTTTCTTTATCACCGGCTGACAATGATAACTCAATGAAAATGTATTCAGGAGATGAGTTGCATGCAATAACTGAATCAGCCCAGGATACTATTTCATTTTCAGTTACAAAACCATCATCAAGCCCCCCACGATAGGCTTCTGCTATGATCTTATGGTTCATTTGTATAGTCCTAACATTGCCTTATTATCGCATGTGGATTTTCATCCATTTTATGGGCAAATGATGGCGTCGTCAAGAAAATTCATTAGATTAAAGGAGGGGGCCATTTCCAAAAAACAAAGAAAATAATATGGACGCAGCTAAGGGTGGCAGCCCCTCCTTACCAAGGAGGGGTTGGGGAGGTTTTAATTATATTATCAATACCCCACCATGCCTCCCCTTGGAAAGGGGAGGGTTTTATGCTGTCATTCCCGCAAGCAAAGCACGTTGGGAATCCTTCCGGAAAGATTCCAGATACCCAAACATCGGGGTACAAGCAAGCCGGAATGACAGAAACTGCAGGATGGAACAATTATCAATCACGCCGGTTTGAACCTTCTCAACCTCAGGGCATTCGTCACGACTGTGACCGATGAAAAACCCATGGCCCCGGCAGCAAGCATGGGATTGAGGAGTATGCCGAAGAAGGGGAAAAGCACGCCTGCTGCAACAGGGATGAGAATAACATTGTATGCAAAGGCCCAGAAGAGGTTCTGCTTGATGTTCCTCAACGTCGCCTTTGAAAGCGCTATTGCAGTGACCACTCCTTTGATATTGCCCGCTATGAGCGTAATATCAGAGGCCTCCATCGCAACGTCAGTGCCGGTGCCGATCGCAATGCCCACGTCTGCCTGGGCAAGTGCAGGAGCATCATTGATGCCGTCTCCGACCATCGCAACGACCTTGCCCTCTGCCTGAAGCTTCTTCACCTCAGCAGCCTTGTCCTGCGGCAGCACCTCTGCCAAAACCCTGTCAATACCTGCCTGCCTGGCTATTGCCTCGCCAGTGCGCTTATTGTCGCCAGTGATCATCACAACCTCTATGCCGAGATCATGGAGCTGCTTCACTGCAAGTACAGACTCTTCCCTGAGCGTGTCTGCAACCGCAATGATTCCCGCAGCAGCATTATCCACACAGATGAACATTGGGGTCTTTCCCTGCGCTGAAAGCGTATCTGAGTCAGCAATTATCAAACTGATATCAATACCCTCATCCTGCATAAACTTCCTATTGCCAAGGAGCACCGCCCTTCCCTGAATGACTGCCTTTATGCCATGGCCCGGAATCGCCTGAAACTGATCAGGGTCTGCAATCGTCAATCCACTATCCTGAGCCCTCTTTATGATCGATTCGCCAAGCGGATGTTCAGAGCCCTTTTCTGCAGAGGCTGCATAAAAAAGCAGATCTTTTTCGTCCATGCCTTTTGCTATCAGATCCGTCACCTCAGGTTGTCCCTTGGTCAGCGTTCCGGTCTTGTCAAAAACAATCGCCGTTATCTTGTGCGCCTTTTCGAGCGCCTCACCGCTCCTGATCAGTATGCCGTTCTCTGCACCCTTGCCCGTGCCGACCATAATGGATGTCGGCGTTGCCAGTCCGAGCGAACAGGGGCAGGCGATGATCAGCACTGCGATAAAGTTCAGAACCGCATAGGTGAATGCCGGCTCTGGTCCGAGAAAATACCAGACGATAAAAGTAAGGGTTGCGATGCCGATGACAACAGGCACGAAATATGAAGCAATGATATCTGCAAGCCGGGCGATCGGCGGCTTTGAACCCTGGGCTGCCTGGACCATATTGATGATATGCGAAAGCATAGTCTCCTTGCCCACCTTCACTGCCTCGAACCTGAATGAACCGGTCTTGTTGATCGTGCCGCCGATCACCTGCGCTCCGGTGCTCTTCTCAATGGGTATCGACTCGCCTGTCACCATGGACTCGTCCACCGAGGAATAGCCATCTTTAATAACGCCGTCAACCGGTATCTTTTCGCCGGGTCTCACAAGGATAACATCGCCGATCTCGACATCTTCGATCGGGACGTCCATCTCCCGGCCGTCCTTAATAACCCTCGCTGTCTTTGCCTGAAGTCCGATCAGCTTCTTGATCGCCTCAGATGTCTGGCCCTTGGCACGAGCTTCAAACAGCCTTCCCAGGAGGATTAATACGATAATCGTCGCAGAGGTATCGTAATAGACCTCTGCGGAATAGCCCCTTATCGCAAAAAGGTCCGGGAAAAATGTGGCGACAATGCTGTACAGATACGCCGATGAAGTGCCGATTGCGATCAGCGTATTCATATTCGTTGTACGGTGGCGGGCTGCGGCAAGGGCTCCTGTATAGAAATGCCTGCCGATCCAGAACTGCACCGGTGTTGCAAGAACGAGCTGGACCAGATGATTGAACTGCATCGGCATATGGAGGGCATGACCAAAGAGATGGTTCCACTGCATCAGCAGCATGATCGGAACGGCCAGGACTGCGCCTGCGATCACCTTTGCCCTCAGCTCTTTATATGCCCTCTCACGTTCACGCTGCTCTTTCTCGACAATGTCCTCACCCTTTTCCGCCTCCACGATCTCATAACCTGCTTCTTGTATGATCTTCCTGAACTCCCTGATGCCGGCCTGGGAGGGAAAGTACTCGATCATCGCCTTTTCAGTCGCAAAATTTACAGACACCGATACCACGCCTTCAAGCCCTTTGAGAGCGTTTTCAACAGCAGAGACGCATGCAGCACAGGTCATACCCTGGACAGGCAGAGTTATTCGCGACAGGGAAATGCCGTAACCCTGATCAATGACCGCACTGATGAAGTCAGAGACCGAGACCTGTGAAGGGTCATAGAGCACGGTCGCCTTTTCAGCGGCAAAATTCACTGAAGCACTGGTCACGCCCTTGAGTTCAGACAGGGCGTTTTCGACATGACTTGCGCAGGATGCGCATGACATGCCGGTTATCGGCAGATCGATCCTTTTTGATGAACCTGAAGCCTCTTCAGCCATTATCTTCTCCCTTGATGAGTGCAATCTCTTTTTCGATCTCAGCCTGCTTCTGCCTGAACCCCACAATAACCTTGTCGTTGATCACGAGTGTCGGCGTTGCCATACGGCCGTATTTCGTCACGAGTTCCTCACGTGCGGAAAGGTCCTTCGTGACATCTTTTACCGTAACGTGCAGGCCCTTATCTGAAAGGAACTCTTCCAGTGCATGACAGTCATGTCAATTGGTTGCAGTGTAAATAATAATTTTATTTTCCACGATACGGATATCCTTATCAAGGAGTTTAGCACTTGTTTAATTATACCATTGGCGATGTGAACAAAATATGCATTAAATCATCGGGATGGAAGAACTTTCAAAACTTAGCCAACAGAATATACCACGCAACTAAAGACTGTTTCAGCGCAGTTCGATATCGTCTTTTTTGCAGGCGAAGTGTCTGAGATTGCCGTTGTAATCGCCGACAGACAGATCAATAACGCCTTTATTCATAGACACAGACGGAGCGCTGTGGTTGTTAACCATCAGGTTACTCAAAAATTCTTCACGCGAAAAGACCGGCATTCCCCTACCCGTGCTTTTGGCTGAATAGTAACGTATGCCGCCATCCTGCTGGCCAACAAAGAGATATATCCGCTCATCGTCACGCACGAGTGACGGCGAGGCATACCGATCAGTCTTAACGTCTGAAAAAGCTCCTTCGATCCTGGTCCAGTTCGGCCTGTTTGAATCTGCATTGTCCCTGCGGTATGCAGTAACATTTCCGTCAACATCGCCCACAATCAGCTCCCACACGCCATCACCATCGAGATCAAAGACCGTTGGCGACGCATGAAAGGTCTTCGGCACTCCCCTGAAAAAGTCCTTCTGCTCCTTCCATGCAGGGCTTTCCTCAGTTGATGTGTTAAGGAACGCGCGAACATAACCGTCCTGCTGACCTGTTATAAGCAGATATTGTCCCTGCCATAGAACAACCGTGCCTCGCGCATAACCCGATAGCTTGATTCCCTTAAAGAAATTCGGTTTCTCAGCCCAGGGCAGAACTTCAGCATGGGGCTGAAACTCGAAGAATTTCAGCTCGCCGTTGATATTCCCTGTCACCATGCAGGCCCTGCTGCCAAGCTCGGTCATGGCAGGCGTGCAGGCCGCTCCGGGCATGATCCTTCCGGCAAAAAAAGTGGCGCGCTCCTCCCAGTGCCGGTAATCAGCCTTTGTATTTATGAAGTAATGTATCTGTCCGTTACCATCCGAAACAACAAGGTTTGTCGCGGAATCGTCACGGTCCTGCATAAAAGCAGGGGCCGCAAAATTAGTTAATTCCATTTTTAGCCCGGACTTCTGCCACGACCCGGTCCCATTCTGCTTTTCGAGCAGGTAAAGCTTTCCCATACTGTTGCCTGCCACAATAATAAGCCTGTTATTGTTCAGCGCTGCTGCAGGCATGCCGTACATGCCGATATTGATTCCTTTGAAAAAGTCAGTGTCTCTGCTAAAGGATATCCTGCCGTGGCTGGTTGTATTTTTGAAGAGCATGAGAGCGCCGGTTGAGTTGCCGATGATAAGATCCGGCTTATTGTCGTTGTTTACGTCTATCACTGTTGGCGCAGCGTCATCACCTACATCAATGGCCGGCATATCGACCCTCTGCCACACAGGCTTATCAGGGGACCCCGCATTCCTGAATACAATGATCCTGCCGGACTCTGAAGAGAACCCGCCAGTACCCACAACAATCTCAGGGTTCCCATCAAGATCGAGGTCAGCTACAGCAGGGGAAGAAAAAGCACCGACCTTTATGCCGTCAAAATAGCCGCTGATAAGGACCCACCTTCGGTCATTACCGGAAAAGTCTCTCTTATAGAGCCTGAGAAAACCATCCTTGCCGCCTGCAATAAGTTCCTGTCTGCCGTCATTGTCAATATCAAAAAAAGAAAGTCTCACAAAGGGCAGAACCTCGATGCCGCTTCGGTTAAAAACCAACGAGGTATTCTCCTCACAGGCAAGACCCGCTTTATAGCGTTTTGGCATAGGTATAGACTCGGGCCTTTTTTCAGGAGAAGGCAGGGAAATAACCTTTGTTTCTTGCTTCTGCTGGACCACTTCCCGCGATGGAGCGCAGGAAGATGCTATAAGGAGGACAAAAAATAATGCGGCGGCCTTCATCATAATAAATAATAACCCCTGGCCACCGCTTGGATAGCCAGGGGTTATTTGTATTATAACAAATTACTTTGAAATTACTTCAAAATGCACACGTCTGTTCTCTTTTGCCTCTTTAGAATTCTTGTTCCTGGCTGTAGGTATCTCAGGCATAGCAAGCCTTGTTTCACCATAGCTGATGGTTGTAAGCCTGTCAGCAGCAATACCCTCCTTCACAAGATATTCCTTGACCGCATGTGCCCTCCTCTCGCCCAGTGCCATGTTGTAATCATCCTTGCCATGCGCACAGGTATGTCCTTCAACCTGAACCCTGACCGAAGAGTTTGTCTTAAGTGTCTGGATGTCCCTTGCAAGAATTGCCTTTGCCTCGCTGGTCAACGTCGCCTTGTCAAAATCAAAGTGCACATCCTCAAGAACGATCTTGATCGGTGCAGGCTCAGGCTTCACCAGTGCAGGGGCAGGCTTCACCTCCGGCTTCGGTGCAGGAGGAGGCGGCGGTGGGGTCGGCTTAGGCGGGCAAAGGGCCTTTGTTTTGTTGATTGCTTCTTTTGCTATATCCATCGCTTCCTGGTCCCGGCATGCCATGTAAATCTCAAAGGCCTTGTCTGTCATATCTTTCGCAGCATTGAATTCTGCCGGACATTCCTTGTCTTTGCCTGCTCTGCGAGCATCTTCAATTGCCCTGTCTGCCTCTGGCAGCGGCTTGTGGTACATCACATAACCTTCTCTGTTTGGGGCCTTCCCCAGATGGGAACAACCAACCATTAAACTCATCGAAAGCAGTACAACCAAAAGCAGGAAAATCCTCTTCGCAACGCTTGTTTGCATTTTTTGCACCCTCCTTAATAACGTATCGTAATATTTTATAGCATATTTTAGACCCTAAAGTGCCTCGTGTCAACCTCTAACGTCGCATTGTGTCGCAGTTTTTTCATTTCCCTGTTTTACATTATTTTTTGCAAAGAATCACCCGCTCCACCTGTGATAAAATAACTGTGTAATGACCCTAAGCAACCTACAGAAAGAAAAAGAGTTACAGGAAGAAACTGACCTGCAGCTGAAAAAGCCGCCGCTCTATTCTGTGTTCCTTCTGAACGACGACTATACGACCATGGATTTTGTCATTCATATTCTTGAAACCGTCTTCCATAAGCCGGTGATCGAAGCTACGAGGATCATGCTCCATGTTCACAAAAATGGGAAGGGGCTTGCAGGCATTTACACAAGGGAGATAGCTGAAACAAAGATCGAAACTGTCCACGATATTGCACGCGAACATGAATTCCCTCTAAAATGTTCCATGGAGAAGGAATGATCAATAAGGAATTCGAAATAATCATGGAGGCGACGATCAAAGACGCCCGGTCCCGGCGGCATGAGTACCTGACCGTGGAGCATATCCTTTATGCGATCCTTCATGACGACCTCGGAGCAGACGTGGTCAAGAGCTGCGGCGGCAGCATAGCAAACATCAAAAAGGCCCTTACCGATTATTTCATGGAGCAGTTCCACAAACCCGCTCCGAAAGGCAGCCGCCATCCTCAGCCTACGGCCGGATTCCAGCGCGTAATCCAGAGAGCGCTTACCCATGTCCAGTCTTCGGGCAAGGAAGAGGCAGACGCAGGAGATGTTCTTGCTGCAATCTTTTTCGAGGAAGAGTCCCAGGCCGTGCACATCCTTCATCAGGAAGGCATTCAGCGTCTTGATGTGCTCGAATATATTTCACACGGCATGGCAAAAATACGTGAAGAGGGTCCGATGCCGCATGAGCAGGAAGGTCGTGAGCATGAGCGACAGGAAGAAAGGCCTTCTGACGAGCCGCTCAGGGTCTACACGGTTAATCTTGTCGAAAAAGCTGCAAGGAAAGAGATCGATCCGCTCGTCGGCCGGAACGCTGAACTGGAGAGGATGGTACAGATTCTTTGCAGAAGGCGCAAGAACAATGTCGTCCTGGTGGGCGAACCAGGTGTCGGCAAAACAGCAGTGGTTGAAGGACTCGCCCTGAAGATCCAGTCAGGCCTTGTTCCGGATGCCCTGAAAAAAAGCAGCATGTACTCCCTTGATATGGGTGCGCTGATCGCAGGGACTAAATACCGCGGCGATTTCGAAGCACGGCTCAAGGCTACGATAAAAGCACTCGAACGTATCCCCAATGCCATCCTTTTTATTGATGAGATTCATACTATCGTCGGCGCCGGGGCAACGAGCGGCGGCTCAATGGACGCATCAAACATCCTCAAGCCTGTGCTCAGCTCCGGCAGGCTACGCTGCATAGGAGCCAGCACGTATGAAGAATATAAAAACTATTTCGAAAAGGACCGAGCCCTTTCACGCCGCTTCCAGAAGCTGGAGATTCAGGAACCATCTATTGATGAAACGGTAAGCATCCTTGAAGGGCTGAAGTCATATTATGAGGATTTTCATCATGTGCGCTATTCAAAAAGCGCCCTCAGGGCAGCCTCTGAACTTTCTGCTAAATACATCAATGACAAATACCTTCCTGATAAAGCGATTGATGTAATCGACGAGGCAGGGGCAATATCGAAACTTGCCGGCAAGGCCGGCACTCGCACGATCAGCACAGCAGAGATTGAAAAGATCGTTGCGAAGATCGCAAAAATCCCTCCCCAGACCATCTCCCGGTCAGACACCAAAAAACTTATGAGGCTTGATCAGGACCTGAAAAAGGTCGTCTTCGGTCAGGATGAGGCAATTGCTTCACTAGTCTCCTCCATCAAAAGAATACGGGCCGGCATGGGTAATCCTGACAGGCCTGTCGGATCGTTTCTCTTTCTCGGCCCCACAGGAGTCGGCAAGACAGAGGTCTCAAAACAGATGGCCGCGGTCATGGGCGTCAAGTTCATTCGCTTTGACATGTCAGAATATATGGAAAAACATACGGTCTCCCGCCTGATCGGCGCGCCGCCGGGATACGTGGGCTTTGACCAGGGCGGCCTGCTTACGGATGCGATCAGGAAACATCCGTATGCCGTACTTCTGCTTGACGAGATCGAAAAGGCGCATCCTGACATATTCAATATCCTGCTTCAGATCATGGACTATGCGACACTGACCGACAACAGCGGCAAAAAAGCCGACTTCCGGAATATCATCCTTATCATGACCTCCAATGCGGGTGCAAAGGATATGGACAGGCAGGTCATTGGATTTGGCGACAGGTCGCAGGACAGGCAGATGAAAGGCAGGGATGCAATCACAAACCTCTTCAGCCCGGAATTCAGAAATCGCATAGATGCAACACTGACCTTTAAGCCCCTGACAGAGGAGATTATGAAAAAGGTCGTTGACAAGTTCATGACCGAGTTGAGCGGTTCAATGAAAAATAAGAAAATAAAAGTGCTGCTCTCAGATGAAGCGCAGGCATGGCTTGCGGCAAAGGGATACGACCCTGCCCATGGCGCCAGACCTCTTGGCAGGCTTATACAGGAAAAGATCAAGGATATCCTCTCAGATGAAGTGCTCTTCGGTAAACTTAAAAAAGGCGGCACCGTTGCGATAGGTGTTCGCGATGACGTCCTGACCTTTGAATATGGACCCTGAGGCGGGTTGGTCCGTCTCCGCGTGCAGCCATGAACACCTCTTTTTTCGGCATCTGCCATGTCAATCACGCTCCTGTCTGACGAAATAAGTTTCCCTCCCCCTGAACTCGCGGAGGAAGACGGTTTGCTTGCGGTCGGCGGTGACCTCAGTCAGGAGCGCCTGCTCAAGGCATACTCCATGGGAATATTTCCCTGGTACTCTGAAGATTCCCCCATCCTCTGGTGGTCGCCTGACCCCCGCTTCGTACTTTTCCCTGAAGAACTGCATATCTCACGGAGTCTCAGACAGTGCATGAGAAAAGGGCTCTTCACCGTGACCTTGAACAGGGCCTTCGGACAGGTCATCCAATGCTGCGCTGACAACAGCCGTAAAGACCAGCCAGGGACCTGGATCACCGAGGCAATGATGCATGCCTATATACAACTCCACCATTCGGGACACGCCTGTTCTGTGGAGGCGTGGCATGACGGAGAGCTTGCAGGCGGACTCTATGGTGTGATTCTCGGCAGGATCTTCTTCGGCGAGTCCATGTTTGCGAGGAAGAACAATGCCTCAAAGGTGGCATTTGCAACATTCGTAGAACAGATGATACCAAAAGGCCTCATGCTCATCGACTGCCAGGTCAGAACAGAACACCTGTCACATCTTGGCGCCAGAGAAATTCCGAGAACTGATTTTTTGAATCTGCTCAGCAGGGCCCTTCGGTAATTGCATCTTACCCTGCTTTGCTATCTATAAGTCATTTTATTGACAAAGCCCTCCAGACGTGATAAAAGAGAAGCGGAGGGACAAATGGCTGAGGGGATTATTTTCAGAAAAAGACCGTATTCGTTATTTTTGACTCATTCGGTCCAACGCTGTCTTAATAGCGTTCCTGTTGTTCTCTGCAGGACATTTTTTCTATTACTCATTTACATCCTCCCTCTGGCGATACCGATGTCGGCCTTGGCCCAGACCATGCGGATCGGCGTGCTTGCCTATAAGGGCAAAGAAGTGGCGCTCAGAATGTGGGAGCCTACAGGAACATATCTGAGCAGAAACATTCCGGAATCGGCCTTTGAGATCGTCCCCCTCACCTTTGATGAGATCGATAATGCCGTAAGTAATAACGGGGTGGATTTCGTTATTGCGAACAGTTCCATCTACGTCGAGCTCGAAGCCAGGTATGGTGTCACCCGTATCGCAACCATGAAAAACCGTGGATTTAAAGACTCATCCACAGCCTTTGGCGGCACGATCATATGCAAGGCCGGAAGAAATGATCTCAGGACCCTCAGCGACGTTAAGGGAAAGACATTTCTTGCCGTCGAGGAAACCTCCCTGGGAGGATGGCGTGCAGCCTGGAGAGAGTTCCATGCTGCCGGCATCGATCCTTACAGGGATTTTAAGAGTCTCTCCTTTACAGACAACCACGAAAGCGTGGTTATGGCAATCAGAAGCGGAAAGGTTGATGTCGGCACGGTCAGGACAGATACCCTTGAGCGCATGGCAGAGGAAGGGACGATAGCCCTGGATGAGTTTGTGGTAATCAACCGCAAGACGGAAAATGGTTTTCCTTTTCTGCTTAGTACCAGGCTTTATCCCGAGTGGCCAATGGCGAGGCTTGCAAAGACGCCTGAAGAGATCGCCAGAAAGGTTGTCATTGCCCTGCTGAACATGCCCCCTGACTCGAAAGCCGCGGCAGCATCAAAAACTTACGCCTGGACCATACCACTGGACTATCATCCTGTACATGATCTGATGAAAGAGCTCAGGCTCGGACCTTATACGGATTACGGCAAGGTCACGCTTTCGCAATCACTTCGGCAATACTGGTATTTTCCTGTCCTGTTCGTCCTTACACTTGCCATCATGACCCTTGTTTTATTGCATATTCTTAAGCTGAACCGGCATATCCTGCTTGCCAAGAAGGATACCGAAGAGGCCCGGAACAGCCTGGAGCAGCAGGTTATTGCCAGAACAACTGACCTTCGGGATACGAACAGAGAACTCCTGCACGAGATCGATGTCAGAAAGAAGAGCGAGCAGCAACTGCTCCTGACAGAAAAAGAGAAGAGGGATCAGCTGCTTTTCCTGCAGTCGGTCATCGACAGCGTACCTGAGCCGGTCATGGTGATCAGCCCTGACTATCGCGTCAAGCTGATGAATGCAGGCGCAAAGAAAGACCGGTCAGACGACAACACGTTCTGCTATCAGGTCTCGCATCATACTGACCATCCCTGCAGCGACGAAGACCATCCCTGCCCCATCAGAGACGTGCTCAGGACAAGGAAACCTGTAACAGCGATCCATACCCATAAGGACGCAACAGGAAGGGAAACGATCGTGGAGATCTCTGCATCACCGATCTTCGACAGTACGGGCTCCATATCGTTCGTCATCGAGATCTGCAGGGATATCACCGACAGGCTCAGGCAGGAAGCAGAGCGGAAGAGGATTGAGCAGAGGCTCTTTTCCCAGCAAAAGGAAGAATCCATCGCAACCCTTGCAGGAGGCATTGCCCACGACTTCAATAACATTCTGATGGGAGTCCTTGGCAATGCAGAACTGCTGAAGCTAAAGATTCCGCTCAAGCCCGAAGAGGCCAGGCCCGTTGACAGCATCATAGCCAGTGTTGAACGTATGGCAGACCTGACACGCCAACTGCTCGCCTATGCAAAGGAGGGGAAATACCAACTCAATAATGTCTCTCTGAAAAGTGCAATCGGCCAGGCCCTTGACCTCAGCCACAAAGGCAGGGCAAGGACAACAAGGATTGTTCTCTCGCTTCCTGATGATCTTTGGCCCGTAATGGCCGACGAGAATCAGATCATCCAGGCCTTTGTTAATCTCTGCAATAACGCCTTTGAAGCGACCGAGGAGCTCGGTGGAACGCTCACGATCAAGGCTGAAAACATGGCAGAAAGACCTTCCTGGATCTGCTCCCTCAATCACGAACACCCAGCCGGAGACTACGTCAGCATCTCAGTCTCTGACACAGGCCCCGGCATTCCTTCGGCTATTGCAGACAAGGTCTTCGAGCCCTTTGTTACCACAAAGTTCATGGGGCGGGGGCTGGGCCTGTCTGCAGTGCTCGGCATCGTGCAGAATCATGACGGTTGCATCAGTTTTTCGAGCGAAACAGGTAAAGGCACGACGTTTCAAATAGTGATGCCGCGGTCAGAGAAGACTGCCGGGACACCGCTCGTCAGGAGACCGGCGCAGGGTCCGTCAGCACAAAAGTGCATTCTGATCGTTGATGATGAGCCGGATATTCTCCACTTGCTGGAGACGGGTCTCGTAACACTGGGCTATGATATTATTGCTGCAGATACAGGGGAAAAAGCCGTAGCGTCCTTTCAATCACACTCAGAGCGGATTGACTGCATCATTCTTGATCTGCAACTGCCCGGGATAAGCGGCAGGGAAACGTTCAGGAAACTCAAAGCAATAAAGCCGGATATCAAGATCATAGTTTCAACGGGGTATGACCGCACGGCAGCACTCACTGAACTCAGCCCCTCGATCCCCGATAGCTTGATCCAGAAGCCTTATAAGCTGTCCGTGCTTCAGGAAAAACTGCAGGAAATTCTGACGCCTAAACTTTGAACTTCCTCAGTTCGAGCAGGAGATTATAGGCATCTTCCTTAAGCGCACTGACTACGGCATTCATATCATTGGCAGAACCGGTCAGTTTACCGGTTGTATTTTTGATCTTCTCCATGGACTTGACCATCTCGGCACTGTTGTCCTTCTGCTTGCTGATAGCCTCTGCAATATGAAATGCCTGGGTAGTGACATTTTCAATAACGCCGGCGATCTGTCTGCTCTGAATCTTCTGGTCACCCGTTGCGCTTTTCACCTGCTGCGACAGCTCCTTCACGCGATCCGTAGCCTCAATAATAAACCTGCTGCCCTTGGTCTGCTCCTGGATCGCCCGGGATATGTTCTCTGTCTGCTCGGTCATCTTCTCAACAGCATCCGTTATCTGTTTTATCGCCAGAGCCTCCTCCTCAGTGCCCCGCTGGATCGCCCGGGCCATTTCTGTTGATGCCTTGGAGCTCTCAACAATGTCCCGGAGGGCATCATTTACGTCAGTCACAAGCGCCAACCCCTTGTCCACCGTATGGATACCCTCGGATGCCATGCGGATGCTCGTTTTTGTGCCTTCCTGAACCGAACGGATCAGCTCTGCGATCTCATTCGTGGAAAAAGAGGTACGTTCTGCAAGGTTCTTGATTTCATCCGCAACCACAGCAAACCCCTTGCCGTGTTCGCCTGCCTTTGATGCAAGGATAGCTGCATTTATGGCAAGGAGATTGGTCTGGTCAGCGACATCGTCGATAACATTCAGGATCTTGCCGATATCCACGGTTCTTTTACCGAGATTATTGATGATGTCAGAGAGCGAGACAACGCCGGTTTTGATATTCGTCATGCCATGCATCGCTGCCTGCGCAGCATGCATGCCCTTTTCTGATGCATTATTCATGACCTTCTCGGCAAGATTAACCGATTCATGGGCACGGGCATCAATGTTCTTGGTGGTTGCGTTCACCTCATCAATAGACGAAGCTATTGCCTCAGACGACTGGGCAAGGGTTTCCAGACTCTCTGCTATGGTCTTGATAGTCGACACCATCTCCTCAATCGATGAGGCGGTTTCGTGGGCGGTTTCGCTGAACACATTCGTTGTCTCAGCGACCTTCTCGATCGATGACGACATTTCATGAATCGAGGCAGAGGTATCTGTCGCAGAGTCCGACAGGCTCTCACCGCTGAGTGTTATTTCAGACATGGCACTGTCCATCTTCCCTATTGCAGATGCAGTCTCCTCAACAGCCTTCTGCTGCACATCAGCAATGGAAAGTACTCCCTGGGAAGAGAGGGCAATGTTCGAGGTGACTGTGGTCACGCTGTTGGTGATATGGGAAACCTTGGAGAGCATATCCTTAAGATTGAATGCCATTCTGTTGATCGCATTCTGAAGGGCTGCTACCTCGTCATGACCGGTCACCTTCAGTTCGCAGGTGAGGTCTCCTGATGCCATTGTATCAGAAGTACGCTCCATCTCGATTATAGGCCCGGTGATGAACCTGGCAATGGCAATATAAACAAGGAAGCTCGAAGCAACGAAGCAGAGAATTGATATGCCTAAGGCCCAATACAGCAACTCGAAGAGCTGGGCGTTGATCACCCGCTTCTGGACTCCGATTCTGAGGAAACCGGCCGCTTTATTTTCTGCAGTAAGGAGGGGAAAGGAGAGATCAAAATAAGAATCCAGCATCTGCACAAGGTTCTGTGATGAAGAGATGACTTTTCTTGTATCCTCGTCCTTCATCTCCTTGCCCACCTGTCCGGACTGACTATGGAACAGGGCCTTGCCCTTGAGATCCATGACCATGGCGTACCCCATTGCCTGATCCCGTGAAACCAGCTCGACAAGTTTCTCGTTTACTCCCTCAAGAGCCTCAATGGGAATGCCGAGAGTAACTGCCTTGTTGAGGTCCTTCTGCATAAGTTCACCAATGGCAGCGCTCTTCGCCAGCATGGCAGACTTATATTTCTTCGATGCAACAGCAGTCAGCACCGCGGTGTTGATGCCGAGGATAAAGAACAGGATCCCCGCGATCAGGGTAACTGCC
This sequence comes from Nitrospirota bacterium, assembly GCA_016217675.1. Classification (GTDB taxonomy): domain Bacteria; phylum Nitrospirota; class Thermodesulfovibrionia; order Thermodesulfovibrionales; family UBA6898; genus UBA6898. The sequence continues at coordinate 32,460 of JACRHC010000022.1, forward strand.
TTATTCTGGAGGTTCATCCTGGAAAGCCAGCCGATCATTTTATAACCCTTGTTGCAGTAGTCAGCAGGTCAAAAGGAATCTTAAGCCCCATATCGGTAGCCTCCTTAAGGTTAACAATAAGATCGATCTTTTTAGGCGGTTCAAGCGCTATGGACGCCGGCTTTGCCCCTTTAATAACGCGTGCAGCTATCTTGGCAGCTTCTCTGCCCTGCTCCTGAGGATTCGCCGAAAGCGTCAGGATAATGCCGCTGCCTTCACCGCCGCCGATGGTTGTTCCAGTCGGAATCTTTGTCTTTCTCGCCACACCGATAATATTATTAACGCAGTGCATTGCAGCACATCCTGTTGTCAGAAAAAGAGCATCCACATTTGCAATTTTGGCAATATCATCAGTCTTTTTGATACTAAACCTTGCGGACCTGAATCCGAACGAGGGCTCCAGCTGTTTTGCTTCATTCGCCTGGAGGACCGTATCCTTTTCCGACTCGCTGAAGACCACACCGAGAGTCGCAAAGTTTGCAATGCCCTTAAGGTTCTTTAAGAGGCTTGCAACCGGCACCTTTGAGCTGACGCCTGTCGCATTCTTGCCCATGATGCCAAGTGCCTGAGGATCATAGACGCCGGCAAAGACGATCGGAATCTCAGTGGTTTCTGCCATGGCAGTGAGTGTTGCGGGCGCTCCGTACGTGACAATGACATCAGCACCGACCGAGATCAGTTTGCGGACAGCGTTTGCCCACGACATCGGTTCCGGTGTCGGCGTCTGCAGCACAACTTCGACTTTTCCCGCACCCTCAGCTGCAAGGCCTTCGGTAAAGGCCTTGTGCATGTCCTTATAGTAGGGGATATTGCCGGTCATGATCACACCGATGGTCTTGTCAGCAGCAGTTGCCGGACCGGCAACCATAAACAACGCTGAACAGAAGAGAACAATAATATGGATAACTGTTTTTTTCATGAAATACATAAACTCCTTACCATTTCTTCGAAAGCGTCAGGAACACGATATGCACCCTGCCGTCATTCACATCATCCAGCATATTGTCGTAAGCATCCTTAAATGTCGCATACCGGTAATTCAGACCTATACCAAAGCCTTTTCTGAGCAGGTATTCTCCGGAGACGGAATAGATTGTCTCCCTTGTTTTCAGCTCGGAAAAATCATCAATACTACTCTGGCCCAAAAGGTTGGAAGGTGAGAATCTTCCCTGAGCAGTGGTATGGGATACGCCGCCATTGAGTGTAAGAGAACGGGTTGGCTGATAGGTCAGATCAAGGCCGAAGGTTTGGACAATAGTCTTGAAAGGCACCATGGGATCGGCATAGGGGGTACCTGCCGGGTCGGTACCGATACAACCACCGGTATTGCAGGCATAGGTGATGTCCTGCTTAGTCGTTGTCCTGCCAAAGGCATAGCTGCCGGTAATACTCACGTTATTCAGCACCATATAGTTGACAACCCCTGTCACCCGCTCATTATCAACCTTTCGTGCACCAAATAACAGGTCGTGTTCATCGCCAATGCTATCAGCATATAGATAATGAACATGGTCTCGGCTGTCATGTCTGCTCGAATAGCTCAGAAATGTCGTAAGATTCTTGATGGGATTCCAGGAGAGAGAGGCATATAGCTCATCAGAGCTTTCCGGTTCTATATTATGCGCCGGATCGTTTATGTTCTTATGCGTAAATTTGAGTTTCAGCTTCAGGTGCTTAAACAGTTTCATGTCAGACGAAAGTATCATATTTGTCTTTTCAGTGCTGTCGGGCGTATTCCATTCCTCATTATTTTCCCGGCGGATGTTCTCAAGATTGATCTCACCTTTGAGCGTGATATTCGGCAGGGCCCTGAACCTGACCGATGCTGAATACATATCAGAGACCGAGGAAATGGGCTGATACACGTTCGAAGAATAGACTGCACCGCTGGTCAGGTTCGTGATGTAAGCCAGATCGGGACTCTCCAGTTCGCTTTCCTTATGTCGATATTTAAGAAACATGGTTATACGCTCTGAAGGCATATAGGTTAAATCTGCAGCGCCATACAGAAAGTCAGCCTGGGCGCTGTTTTCCCGATTATCTTTTTCGGTCTTCGAAAGCGTGGCGCTTGCAGCAATCTGACCGGTGTACGTAGTATGTATTTTCAGTGTATCCGTGGAACTCATCAACTCAGGCATGCCGTTATGCGAATAGGAGCATCCCGGCGCTGCACAGGGAAGCGGCGGGGCACCCGAGGCAGGCATTAAGTAGGTATAGACCGGATCGGGCTGACCAACACTGAGCCGTTTCTCGCTATGCGCATAATCTATCTCAACAGGCCCCAGATGGCTGTTCACTCCAACAGTGTAAATCCTCGTTTCGAGGTCAACATCTCTCTTTTCGCTCACCCTGACCGTCCTGCTGCGGATTGAAGCCGCCCCACCCAGGAACTTCTGCTGTTGTGTACCATCTTTATCCACGAAAAACCCCTCAAAGTAAAGATGAGCAGGAAAATCAGGGGCCTTCAGCCTGAGGAGGAGGCTGTTCATGCCGACGGTCCTGCCATATTGCTTCCCCGTGTCAAAGACATTGACAGCAGCAGTCGTTGTTGTCGCAGGGTCAAGATCGACAGGAGGCGTGTTATCCAGATTATGATACAGCGTTGAATTGATCCATCTGAAAAGAACACGATCTTTAAACGCATAGGACAGGTCGCCTTCATAATCTTTCTGATTATTATATCCAGCATCAAGATGCAGGCGGTGCCGCTCATTGACAAGGCGAAGTTCTCCGCCCAGGGTTATCGAACTGTGAGGAAATTCAAACTCGCCCACCTTCCGGTCTCCACTCATGTGAATGTACCGATATCCGGTGCTGAGATAAGCTTCCGGTTCGATAGTCGGGAATACATAATCGTGAGGCGTGCTTAAAAGCTCGTCGGCAGATGTTTCACCGGAATGAGCAGGGACAACGTCTTCTGCAGATGCCCGAACCGTCAATATCCCTGTAATGAGAAACAATACGATAATTATTTTTTTCATCATACCCTCCATCTCCCTTACCTGATAAACCGGCTGCGAGGGCTGCCAGTTGAGTAAGGCCGGTCGGTTCCATGAATCTGTGAATGGCAGTCAGTGCATCTCGTATAGGTCTGTCCCTTTGCTTCCGGTACTGTTCCAGCTGTTGTCCGATGCCCTGTATGGCACTGCAGACAAAGGAACGGCTGGGAAAGCTTCAGCAGATTATTAAACGGGGAACCATGAGGGCTGTGGCAAGCCCTGCAGTCATCGGTGTTATCGGCATGCTCATAAATAAAGGGGCCTTCCTTTTCCGCATGGCACTGTGTGCAGGTGTCCTTGACCGTAAGTTTATTAAGCAGTTTCTCACCGGAAGTCCCGTGCGGTTCATGACAGTTCGTGCAGAAGATCTTCTTTTCCCGGATCGGGTGATGACTCGGCATCGAAAACTCCGCCTTCACCTCATGGTGACAGCGCTCACACATATTTTCCATCTCTTCCTTTCTGACAGTAAGGTCAGGCCCCATATGGATATTATGGCATTCAAAACAGGACACATCATTCTGTGCATGGGCGCCGGCATTCCAGTTATGCAGCCTGAAGTTTGCGGAGGAGGTATGACATTTAAGGCAGATGAGAGACTGGGCCGGTGCCGGAAGCTCTTTAAGATTGATGAGGGTTTTATAGTCACAGGCGGTCTGCTTGCCGGCCTTGGCGTCAGCCTCCACCTTTTCAGGAGTCAGACCCTCAATTGCAAGACTGCCCGGCCCGTGACAGGACTCGCAGTTAACAAGCGGTAAGCCGGACTTCGACGAAAGCTGCACACCCATGGTGCTTGCATCAAAATCACGTCTTATCTTGTCGTGCACATGGCAGACTGCAAGACAGTTCTGGGTGCCGACGTAGTTGGCATCGAGCCTCCCTGCAATCATCCGCTCATACTCCTTGAGCGGCAGGATCGGCTTCGATGTCTTGAGGGATTCGCAAGCCACAAACAAAACCGGCAGCAGGGCAAGAATTACAAGGATTCTACGCGCTAAGACCATTGGGTTCCTCCATATATATTTATAAGTAATCAATGATATTAAATACGTTTACAACAAGTCAAATGATCTCCTGTCGCAACAACCCAAAATTCCTGCTATCATATTTGCTATGAGCGGCCCTTACCGAAAATGCCGGAGTCACGATGCCTGAATATAAGGTAGCAATTGACCAATTGAGGGAAGGAGTTTTCATCCGTCTCGATCTGAAATGGTTCGAACATCCGTTTTTATTCAGCAGCTTCAAAATTACCTCGCAGGAACAGCTTTCTATACTCAGGGAACTTGGCTTAGCGCAGGCAATCTGCATTCCTGAAAAGAGCGACGTTCTGCCCCTGTCTCACCAACAGTCATCCCCGGAGGCAAGACCTCAGACGACAACCCCGGTTCATGCAGCAGAGAGCGCTGAAGCCAGAAAATTGTGGGAAGTGAAAAAAGAACGGATGGAGCGCCTCAAGGTGCGAAGGGAGAAGGATGAAAAATGCGAGAAGCAGTTTAGGGAGAGCGTTGCTGAAGTAAAGAATGTAATGCAGAATGTCGAGGGGGGCTCCCGGGAGGCCTTTGAGGAATCGGACCGGCTGATGCAGTCCATCGTGGCGTCGCTTATGCCTGAGAAGGAATCCGCTGTGCAGCTCATGAATACAACGTTCGGCAAAGAAAATGTTTTTTTTCATTCCCTGAACGTGGCAGTGCTCTCGATGATGCTTGCAAGGGAATACGGTCTCGACAGTGAGATGATGAGAATACTGGGACTGGGCGCCCTCTTCCACGATTTAGGCAAGAGCCGCGTCCCGAAGAATATTCTGCATAAGGCTGTCCCGCTGACCCGTGCCGAACGAAACTTCTATCAGCTGCATCCGCGCTACGGCATTGATATCCTTTCGCGGCTCGATATGGTCCCCTCTGAAACCATGCGTGCTGTCTATCAGCACCACGAAAGAAATGATGGCCGCGGATTTCCCGAGGGACTGCCGGCAGGGAAGATATCACTTTTCGCAAAGATCATATCGATCGTAAATGTTTACGACAATCACTGCAACAGATACAACCCCCAGGACTCCCTCACGCCGCATGAAGCACTGGCCTATATGTTCGGCATGCAGAAAGCACAGTTCGACAGCGACCTTCTGGCCCTCTTCATCCAGTGTCTCGGTGTTTATCCTCCAGGCACGATCGTAAAACTTTCAAACGGGTTTATCGGGATGGTCATCTCGGTCAATCCCCGTAATCCTCTTTACCCAAGCCTGATGATATACAATCCGGAAATCCCGAGGAAAGAGGCTCTCATCTACGATCTGATGGAGGAACCGGACCTGAAGATAGAACACAGTATAAAGCCATCGCAGCTTGACCAGGAAGCACATGATTATCTCAGTCCGAGAACGCGGGTTACTTACTACGTGGCAGAATCTGAAGCCGCGCAGGGCGAATCGCACAGGAGGCTTCCCTAAGCTCTTTTAACAGTCAGGTCTCAGAAACAAAAAAAGCCCCGAGCTGATCGGGGCCTTTTCTATCTGGCTCCCAGGGAGGGATTCGAACCCCCGACATGGTGGTTAACAGCCACCCGCTCTGCCAGCTGAGCTACCTGGGAATAGTCATAAATAACCGCACTGTTTGCTGATACAAACAGACATTGTTTATAGCAAAATAAACCAATTTTTGTCAATAAAATGCGCCGGCCTCATCTCAGCTTCGTTGTCAGGATCCATGAGGTTTCTCTCTGCTATAGTATAATAAGACATGAAAAGAAAGATCAGCAAAGGCGCTCTTATTATCCTCTTTCTGCTGCCGGGAGCTCTTCTTTTCTCTGCTGAATCTGAAAAGCCGGCAATGGCAGAAGATGTGAGCGGCAGGGTTGTCAGGACAGCAGACAGCGACGCCATGCCTGGTTCATCAGGGGAGACAGTTATATCTGATACAGGTCACAGGATCCTGGTCTTCATCTCTGACCCGAGTGTAGCCTATATGCTCCTGCTGCTCGGAATATATGGTCTTTTCTTTGAGTTTGCCAACCCGGGGGCTCTCTTCCCGGGTATCACAGGAGGTATATTTCTTATCCTTGCCTTTTTTTCCTTTCAGACCCTCCCGGTGAACTACATTGGGTTACTCCTTATCGTCGCTGCGATCATTTTGTTCATCCTTGAAATCAAGATCGTATCACACGGCATGCTGACCATCGGCGGCATCATTGCCATGTTCTTCGGTTCCCTCATGCTCTTTGAATCTGACATTCCTTTTTACCGGCTGTCGCTCTTCGTCATTGTACCTGCAGTAGCGATCACAGCCCTGTTTTTCACGATCACCCTCAGGCTTGCATACAAGGCTTATCAACGGAAGCCGCTTACCGGAAGCGAAGGCCTGATAGGGACCGAAGGGAAAGCGGTTGCAGATATCACAAAAGACAGCGGCATGGTATCATTACATGGCGAGCTTTGGTCTGCCTTTGCTGACGACGAAATCAAAAAAGGGGCAAAGATCGTGGTTACGGACATGACCGGATTGAAACTCAAGATAAAAAAGAAGGAGGGCTGACCATGCAGATACTCACACCTTTTCTTACGGGGACTGCGCTGATTCTGTTCTTTGCAGTGTACATCCTCACCAGTGCCATAAAGGTCTTAAAGGAATATGAGCGGGGAGTCGTCTTCAGGCTCGGCAGGATCATACCGATCAAGGGGCCGGGGCTCGTGATCATCTGGCCGATCATTGACAAACTCGTGAGGGTGAGCCTCCGCACCATCACCATGGATGTGCCTCCGCAGGACATCATCACCCGCGACAATATCACCGTGAAAGTCAATGCTGTTATCTACTTCAGGGTCATGGACCCCATCAAGGCGATTACTGAAGTTGAAGATTATTATTATGCGACCTCGCAGATGTCGCAGACCACCCTGAGGAGCGTGCTCGGACAGAGCCAGCTGGATGACCTGCTTGCAAAACGGGATGAACTGAATGCAGAACTCCAGAAGGTGATCGATTTCCAGACCGAACCGTGGGGCATAAAAGTTTCAACCGTTGAGGTAAAAAACGTAGACCTGCCTGTTGAGATGCAGCGCGCCATTGCCCGCCAGGCAGAAGCAGAGCGTGAACGCAGGGCAAAGATCATCCATGCTGAGGGTGAATTTCAGGCCTCGCAGAAGCTGTCTGAAGCAGCTGCGGTGATATCGTCTCAGCCGATTGCCCTTCAGCTCAGATTCCTTCAGACGCTGACCGAGATCGCTGCGGAAAAGAACTCTACCATCCTCTTCCCGGTACCGGTTGATACCCTCAAATATTTCATAGATCCTGGAAAATCAAAGGGTGAGTCATAGGACCGCAGACCGAAAAAAGAAGCACTGAGCATATCTGGATTAAGGTATCCGCACTCCTCTTTTTCCTTCTCCTGACATTTATCCTGTACAAGGCAGGCGCATTCCAGTTTTTCATGGACAGGGAGAGGGTCCGGGCATTTCTCGACTCTCTCGGCCCGCTCTCTTTCCTCGGCTTTATTCTTCTCCAGGCACTTCAGGTTGTAGCCGCGCCCATCCCCGGTGAGGCCACCGGCGTTCTCGGCGGATTCCTCTACGGGCCGCTGCTCGGGCTCATCCTTTCGACTGTCGGCCTCACCATAGGATCCTGGATAAACTTCGCGCTGGCCAAGACATTCGGCAGGCCTTTCGTGGACAAATTCGTTTCAACAAAGACAATGGCAAAATATGACTATCTGCTGCATCACAAGGGCGCATTCCTTGTTTTTGTCCTGTTCCTCATCCCGGGATTTCCAAAGGACATTCTCTGCTATATTATCGGTCTTGGCCATCTCACCACCAAAGAATTTCTCATCATCAGCACGGTAGGGCGGTTCGGGGGCACTGTGCTTCTCACTCTGGGCGGCACCTATCTCAGGCACCAGCAGTATTACCGCTTCTCCGTACTCCTCGGCGTTGCGGTAGTCATCATCTTCCTTTCCCTGGTGTACAAGGATAAACTCGAGAGAATATTCAGGATATGGCATATCAGTTCGAGGAAAAAGGAGAGAGACAGAAAGAAGCAGAAAGGTTAAAGCCTGCCCTTAGCTACCACCTGAGCAGCGCTGACGCCCAGGTAAGACCGCCGCCGAACGCTTCAAGCAAAATGTGATCCCCATCGTTTATTCGGCCGGCCCTGACTGCTTCATCAAGGGCAATAGGTATAGAGGCAGCAGAGGTGTTGCCGTACTTTTCGATATTCACAAAGACTTTTTCATCCGGGAGATTAAGCCGCTTTGCTGTTGCCTGGATGATCCTGAGATTGGCCTGATGCGGAATAAGCAGCGACAATTTTGATGGATCGAGCCTGTTTGCCTCAAGCGTATTTGCAGCCAGCTCCGCAAGGGTCCTGACGGCAACTTTAAAGGTCTCGTTTCCCTTCATCTTGATAAAGTGGAGCCTCTTCAGGATACTTTCCTGCGAGCAGGAAAAGCGCGAACCGCCGCCAGGCAGCATGATCAAGTCCCCAAGACTTCCGTCAGATTGAATATGGGTTGAAATGATACCGCGTTTTTCCTGGGTGCCTTCCAGGATAACTGCACCGGCGCCGTCGCCAAAAAGCACACAGGTTGTCCTGTCCTGCCAGTCCGTTACCCTGGACAGGACCTCAGCGCCGACCAGAAGTATTCTCTTATGGGCCCCTGTCTTTATCAGGGAATTGGCAACATGCAGTCCGTATACAAAGCCGGAACAGGCAGCATTGATATCAAAGGCAGCGGCATGTTTTATGCCAAGTCTATCCTGGACAATACATGCTGTCGAGGGAAAGGGCATATCAGGAGTACAGGTAGCAACGATAACAAGATCAATATCTTTTGGTTTGAGATGAGCATGTTTCAGCGCTTTTTGAGCAGCCTCACAGGCGAGGTCTGATGCAGCCTGAGAAGCATCCGCGATCCTTCGCTCCCTGATCCCTGTCCTTTCCATGATCCATTCGTCTGAAGTTTCGACGACTTTCTCCAGATCATGGTTCGTGATGACGCTCTCAGGGACATAAGAACCTGTGGAAATGATCCGCGTCCGTATCATTTAGGCCTCGCGGGCGTGAAGGTCTGACTGGATAGCATCTGAGATGGCTTCATACACACGCTTGCGGGAGAAGTCATGTGCCACCCTGAGGGCATTCCTGATCGCCTTTGACGATGATCTGCCATGGCTGATGATGCTTGTTCCGTTTATGCCGAGGAGCGGCGCCCCGCCAAATTCGTCATAGTCGGTCTTTTTCTTGAAGTTCCTGAAAGCAGGCCTGAGCATAAGGTAACCAAGCCTTCCTGCCGTAATACCCGATATCTCCCTCTTGAGCATCTTGATGACAGTCTCTGCAAGGCCCTCACTGATCTTAAGCGCTATATTGCCGGTAAAGCCGTCGCAGACAACAACGTCTGCCTTGCCGCTGAAGATGTCCTTGCCTTCGATATTGCCGATGAAATTCAGAGATGACTGTTTGATCAGCTTAAAGGCCTCTTTGGTAAGTTCATTCCCCTTGATATCCTCCTCACCAATGCCAAGAAGTCCCACCTTCGGCTTTTCCCGTCCGAGGATCAGGCGGCAGTAAATGTTTCCCATGAGGGCAAATTGATGAAGATTCTGAGGCGTACAATCGACGTTTGCGCCGACATCCAGGATCAGGAACTTGTCTTTCAGGTTCGGCATAAGCGTTGCAATTGCCGGACGGTCAACACCCTTGGACATACCCAAAAGGAGAAGCGAGGTGCCCATCACAACGCCGGAATGGCCTGCGCTCACAAAGGCATCCGCCTTGCCTGCCTTGACCAGCCCGATACCTACCCGAATGGAGGAATCCTTCTTTTTTCTGATCGCTACAGAAGGGGACTCATGCATATCAACGACCTGTGATGCATGTACAACGGATATACGGCCTGCCTTATATTTCCTGCCCTTGAGCTCTTTTCTGATGACAGCTTCATCACCGACAAGAGTTACATGAATATCTTCTGATTCATGGACCGCTTCCACGGCTCCGTCAATATTGACAGTCGGCGCATGGTCACCGCCCATGGCATCAAGGACAACATTCATTATGCCGGTTATTTTTCTACGATCTCAAGGACTTTGGTGCCGTTATAGGCACCGCAGCTGGGACATGCCCTGTGAGGGAGTTTAAGCTCTTTGCACTCCGGGCACTGGCCGAGGTTCGGTGTCTCACCCTTCCAGTTTGCCCTTCTCTTGTCTCTTCTTGCTCTTGAATGTCTGCTCGTCGGATTTGCCAAGGTACTACTCCTTTTCTTTGTCTAATAATTTCTTCAAGACCTCAAGCCTGGGGTCTATCTCCTTCTGAACACAGGTACAGGTACCACTGTTCAGGTCAATGCCGCATTTCGGGCAGATGCCCTTGCATTCTTCGCTGCAGAGAGGCTTCATCTGAACACTGAGCAATATCTGCTCCCTGATCAGTTCGTCCAGGTCCAGCTCTTCTCCAGAATAAAACCCCATATCCATCTCATCATCATGGAGTCCGTGCTTCTCTGAGCCCATCTCATCAGCAGGATGATACACGACGCTTATCGGGAGGTCCTGAGACTGACGCACAACCTTCAGGCATCTGCTGCATTCCATCTGAAGCTCAGCAGTAAGGCTCCCCGTGATCATGACCTCAGTTGCGGTCTTATGCACGGCCAATTGTGCCTTCACCGGAGAAGGTACAGAAAAGCCTTCAATACTGATCTTCTCCTCAAGCTCTACGTCAAGTCCTTCTTCCGGTATATCTGGAATAACTATTTTCATTATTTAAAGACCGTAAAAAGAATATAATTATAGAAATATGCATCTCCATAAGTCAAGAAAACAGGCAGGTTTTGACGATGACAGCGCAGCGACTCAAGAGCTTATTCATGCCTGTTTTGGCAAGGTTGCACTTTGTCTCCTTGATGGTATTTAATATTCGTTATGTCAGAACTTACCCCGCTTATGAAGCAGTATACCGCAGTCAAAGAGAGTTACCCTGATGCAATCGTGCTCTTCAGACTCGGTGATTTTTATGAAATGTTCGGCGAGGACGCTGAGAAGGCATCAGGCATCCTTCAGATCGCCCTAACCTCACGGGACAAATCAAAGGACAACCCGCTGCCCATGTGCGGGGTCCCGTATTTTGCATCGGAGACTTACATCTCCAGGCTTATCAAGGCAGGCTTCAAGGTGGCGGTCTGTGAACAGATGGAAGATCCCAAAGAGGCCAAGGGCATTGTTGCCCGCGAGGTGGTGCGGGTCATTACCCCCGGCACACACACGCCTGAAAACCCCAAGGAAAACACCTACATCATGTCTCTCTTCCCTGCCGGCAGAAAGCACGGAGTCGCCGCTGCCGACCTGTCAACCGGCCAGTTCATCGTCTTTGAGACAGCAGAGAATATCGAGGACGAGGCGAGCAGTTTCGAACCAAAGGAGATCATCCTGCCGGCAAGTCTGAGGGATAATATCCATTACCAGGAGACCCTTTCAGGCTATTACCGGACATTCCGGGATGACTGGTCATTCGACTATGCTGACGCATACCGGACGCTCACCGAGCATTTCCGGGTATCATCCCTTGACGGTTTTGGCTGCGGCGGATTCACAGCAGGGATATCAGCAGCCGGTGCGCTCCTTGACTATCTTAAGACCACGCTCAAGGAAAATCCTGATTTCAGAAAGATCACAACCTTCAGGCATACCTCGAATATGTTCATCGATGCCGCGACACAGCGCAACCTTGAACTGACACACAACATCAAGGACAGTTCGCGGGAAGGCACCCTCCTCTGGGCACTGGATGAGACGCTCACACCCATGGGAGGCAGGTTTCTCAGGACTTCCCTGCTGCGGCCTCTGACAGACCTGTCTCAGATACAGGCACGACACGGCGCCATTGAATATCTGATCGAAGATTTCGAACTGCTTGAAACCATCCGGACATGCCTCAGAAGGATACAGGATCTGGAGAGGCTTGCTGCGCGGGTTGCGACAGGAAAGGCGCATGCCCGTGACCTTGTTGCGATACGGACCTCGCTGGCAGAACTGCCGAAGCTCAGAAAAGCCCTTAATACATCGAGGGAGCCATATCTCAAGGCCCTTGCTGACGAGATAGCTGAACTGCCTCTGCACCGGGAACGTATCGAAAAAGGGATCGTAGACAACCCGCCGCTCAGTATCAGGGACGGCGGCATTATCAGGGAGGGCTATCATCCTGAAGTTGATGAACTGAGATCCATATCGACAGCAGGCAAGGACTTCATTGCCGAGATGGAATCACGGGAGAAGAAACGCACCGGCATATCGTCCCTGAAGGTCGGGTATAACAGGGTGTTCGGCTATTACATCGAAATAACCAAGGCGAACCTCGATATTGTCCCGGATGATTACATCAGAAAGCAGACTCTTGTGGGAGGGGAACGGTTTATCACACCCGAACTCAAGGAATATGAAACCAGGGTCCTCGGTTCCGAGGATAAACTGAAAAGTCTCGAATATCAGGTATTCAACCAGATAGTCCTGAGTGTCAGGGATGCCTCTGACCAGATTATCAGGACTGCATCCGTACTGGCGAACACCGATCTTCTCTCCTCGCTTGCTGTTGTGGCCAAGCGGCACAATTTCGTAAAACCGGAACTCGTCGATGACCCGGTAATCGAGATCACAGAGGGCAGACACCCGGTGCTTGAGCGTGTATTAGCCGGAGAGCGGTTTATCCCGAACAACACGCTTATTGATACAAAGGATAATCTGCTCATCATCCTGACAGGCCCGAACATGGCAGGCAAGTCCACATACATGAGGCAGGTTGCGCTTATCACCCTCATGGCCCAGATGGGGAGTTTTGTGCCTGCCGCAGCTGCGCGCATCGGCATAACAGACAGGATATTCACCAGAATAGGCGCAGCGGATTTTCTTGTTAAGGGACAGAGCACCTTCATGGTCGAAATGATCGAAGCTGCCAATATCATCCACAACGCTACGGGCCGCAGCCTCATCATCCTTGATGAAGTTGGCAGGGGCACGAGCACCTTCGACGGCATCAGCATTGCCTGGGCCATTGCAGAGCATATTTTAAACAGGATTCAGGCACGAACGCTTTTCGCTACCCATTACAATGAACTGACGGAGCTGGCCATTATCCATGAAGGGGTAAAGAACTATAATATCTCGGTCAGGGAATGGGGAGACGAGATCATCTTTCTGAGAAAAATAGAGGAGGGCCCGGCCGATAAAAGTTACGGCATCCAGGTTGCGCGGCTTGCCGGCATACCGGACAGTATTATATCCCGGGCAAAAGAGGTCCTCCATAATCTCGAGAAGGAAGAACTGAATGAGGCGGGCGCGCCCAAGTTCGCCCAGCAAAAGAGCGATAAAAAGAAGCTTGACCAGCTTGACCTTTTTTCCTCTTCAAGCGGCTCTATCATTGACACAATCCTTGCTCTTGATACGGACAACATAAAACCAGAAGAGGCACTTGCAAAGCTGATCGAACTGAAGAACAGGGTAAGGCTTTAAGCAGCCTGTCAGACCCTTTCCTGACTGAAGAGAACATGCTATGATAAAGAGAAATTTCTGCTGTATTTTCCCGATAAGGAGGCAACAATGCATCCAAAGGACGTCAGGTATCATCAGGAGCACACATGGGTCAGGGTTTCGGGCAACAAAGGAACGATCGGCATAACCGATTATGCCCAGGACGCGCTGGGAGACATTGTGTATATTGATCTTCCGGAGATCGATTCATCAGTTGAGGCAGGCACGGAGATCACGGAAATCGAATCAACAAAATCTACATCATCGGTGATATCACCGGTCAGCGGAAGGATCATTGAGGTTAACGAGGAACTTTCCGAAACGCCTGAGATCATCAATGAAGACCCCTATGGAAACGGCTGGATCGCCGTGATCGAAATGGATAATCCCGCGGAGATCGATGATCTTCTGGATGCCTCTGAATACGGCAAGCTTGTGGACGAGGAGTCCAAGTGAGACTTTCGGTCCTCGGAGCAGGACCGGGAGGATATGTTGCTGCAATCAGGGCTGCACAACTTGGCGCCCGCGTTACGGTCATTGAAGATGATGAGGTGGGAGGCACCTGCCTGAATTGGGGATGCATCCCGACAAAAACGATCATCGCCTCAACAGATCTTCTTGCAAAGGTTAGAAATCTTGAGCATTTCGGCATTGATCTCACGGGAGAGGTAATACCGGATCTCAGCCGCATTATTGACAGGAAGAACAAGGTCGTCTCCACACTCGTCAAGGGCATCAGGGGTCTCTTCAGGAGCCGTGAGATAACACTCATTCAGGGAAGAGGAGTCCTCGCTTCGCCGGGAACAATCTCTGTCACCCTGAAGGACGGGGCGCAGGAAACCATTTCATCAGACAGCATCATCATTGCAACAGGGTCACGCCCTGCGGCAATACCCGCCCTGCCTTTTGACGGGACAAGTATCCTTTCTTCCACTGATGCCCTCAATCTCCGGCAGATACCGAAAAGCATGCTCATTGTCGGTGCAGGCGTTATCGGCTCAGAGTTCGCCTGCATCTTTAGTGAACTTGGCACAGAGGTGACCGTCGTCGAGATGCTTCCCAGGGCTGTAGCCGCAGAAGACCGCGAAATATCTGAACTCCTTGAAAAGGAATTCAGGAAGAAGAAGATAAAACTCATCACCAATATCAGGGTTGAAAAGACCGTAATCAAAGAAGACGGCGTTCATGCCCTGCTCTCTGACGGGAAGGAGATCATCGCGGAAAAGGTCCTGGTATCCATCGGCAGGGCCTTGAATACCGACGGCATAGGCCTGGAAGAAGCAGGTATACGCAGAGGGCCGAAAGGCGAGATCATCGTCAACAGGAGGATGGAGACAAATATCCCCGGCATCTATGCCATCGGCGATGTGACCGGCGGAATGCTCCTTGCCCATAAGGCATCTGCAGAGGGGATTGTCGCCGCAGGGAGTATCATGGGACAGGATGCGGAAATCGACTATAGTATTGTGCCCGCAGCCATTTTTACCTCGCCGGAGATCGCATCCGTCGGCATGCGTGAAGATCAGGCCGCTGAAAAAGAGATCAGCATCGGGGTAGGCCGCTTTCCCTTCAGGGCATTGGGAAAGTCTCACGCCATGGGAGAGATATCAGGCATGGTGAAGCTCATTACGGATGCGGCAACAGACAGGATTATCGGCGTTCATATTATTGGTCCCCATGCATCTGATCTCATCGCCGAGGCTGCGGTTGCCATGAAGGCAGGGCTCACTGCGCAGGAGCTTGCAGAGACCATCCATGCCCACCCTACTCTGGCCGAGGCAGTCATGGAGGCTGCGGAGGACGTGCACCAGATGGCAGTGCATCTGCCCGGCAATAGGGAAAGCCGCGATTGATGGCGCCCGGCGATTTCAGACAGGAGTGGGTAGCCCAGTCAAAACTGGACAATGCGGTCCTCTTTTCTGAGCTTGATGTACTGCTCCGCGCCCTTGACCGCTTCTTCAACATAGAGAACCTGCCTTATTCAAATGAGGACATAGCCGGCAGGAATTTTTATGAAGAACTGCTCGCAGCCAGAGACGTAATCCTCCGTGTACTCGGCGTCCTTGAAGTCGTGATCCCGGAAAACAGAAAGAACGCGTACTGGTTCAGGAAGTTTGCAGAATCCAAGTTCATGCCTGAGCGCAAGATCGATGACTTCAGAAAAGACCTCTATCTGCAGGACACGCCGGAGAAAGGACTTTATCTGCTCTACGACTCGTTTATCAATATGAAAGGGCTCATCTCTGACCTTGCCCGATCTGGCCATATTTCCTATATGGGATTTCTGAACGTAGGAAATCTGGTCAGCAAAGAGATCAGGGAAAATGTCTTTTTCAACCCTTTCAAAAAGAACATGAATCCCGAATTCGATATAATTACCAACCAGACCATATCGAAGATCGCCAAAGCAATTGCAGACAAGGATGAGAAAAAGCATATCTCGGTCATTTATCTATACCTCTTCAGGTTCATACGGATCATGAGCTTCATTGAACTTACCACGCAGCGTGCCGTATCGCTCAGCACCTCACTCATCCTGCTTATTCTTCTCCGGTCGGAAATCAATGCCTTCCGTATATATATCGACAAGTCAATAAACAAGTTGAAAAGTCAGGACCTGCAGATGCTGCTCCAGGCCATTGCCTACCAATTCTCGATGGAAACCAAACGGGTGTATCAGCAGGAGCTGAAAGACATCCTTCGTAAAAAGGCGTCGGTCCAGTTCAGGGGCAAGATAGAAAACAGCCACGGCATTCTGAAGAACCTGACCGAACAGTCCGTTGTTCAACTCACCCAGCATTTTAATCCGGCAATCAGCGGTGTCGAGGTCTTTGCCAGCTTTATGAACAAAATCGAGCAGTCCTTCCGGCTCAGGGAAGACATCCATGTCCTCCATGCCTTTGTTGCCCTCTTCTGCTCAAAGGCCGATGACCCGGGAGAACGTCTCAAAAGTTTTGAATCCCTCAGGAACTATATGTTATATTTCGAAAGCTTTACGTTCAGGCTTTTGAGACACGATGATTATGAAGAGTTCACCCACTTTTTCCATGACCTCAACACCATCAAAAAAGAGATGGTTTCAGGAAAAGGGTTCCCGAAAATCCTGGAAAAGATAAAGCAGTTCAAGATCTTTCTTGAAACAACTTTGCGGCACATAGGCAACCGTTCCGAACTGATGGACAGACAGCTTGATATGGTTCGGATAGAGTCCCTGATGAGTCAATACCGATAAGGAGGATAGTAATACCATGGGCGAGATTATTGATCTGATAGCGCGGGAAATCATTGATTCACGGGGAAATCCGACCGTTGAAGTTGATGCGCAGCTTGACAGCGGTGTAATCGGCAGGGCTGCCGTGCCGTCGGGTGCATCGACCGGACAGAGAGAAGCCCTTGAACTGAGGGATGGCGGAAAGCGGTATCATGGCAAGGGTGTCATGAAAGCAATCAGGAACATCTTTGAGGAGATCGCTCCCCGGGTCCGCGGGCTCGAATCAACGGAGCAGGACTTTATCGACAACTTCATGATAGAGCTCGACGGCACCGAGAACAAGCGGAAGCTCGGCGCAAATGCCATATTAGGCGTCTCTCTCGCAATCTGCCGGGCATCGGCCATCGAATCCGGCATGCCGCTCTACCGGTATATCGGCGGCTGCAATG
Source organism: Nitrospirota bacterium (assembly GCA_016217675.1). Taxonomy (GTDB): domain Bacteria; phylum Nitrospirota; class Thermodesulfovibrionia; order Thermodesulfovibrionales; family UBA6898; genus UBA6898. Next base: position 49,674 of record JACRHC010000022.1, read on the forward strand.
CCAAGGTGCTTCCGGTGCCGATGATGAACATCATCAACGGCGGCGCCCATGCCGACAATAACCTCGATTTCCAGGAGTTCATGATCATGCCTGCAGGCCTCCCTGATTTTGCTTCAGCGCTCAGGGCCGGGACCGAGATCTTCCATACCCTGAAGAAGATACTTAAAGACAAAGGACTCAACACCGCAGTCGGCGATGAGGGAGGCTTTGCACCGAACCTGAAAAGCAACGAAGAGGCGATCACCTATATTCTCGCCGCCATTGAAGCATCAGGGTACAAGCCCGGCAGGGACATCTATCTGGCTCTCGATGTCGCTGCATCAGAGTTTTTTGACAAGGGCAAGTATCAGTTTGAAGGCAAAAAAGTAACCTACAACGAAATGATCAAATACTACGAAAAGATCGTTGCGAAGTATCCTGTGCTTTCGATAGAGGACGGCCTGTCCGAAAATGATTGGACCGGCTGGAAAGCCTTAACCGACGCATTAGGAAAAAAAGTCCAGCTCGTGGGTGATGACCTTTTTGTGACGAATACCGGCATCCTTGCCAAAGGCATCGAAAAGGGAATATCGAACTCGATCCTGATCAAACTGAACCAGATCGGCACCGTGACCGAGACCCTTGATGCTATCGAGATGGCAAAGACGGCTAACTTTACGGCTGTCATTTCTCATCGTTCGGGAGAAACAGAGGATACGACCATTGCAGACCTTGCAGTCGCCTGCAACACCGGCTTTATCAAGACCGGTTCACTTGCACGGAGCGAGCGCGTTGCAAAATATAACCGGCTGCTCCAGATCGAGGAAGAACTCGCAGAATCAGCCCTGTACAAGGGGAAAAAAGGTTTCTATAATCTTCATTCATGACGACACTCGAAAAGCAGGTCAATTCAGAGGTAAAGAAGAAGCAGGTGATCTTTTTCACGGTCGTCGTCCTGACTCTTCTTTACCTCTCGATAAGCCTTGTTTTTGGCGACATGGGCCTTTTCAAATATATTGAACTTAACAGAACACGCACGAGCCTCGAAAACCAGATCGCACAGATCAGCAGCCAGAATGCGCAGCTGAGGACACAGCTCAAATCCCTTAAGGACGACCCTTTCTACAGAGAAAAACTTGCCAGGGAGGAATACGGACTCTCAAGACCTGACGAGTACATTTTCCAGTATGACCGCTGACCCGCTTCATATTGTCTTCATCTGGCATATGCACCAGCCGTATTACAAAGACCCTTCAACCGGTCTGTACCGTCTGCCCTGGGTCAGACTCCACGGCACCAAGGACTACCTTGATATGCTCGAGATCCTGAAGGACTTTCCTGCTGTCAAACAGAACTTTAATCTCGTGCCTTCTCTGCTTGAGCAGCTCGTTGACTATTCTGAGCATGGAGGCCAGGACGTTCACCTTCAGATGACCATAAAACCCGCTGCTGACCTCACGGAGCAGGAACGCTCTTTTATCCTCGAAAATTTCTTTCTTGCGCACTGGGATAATATGATCAAGCCCTTCCCGCGGTATTATGAACTGCTGGTGAAGCGCGGGACCCATCTTATCAAGAGTGATCTTGCACGTGCGGTAAAATATTTCACTGACCAGGATTTTTTGGACCTTCAGGTCTTCTTCAATCTCTGCTGGATAGACCCTCTTTTCCGGAATAACGATCCCTTCCTGAGGTCTCTCGTCGAAAAAGGAAATGGGTACACAGAAGAAGAAAAAGCATTGCTTATAGAAAAACAGATGCATATCCTGCACAGGATCATACCTGCATATAAGGATATGGCAGCTTCGGGACAGGTTGAACTCTCCTTTACGCCCTTTTACCACCCAATCCTCCCTTTACTCTGCGATACTGACATTGCCCGGGTAGCAATGCCGCATGTGCGGCTGCCGAGGCAGCGGTTCGTGCATCCTGAAGACGCAGAAAAACAGATCAAAATGGGCATCGACTACTTTGAATCTCTTTTCGCTTACCGGCCTGTCGGCATGTGGCCGTCTGAGGGGTCAGTAAGCGAAGAAGTGCTCCGGACCGTTTCACGACTTGGCATTCAGTGGGTGGCAACTGATGAGGGGGTCCTCTCGGCGTCATTAGGCAAGGGGCTCCGCGATGGAGGGGGAAACCTGATCGATCCGCATATGCTCTACCGCCCCTATTCCTATGAAAATGTCTCGATGGTCTTCAGGGATCATACGGTCTCTGACCTTATCGGCTTTGTCTATTCCCAGTGGGACCCTAAAAGAGCTGCAGATGACCTGATCCAGAGGCTGCTGAATATCCGCAACTCGCTTCCCTCAAACTCTCCCCATGTGGTGCCGATCATCCTTGACGGTGAGAATGCATGGGAACATTACAAGAACGACGGCAGGGATTTCTTCCTCTATCTGTATGAGGGGCTTTCAAAAGAAGAGCGTCTCAAGACCATAACCGTCTCGGAATATATCAATACCCTGCACCGCGGCGATCCGCTTGAA
>JACRHC010000024.1 GCA_016217675.1 Nitrospirota bacterium
AAAGGACGGGAAGCTCGCATTTGTGATCAGCCAGAAAGTTTCAAAGATGGATATCTTCATGGTCAATCCTGATAACAATGGTTTTTCACATCCGTCGAGGCTGAAGACTGTGGACATAAGCGCCCAGGATAAGCCCGGGTTCACGCCCTTTGAAAAGACATCGCCTGACGGGGCAGAGATATGGCTCTCGCACAAGCTTGCAGACTCTGTTTCCGCAATAAGTACAGCAGATCCGTTCAATGTCCTCGGCACCATACATATGGGGAACCTCGCAAGGCCCAACCATCTTGAGTTTGTGGAGAACGCAAAAGGAAAGACTGTCTATGTGAGCCTCGCACGTGTTGATGACTCAGGACCGGGCAACGTTGCCTCAAGCCAGATCGCAATCATCGACCGTTCCGTTGCTCCGCAGACAAGAAAGGTTGTCAAAACGTTCTTCACACGCGGACGCGAAGCTCATGGACTCTGGACCAACCCTGCAGGGAACATCCTGTACGTTTCTCATGAGCAGGATGAGCTGCCCGGCACGCCGAATGCAGGCCAGACAGTCTGCACAGCCTTTGATGTTTCTGATCCGCTGAATCCCTCGTTCATTGCTCAGATACCTCTCGGTTCGCTCATACTCCCATCAGGGGAATTAAGGAATAAGAAAAGCATAAACCTCGTTTATGTCAGGCCCGGTTTTCGCGGCCAGACAGCATAGGGATCAGGGAGGACTTATGAAGAGATTAGCAGGGGGCTGGCAACAGTCTGTTCTGCTTGCCATGATGATAGGTGCAATAGTCGCGACTGCATATGCACAGCATAAGCATGGCAGCAGTGAATTCGGCTCAGGCATGCAGGCTGGCATGGCGGTCATGATGAAGGACATGGAGTCAGCGCCCATGACCGGAGACCCTGACAAGGATTTTCTGGCCATGATGATTCCGCATCATGAGGGTGCAGTAGAGATGGCGCGGCTTGTTCTCATCCATGGGAAAGACCCGCTTGTCCGCCGGCTTGCAGAAGAAATCATCGCAAGCCAGACCGTAGAGATCATGGCGATGAAGGAGCGTCTCTCTATCCTCGAAAAAAAACCTGATCCAAATCCGGGCGGCTTTCCTTCGCTCGGCGGTACGCGTGGAGAGGGGAGAAAACAGGAAACGCCTCGCAATTCAGGGAGATAACGCTTCTGCACTTGCAGGGCAACTGGGCTGCCGGAAGTCTATTCCAGCATCTTAAGCAGTTTCATTGTGGGCATAAGATTTTCCCCTTCTTCGGTTTTTACATATTCATAAAAATCGCACTGCCCGCATGTCCTGTATTTTTGTGAGAATGTGCCATGAACAACGCCTCCGCAAAGAGTCCCGGCAACAACCCAGCAGCCCCGGCCTGCACTCTTGCCACCATGCACATTGTCTAATCGCAGGTTGGTGGTGGCCGGACATACCCCGAGTTCGAAAGTCTTGACTCCCCCAAGCTCCCGTCCGCATTTCTTGAATTCCCAGCAATTAAGCTTCCGCGCACCCGTAGAGTCAATAGCAGCATCATTCATAAATAGGCACCCCCCCTTTATTTATATAATCTGCAAAAAAGGATCTCTGTTTCCCGAAGTACGTTTTCCCAATCTGAATCCTGATCGCCCATAAAAAAATCCCAATCTCCTGAGGGAATGGGATTCGGACACTATTTCCAATCACCGCTTTGGCAACCCTGCTGTCCTTTTCTGGACCAGTGGCTTTGCGTCCTATCCTCCCAGATAGTTTGCTATTATCGACGGTCTATATATGAAAACAATTCTATTCTTATTCAGGCATATGTGTCAATACATAGTTAAGCCCGGGATGCTTTCAGCCATTCTCATATTGCATGCAATATCATCTTTAACAATAATTATTTTCTTTTCTTATCAAATAGATAGCTCTCTGCAATTCCCAGATTTTCCTTGACGATACGCCTATTAGCCCCTATAATGACGAAAAAGGCGCTTGAGATAAAGAACAATGTTCAGTGAATAATTTATGCAATTCGGTCAACCAAAAATAAGATCCAAATCAACGCAGCTCAAATATGCAGTCGCAATGATAATACTCGCAACATTTTACTTGTATATATCGGAAAGACACGGGAACTTGCCCTTTGCATTGACAGTTGTGGGCGTAGTTGTCCTCGTGAAAGTTCTCGGATTCCGGAACTGGGGTAGACCTCTATTCGAGATTAAAGATGATATTTTATATGTCAAAACTACTTGGGGACTCTTCATAAGAGAGTACCCCCTTAGGAACTTCGGTGGAAAAATAGAAGTCAAGTTTCTGGCTGGAGAATATTTGGTCACACCTGGATTTCTCTGGTCGGGAGGACAAATCGATTTAAATAGCCTCAATGAAACCGAAAGAAAGCGATTTATGGATTACCTGAAAGAAAATGTTGAAAGAAATACCGCACAATCGGCTCGATCGGATGGCGAATAAGCTTGGCGTGTCTTGCAAAAGTGGTTGCCGCCAGTAGTCAGCCCGGCGCTAAGCGCAATGGATACCAATAAACTGACAAATGAAAAGCAGCAATAAAGAGATTATCCTCATTTACGTGATATCAATTATCATCGCTGGATGGGCATATATTGGGGCAAGAAACTCAAAAATTGTCGAAAACAGCGTAACGATATATGTGTTGTTTGTTCTTGCTGGAATCCTATTTGCCACTGTAATTGCAGCCTTCAATGCTCGATACAAGAAATATAGAGATAGATATGATAAGGACAATGCTGAAAGACGATAATAATAGCCAATATATTGAGGGCAGTCCGGGGGTCAGAATTGTACTTTTTTCTTTTTTGGGTTTTTGCGGGCTCATAGGCATTCTCTTAAAGATAATCGCCGAGAAAAAAATTGAACAGATTAATACCGCCGGAAATGCTACCGAAGCCCTGGCTCAACTGAATGATATCTTCCTTAAATTCCTGATAGTGCCATTATCTGTTTTTTGTACTGTTCAGGGTCTCTATTTGATTTGGCTTGGCGTACAGACGATGCGTGCCGGTGTATATCCACCACCAAGCGTCAAAATGCCGTTCAGAACAAAAGTTCAAACTGGTATAAAAGCAAACATATCAGCCATAACATTTCTTTTTGCAGGAGTCTGCAATTTTGTTATTATTGCAGTGCTCTTGATGATGAGACATGGAATATTTAAGCACATTTAACAATCAAATCAAGGCGAGGGTGAATATGTCTCCGGGTTTTTTGCATGGGCTGGTTGCTCTCTCGCCTTATATATTTTGTTCTGTGAAGAAATATAAGAAAACCCACGAGGACCGCATGTGATGAGTCGTAAGTTGTTTCAATCGATCCGACGGAAGACATCAAATACACTTTTGTCTTCATCGCGTCTGTTATCTTCATGGTTCTTGGCTGGTTGTCATTAGCGGTTTTCTTATTAGTCCTATGGTTCTGGCGTTACGGCATCTGGTGGACAAAGGCTACCTTTATAATGACCGCCGTCGCTATTGCAGCGTTTGCATTCATCCCGATCCAGGTGCTGCGTTATTTTCGAGACAGACGAAACCAAAATAACGAAGATGATTCAGTTCACCGCTAAAATAAAGGATGCATATATATGAAGACTATCAAAGACCAGGATATGAAAGGCTTCAGAGAATAGGAAAATGTCGTCACACCATCATGAAGCTAATAAATAGCATTTATATTGCCCGTCCTGCCGGAGCTGTCTGGGCTTTCCTTGAAGACCCTGCGAACATGCTGCGCTGGAACCCAAAAGTGAAACACGTATCTCCCTCGTCTTTCTCAGAGCCTCAGCATGGCTATCGCTACGCCATAACATATCAGATGCACGAAAGGGCAAGGGCTGCCGAATTTTTAGCCGAATTTACTCATTTCGAGCCTTTTTCAAAGCTGGTCATACGCCATACAGGGGGTCTCGCTCCTCATGACAGAGTTATCGAAGAAATTTATGAGCTGTCGGAACGTGAAGGCGGAACGTTTCTGACTCAAACGATACTTATCGAAAATTCGGGTATTAATCTCTTTTTCAGGTTCCTGATCTGGATCATTCAGCGATGGGGGAAACCTGCAGGCAAGCCATATCTTGAAACCCTTAAGGAAATCGTCGAGAGCGACCCTGTTTAGTAAACTTACTGACCCATAATCATTCGTTTTTTGTATAATATTTTGTTCTGACTGATTGGGATGTTTTGGAGGCAATGTGCATATAGGAGTGATCGGAAGCGGATATGTAGGACTTGTGACTGGCGCGTGTTTTGCCGAGTTCGGCGTTGCCGTGACCTGCATTGACAAGGACGAAAAGAAGATCAGGGCACTTAAAAAAGGCGAAATCCCCTTTTATGAGCCAGGGTTGAGTGATCTCGTAAAGAAACATATCAAGAACGGCAGACTCAAATTCTCTACGCGCATACAGGATGCTGTCGATCCCTGTCTGGTTATCTTTATTGCAGTCGGCACTCCTCCACGGGGCGACGGCTCTGCGGACATGCGGTATGTAGAGGCTGTTGCCGAGGAGATAGCGCAGAACATCAGGGGATATAAGGTTATCGTCACCAAGAGCACGGTCCCTGTCGGCACAGGAGCGCGTCTCAGGAAGATCATCTCAAAGACGCTCAAGGAGCAGGTTGACTTTGATATTGTGTCCAACCCGGAGTTTCTGAGAGAAGGCTCTGCGATCGAGGATTTCATGCGGCCCAACCGGGTCATCATCGGGGCATCGAGCCAGCAGGCAATTGCGATCATGAAGGACCTCTATGGGCCGCTCTATCTTATCGAGACCCCCTTTGTTATCACGAGCATCGAGACTGCTGAACTGATCAAATATGCCTCGAACTCGTTCCTTGCCGTAAAGATATCATTCATTAATGAGATGGCAAACCTCTGCGACCGGGTCGGAGCGGATGTGCATATGGTCGCCAAAGGCATGGGGCTTGACCAGAGGATCGGCTCCAAATTTCTCCATCCAGGTCCGGGTTATGGTGGGTCCTGTTTTCCGAAGGACACACGGGCGCTGCTGACTATCGCAAAAAACCATGACATGGAACTCGAAATTGTGAAGTCGGCTGTAGACGTCAATGATCATCAGAAGAAGCTCGCCTTTGAAAAGATCCGTGACGGACTCGGGAAGCTTGCGGGCAAGACCGTGGCCATTCTTGGACTGTCGTTTAAACCGAACACGAATGACATGCGCGAGGCGCCGTCCATATTTCTTATTGAACACCTGCTCAGGGCAAAGGCAAAGGTGAGGGCATACGACCCCATTGCCATGGATGATGCACGAGCAATATTCAAAAGCGCGATGAGCTATGCAAAAAATCCCTATGACTGCATGAAGGGTGCTGATGCGGTTGTGATTGTGACTGAATGGAACGAGTTTCGGAGCCTTGAACTAATGAAGGTCAAGGCCCTGCTGAAGACGCCGTATTTCTTCGATCTCAGGAATGTTTATGAGCCTGCGAAGATGCGGAAGTTAGGATTCAAGTATTCCTGCATTGGCAGGAATTAGGTATTATGGTATTATCTGTTGTCTGCAGTTGTTCGTTGATTAGGCATCTCGGTTGTTAAGGGCGATTAGCTCAGCGGGAGAGCACTCCCTTCACACGGGAGGGGTCGGCAGTTCAATCCTGCCATCGCCCACCATTCATTTTCCATGAAAAAGCTAAAGGATTATCTCATCTCATGTTATTAAGTGGCAGGAAAGACCTTTCTGTGCCCTCTATTCATCTTCTGCTTATCCTTCTGCTCACTGCCGCAATATACCTGCCGTTTTTAGGTGATATGGCGTGGCGCGGCAATGAACCCCTGCGAGTGATCGTTGCCCAGGCCATGCTTGAGACCGGCGACTATTTGCAGCCCGTCTTTCATGGTACGCCTTATTTTCTGAAGCCGCCCCTTGTCAACTGGCTCATCGCTGCAAGCGCAGCAACATTCGGTTCTCTGAATGAATGGACATCCCGCCTGCCATCCGTGGTGCTGATGTTTTTACTCGGCGTTTCTCTCTATTTTCTTACGGCGACATGGCTGAAAAGAGACGGCCGTCTGTTCGCTGCCCTGGCAACGCTGAGCACGGCCGGTCTGATTTTAAAAGGGCGGACAGCTGAGGTCGACAGCCTTTTTATTTTCTTGGTTGTCTTTATCCTGTTGCTCTGGATAAACGGCTATGTCAGACAGTGGAACCCTGTTATATTGTGGGGTGTTTCGCTTTTTCTTCTTGGCATCAGCTTTCTGACCAAGGGGCCGCAGGCGCCTGCCTATTTCTATAGTACGGTTTTTGCCTTTCTTTTCTTCAGAAAAAAGACCTCTTTTTTCTTCTCGCGAGCTCACCTGTTTGGCTTGCTGATCTTTGCAGGAGTTCTTGTTGTTTACGTGTCATCGGTGCTGAGATCGATCACCCTGAACGATTATATCGATTTGTGGATTGCGCAGATAACCTCGCGGGGCAGTACAGGGAAAAATTCATTCCTCGGCCATCTTTTTCAGTATCCGATAACCATATTTCTTGCCTTTATGCCGTGGGTATTGTTTGTCTTCCCGGCTTTTTTTATGAGAGATCTCAGGGCCGGTATTGTCCGGCTCTTGAAAAATGAATTGGTGGTCTATTCTCTTATCATGATAGTTGTCAATTTCCCTGTTTACTGGCTGCTTCCCAGTGCGAGGGACAGATATTTTCTTCCTGCCGGGCCTTTTATTGTGATTATCAATGCGGCTTTTTTTGAATTATATATCGATTCTGCGGAAACGATGCCGCAGCTAAGGATATTTTTTGAGCGGACGCTGAAAGTCCTTTCCTGGACAGCCGTCCTTGCTGTTGTTCTGATCTTCTCGATCGGTTTATATAAAGGTTTAGCGTTAACGTTGCTGCTTGGATTGACCGGTGCAGGGCTCGCCTCGCTTGCGGTCTATATAATTTACCGTATTAGATCTGTTCCGCTGCGGTATTTCCCGGTAGTAACCGCTTTTCTTGTCGGACTTTATTTCCCCTTATTTGCCGGTATGAACGCCCAGTATGATTCAATGCAGGAAAATAACCCCAAAAAAATCGCTTCTGAAATTAATGGCATATTGCCTGATAACATTGTTGTTGTCTATGAATTGGGCTATAAGAGGTTTCAGTCCGTAACCTGTTATCTGAACAAAAAGGTGATCATGCTTGATGGGTTTGATAAGCTGCCGACAAGAAATGCTGCGAATACATATTTCATTTTTGACTCAGATTTTGTTAGCGATACCGGAGATAACCCACGAAAAACCCTGCCGCCTGAAAATGCGTGGGAAGAGATCTATTCAAAGTATTTCAGGAAAAGCAAGGGGACTCTTATCGTCGGACGGCTGCGAGAAGGAAGCGAGTAAGCTATTCTTTATTGCCATTACCTCTTTAAATCGGGCCATGGCAGGGCGTCAGACAAATCCTGGATACCAAGGCCTGTTCAGTTTGTTTGTGCTGAGAGGCAGGACGGGTCAGCTGCCATCATGTCTTTGATGACGGTCATCGCTTCTTTTACATAATTATCGTCAGAGACAGCCTTGAGAAAATCTTCTCTTTTTCCCTCAGGCGTTTTGGCTTCGCCTGCCGGTTTCTTCTGGCTTGCGTGTGATTTGAGATCCTTTTCTTTCTGTATGCGCGATTCTTCGATTTCCTTACGTACATCCTCAATATTCAGGGACCTGAGCGTATTCTTTCGTTTCTCTGCAAGTCGTGCGGACTCTTTCTCCATGTCAATAAATTGCTGACTCGAACTGACCCTGGTAAGGCTTTTTTGCCGCAAAACTGAAAGGTCAGGTCTGCATTTTTGCCATGCCGCATAGGAAAGAGGCTTGACCGTGTCCCATGGCAAGGCAAAGTCGAGATATTGTTCTCCGGTCCTGAGGCCACCCAATACATCCGGCAGTACAATATCCGGAACTACTCCGCGATACTGCGTAGAATCGCCGTTAATGCGGTAAAATTTCTGGATAGTAAGTTTGAGCGCGCCGAGCGGTTTGTAGGCTGTTTCTATGTTTTTCGGGATATTGCTGTCAAGGTCCAGGATTGTCTGGACGGTCCCCTTGCCGTGCGTATGTTCTCCGCCCATGATAACAGCACGGCCATAGTTCTGAAGGGCACCGGCCAATATTTCTGAGGCAGAGGCGCTGATAGTGTTGACCAGTATTACCGCCGGACCATCATACATAATCTCCGGCAGGTCGTCTGATAAGGTCGTAATCGCGTCATTGCCGCTCTTTACCTGGACAACAGGACCTGTTTCAATGAACAGTCCGGCTATTTTCACGGCGTCGGTCAGCGCGCCTCCTCCGTTGTTTCTGAGATCGAGTATAAGCCCCCTGATATTTTGAGCCTTGACATCCGTCAGCGCAGCCCTGACATCATCCGTAACATTCCGTCCCTTACTGCCGTTGCTTGTCCCTTCAAAATCCCGGTAAAAGGAGGGAATCTTAAGATAGCCGAAGGTATCGCCCTTTTCTTCATCCCTGATTACGGCACTTTTTACAAAGGTATCTTCAATCTGGATAATATCGCGCACAATCGCTACGGTCAGTATTTTTTCATCCGGTTTCTTGATGGTGAGCCGAACCTCTGTCCCTTTTTTGCCTCTGATAAGCTTGACCGCGTCTTGTACCCTCATGCCGCTGATGGTTATCGGTTCACTGGCCCCTTCACCGACTTTAAGGATAAGGTCTTCAGCCTGAAGCTGTCCCTGTCTCGCGGCAGGGCTGCCTGCCACAACAGTCACGACCTTAATATGGCCTTCGTCTTCTTTGAGCGTTGCGCCTATCCCCTCGAGTGAACCGCGCATGCTGATGTCGAAATCCTCCTTGTTCGTGGGCGGCATATAGTCTGTATGGGGATCGAATGTGCGGGCCACAGCGTTAAAAAAGCGTTCATAGTGCTCAGCTTCTTTTTCGCGGCTTATTCTTAAGAAAAATTGGTCATAGTTCTTCATTACCTTGTCGCGGGCCGCTTTCCTGAGGTCTTTGTCCTCAGACGGTTGCTTGTCTTCCTGCGGCTCCGTTGCTTGAGCACCTACTGTTGGCCGGCCTGCTGCTGGCCTTTCTTTGAGCTTTGGGGTCTCCCCTGCGACAGAGGTATGCTCTTCAGTCTGGCCGAGATACTGGTGCAGTATTTCGTACTTCAGTATCTTTCTCCAGCGTTCCCGCAATTCAAGATCGTCTTTGCAGTATTCGATCTTTTCGGCGTCGGTTTCAATAACCTCTTTTGCTGAAAAATCGAAATCCTCTGAAAGGATTTCCCTGACCATCCCGTGCACGATTGCTGCACGTGCAGAGAGGGTTGCCGAAGCTCTTACCGGAAGCGCAAGATTGCCTGAGTTCATTTCATCATCCATGAGCTTTACATATTTCCTCAGGTTGACGACATCTTCCCTCAGGAGGATTCTTTTCTGATAATCGAGTTGTTTCAGATAAAGGCCGAAAGCCGCCTCTGACATTTTGTCATCAATCTTTTTGTGGGTGAAGTGCCTTGTTTCAAGGTCCTTGCGGATAAGATAAGACAGAAGCTTTGCTCTATTGGCCTCATGATTGGCCGGTTGCTGCATGTCCTGGGCAATCCCAGGGCCAGGCGGCAGCAAAAACAGGAGCAGAAATACAATGAAGAATCTCAGGAAATCATTTTTTATGATCAGGAGGGATGAAAATTGCGGTGTAATGCCGCTAAACGGGCGACACCTGAACCTGAAATATACCATGTTATTATAATACTCCTGGAGTTTTGTTTTGAGCAAGATAGACATGGAGCGATACAACTATCTGAAGGAATAAGGTAAAATTAACTGACTGATCGTTCAGCAGGATAGAGCTTTGCAACAGACGAAGGATAGACGATATGACTGATGAGATTCCAAGACCATCTGATTTTATCCGCGAGATCATAACCGAGGACCAGAAGACCGGCAAGTATGAAAAGCGGGTCCATACGCGTTTCCCGCCGGAGCCCAACGGGTACCTGCATATGGGCCATGCAAAATCCATCTGTCTGAACTTCGGCATTGCCCAGGAGTTCAGCGGCAGATGCAACCTTCGCTTTGACGACACCAACCCCGAGAAGGAAGAGCAGGAGTATGTGAATTCGATTATTGATTCGGTCACATGGCTTGGCTTTGACTTCGGCCCTGAACCGTTCTATGCCAGCGACTACTTCGACTTCATGCACAGGGCCGCAGAATATCTTATTTCAGCGGGCAATGCCTATGTTGACAGCCAGTCTGCCGACGAGATGCGTGAGAGCAGGGGGACTTTGACCGCTCCCGGAAAAAACTCCCCGTTCCGGGACCGCTCTGCAGAGGAGAACCTTCGTCTGTTCCGGGAGATGCGCGAAGGCAGGCATGCTGACGGCGCTATGGTGCTGCGCGCAAAGATTGATATGGCCTCGCCCAACATTAATATGCGTGACCCGGCAATCTATCGTATTAAACGTGCTGAGCACCATCGAACCGGCGACAAGTGGTGCATTTACCCCATGTACACCTATGCGCATCCCATCGAAGATGCGCTTGAGAATATCACGCACTCGATCTGCACGCTCGAATTTGAGGATCAGCGGCCCTTTTATGATTGGCTCCTTGAGCGGCTGGCTGAGGGCGGACTTTTCAGGCGGCCCCTTCCTCAGCAGATAGAGTTTGCACGCCTTAATCTCAGCTATACCGTGCTGAGCAAGAGGAAGCTTATACAACTTGTCAATGAGGGATATGTGAAGGGCTGGGATGATCCGCGGATGCCGACGATCTCCGGCATCAGGAGGAGAGGCTATACACCAGAGTCGATCAGGAACTTCTGCGAGCGCATAGGCGTTGCCAAGCGGGACAGCATGGTCGACCTCGGGCTTCTGGAGTTCTGTATTCGTGAAGACCTGAACAAACGGGCTTCCCGTATCATGGCAGTGCTGAGGCCGCTTAAGGTCGTTCTTACCAACTATCCTGAGGAGCAGGAAGAGGTGCTCGATGCCATAAACAACCCTGAGGACGCGGCTGCAGGAACACGGAAAGTGCCCTTCTCAAGAGTGCTTTATATTGAACAGGGCGATTTTCGCGAGGATCCGCCCAAACAGTTCTTCCGCCTTGCTCCGGGGCGGGAGGTGAGGCTGAGATATGCCTATTTCATCACCTGCGAAAAAGTGGTCAGGCATGAAAAGACCGGAGAGGTGATCGAACTGCACTGCTCTTATGATCCGGCAACCCGCGGAGGTGATGCTCCAGACAACAGGAAAGTGAAGGCAACCCTGCATTGGGTATCAGCAAGGCATGCGGTCAGGGCAGAGGTCAGGCTCTATGACACACTTTTTACAAAAGCCGAGCCTGGGGAAGAGAGCGGCGATTTCAGGGCAGATATCAACCCCGGGTCGGTTGAAGTTCTTGATTCATGCTTTGTTGAACCGAGCATTGCCAATGCCGGCCCCGGGAGCAGATACCAGTTCGAGAGGATGGGCTATTTCTGTGTTGACAAGGATTCAGCAGGAGACAAGCCGGTCTTTAACAGGACTGTAACACTCAAAGATACCTGGGCAAAGATCGAGAAGGCAAAGAAGTAACTGCCCGGAAAATCAGATTCATGAATTCGCTATTGTGCAACTTTTCTTATTTTTCGTGTATTATGATGCCATAAGATAATGAGCTATATTGCTGTCATAGGTGCAGGAAGCTGGGGAACTACTCTTGCAAGTCTGCTTGTGGAGAAGGGTTACGATGTCTCACTTTGGGCGCGGGAAAAAGATGTTGCCGATGAGATCAAGGACAAGTGCAGAAACAGTATCTACCTTCCTGATGTGCCGCTTCCGGCAGGTTTAAAGGCGACGAGCAGCATTGAAGAGGCTGTAAAAAAATCACGCTATATCCTGAATGTGGTTCCAACACAGTTTACCCGATCCGTTTTCCAGGAAGCGGTCCGATATATAAGCGGTGATGCTGTTATGATCAGCGCATCTAAAGGTATAGAGCACGGGAGTCTTCTCCTGGTATCCGATATTTTGAGTGAACTCACCGGCAGACCTGTGGCAGCGCTTTCAGGTCCAAGTTTTGCAAAAGAAGTGATCAGAAAACTCCCCACAGCAGTTACCCTTGCTGCAGCAGACATCGACACCGGGCTGCTCCTCCAGGAGATCTTTAATACGGGCTATTTCCGCGTCTATACTCATACGGACATCATTGGCGTTGAAATGGGCGGTGCCTTGAAGAATGTCGTTGCGATTGCATCAGGCATATGCGACGGCCTTGGCCTCGGCCACAGCGCACGTGCGGCGGTGATTACGCGCGGCCTTGTGGAGATATCGCGGCTCGGCAAGGTGATGGGTGCTGACCCTACGACTTTTTCCGGCCTGAGCGGCCTCGGCGATCTTGTGCTGACCTGCACCGGCCCTCTTTCCCGGAACTACAGCGTGGGCGTCAGTCTTGGCAAGGGCATGAAGCTCAAAGAAATTCTGTCTTCCACCCGAAGCGTCGCTGAAGGTGTTGCAACGTCTCACTCTGCCTTTGAGCTTGCACATAAAAAGGGTGTTGAAATGCCGATCGTTGAGCAGGTCTATGAAGTGCTTTACAGGGACAAGGACCCAGAAACTGCCGTGCTCAGCCTCATGAACCGCGCGCTTAAATCCGAGTTCTGATCCGCATTTTACTCCTGCCCTGAAACTGCCGGCCTGACCAGCCTCAACCTTTTCTTTTCCATCCAATTTCCATTGCGTCCTTTGCTTTCTGTGATAACATTAAAAGACATCGCTTGAATAATAAACATATATAGGGGGTATCTGAACGTGTTCAAGGAATTCAAGGAATTCGCAGTAAAGGGAAATGTGGTTGACATGGCTGTCGGTATTATTGTCGGTGCTGCATTTACGTCGATTGTCAATTCTCTGGTGAACGATATCATTATGCCGCCTGTCGGGCTCGTTCTTGGCAAGGTGGATTTTACAAACCTGTATGTCGTGTTCAGGGACGGCAAGATCCCGGCCCCATACAGCTCTCTCGCAGATGCCAAGGCTGCCGGGGCTGTAACGCTCAACTACGGCATCTTTATCAATGCCATTACCAGTTTCCTTATTGTCGCTTTTGCGGTATTCCTCATGGTGCGCACGATCAACAGACTGAAGAGGCAGTCTGAGGAGGCACCTGCTATGCCAGCGACCAAAGAATGCCCGTTCTGTTTATCGGTGATCCCGATAAAGGCAGTCCGGTGCGGCCACTGCACGTCTGAACTGAAATAGTGGGCGCAGCGTTGTTCTGTTGACTCTCCCCGAAACCATGATAGAATCTTTCTATAGATGGCTGGGTAAGCATAGGAAGCTGTTATGCCTACGTTCAGTTATTCTGCCATCGGCAGAAAGGGTGCATGAAATACGATAAGAGAGGAGGAATGTCATGGACAAGAAAGAGCTGCAGAAGCTCCTTGCAGGGCTCGGTTTTGCCACCCTGCTGGCCGGTGCAGGCCTCACAGTGAGCGGTTGTGCAACTGGCTGAGCTGGCAAGAAAGACGGTGCAGGTAGCACCGGAACGCAGCAGACCCAGCCTGCCCAGAGCGGTTGAAGCGGAACTAAGAAATAGTGCAGGCTGCACTATTCGACCAGGGTTTCAGCAGGCTGTCACGGGTCCGTAGCCATGCCGAACAGGAAAGAAATTCTCGGGATATTTCATAAGAGCCTTTCTTTTCTTCCCTCTGCGGCAGCAGCGAGGGCTTTGGCAGCCTGCAACTCCTCCCCGGGGCAGGTGAATATGCCCCACATTCTTTCTGACTTATCCCTGCAACAGATTATTCCGCCATTTCTTCCGGACCTGGCACGTATCGAAGCGGCTGTTGCCAATACTGGTTCAGCAGCGGCTGTCGGCCAATCAGGAATTTCAGGGCTGCAGGTGAACGCCACGCTCCAGGTTCTTGAGCTTTCGTGGAAGGGACTATCGGCTTATTTCGTGAAAGAGAGTTCCGAAACCCCTGAGCCTCAGAACTGCAAAGAATATATTCTGGTGTACAGGCATTGGGTGAACTCTGAGATAGTGGTGAGGTCTGCATTGTCCGAAGACCTGCTGCTGCTCAAAATGGTGGCCGAGGATAAGACGCCAGAGCATATTGCAGCGCTCGGTAATATGCCTGTTGATGCGGTCTACGCGGCATTGGACAGGGCTGTGGAGGCCGGTTACCTGAGAACAGAGAGTTCGCACATACGAAGGGCTCCCTTCAGCGCGGAAAGGCAGGATGGGCTCTTCGGCAGGTTCCTGCAGAGTTCATTCATGACGCTTCAGTGGCACGTCACGCAGACCTGTGACCTTCATTGCAGACACTGCTATGACCGCAGCGACCGATCATCAATGCAACGGGAGGACGGCATAAGGATCCTTGATGACTTCAGCAGCTTCTGCAGGGAAAGGCGTGTGCGGGGGCAGATATCTTTCAGCGGAGGCAATCCGCTGCTCTATCCGCATTTTGTGGAATTGTACCGCGCTGCTGCTGATCGGGGTTTTGTGACAGCAATACTCGGCAACCCTTCGCCGCGCGGGAGGATCGAGGAACTCATTGCCATACAGGCGCCTTCGTTTTTTCAAGTGAGCCTTGAGGGCCTGCAGGAGCATAATGACCTTATCCGGGGGGAGGGCCATTTTATGAGGGTTATGGCTTTTCTCTCAATACTGCGTGAATTCGGCGTCTATTCGATGGTCATGCTCACGCTCACCGAAGATAATGTTGATCAGGTGATCCCGCTTGCCGAAATCCTGCGTGAAAAAACTGACACCTTTAATTTCAATCGTCTTTCGATGGTGGGAGAGGGTTCGACTCTGAGGCTCCCGTCAAAGGAGCGGTATCGGGCATTCTTGAACGATTACCTGAAGGCTGCTGAAGCGAATCCGGTCATGGGAATTAAGGACAATCTCTTTAATATCCTGTTTCAGCAGCAGGGGGGAGGGTTCTTTGGCGGCTGCACAGGGTTTGGGTGCGGCGCTGCCTTCAATTTCTTTTCCGTGCTGCCGGACGGTGAGGCCCATGCCTGCAGGAAATTTCCCTCACCTATTGGAAATATACTGAAACAGGGCTTTGCAGGTGTCTATAACTCCGATGCTGCAAGCCGTTATCGGCAGGGATGTTCTGTCTGTTCCGCATGCTCAATCCGTCCTGTATGCGGCGGCTGCCTCGCCGTGTCATACGGCCATGGTCTCGACCTCTTCTCTGAAAAAGACCCCTATTGTTTCCTTGACTGAAATGGGCGCGCGGCCTTTGGTCTATGATGTACTCAGGGAAAAAATTGCCTTCAGGGAAAAAACTTCCTGCTGATAAAATATAAACGCATCTTCGTTGACCGCTCAGACCTCTCATTTTGCTGGAATTTCAGTATAAAAACCTCCGGGTGACTATGTTTGTGCGTCCTGGTACGCCAATTGCTCAACATTGTAAGGTCGGTTAGTGATTACATATCTGAAGCCAGGGAGGACCCTATGAATATTTTTTTGGTTATCACTTTAGTTGTCACCTTATTGTCGTTTGTCTTGACCGTTTTCAGAGACGTTGGTCTGGAGATGATATTTAACCCTGATGCACTCTTCATCGTTGTCGGAGGATCGCTCATCGCCGTATTTATCGGATTTCCTTTTAAAAGGATTGGGGACACGGTTCAGGATGTAATCAGTGCGTTTAAGGCTGACAGAGATCGGGACGCGGTGGTAAAGGATATTCTTGAGATGGCAAAAATATACAGGAAAGCTGATATTCGCGGACTGGAAAACAGGATGAAAAGTCTGAATGACGATTTCCTGAGGTTTGGCATCAATCTGTTGATCAATCACAGGAGCAGTGAAGAGATAAGAACAATTATGGAGCGGGAAATGGCCATACGTGTCATGCATTACAACTTCAGCCAGAATGTGATGAAAACGGTTGCAAGGCTTACGCCTTCCTTCGGCCTCGCCGGGACGGTCATCAGTCTCATAAAGATGTTTAAACATTTTCAGTCAGTTGATATGATGGCCCCTCTCATGGCTGTTGCACTTATGTCGACCTTTTACGGCGTTGTTATTTCCAATCTCTTTATGCTGCCGCTCTGTGCAAAGATCAAGGACAAGGCGATCGCATCCGAGACGCTCATGAACATTATCATTGAAGGCATGGAAGCCATTAATAACGGAGAGCACCCATACAGGATCGAGGAAAAAATAAAAGGCCACCTGAGTATCGAAGAATTTTGTTTTTCGGGAGCCGGAACCCCCCTTGCAGCTGCAAAGGGGGTCAACTGAGGCATTAAATTGCGTGAGGCAAGATAATACCATGAAATGAAAGAGGGATTGACAATGGACAAGCTTTACAAAAATATGCCGATAAATTCTTCATACAGGAGGCTTATCGAAAAATCAAAATCATCTGTTGACAGTGACAGCAACTGGCTTATTACGTTAAGCGACTTATTGTCTCTCCTGCTTGTCTTTTTTATGATGTTTTTTGTTATGACAAAAAACACAAAACAATTGGAAAATGTTGAGCAGGGCAAAACCCGGAATCAGAGCTATCCGGCCATTATACCGCCGCAGGCTGCAGATGCAATCAGCGAGCGGGTAAGAAATGAAGTGACATCTGAAATAAAAAATCTTTCTCTGACCGATGATGTTTCAGTAAGGGCAGTCGATAAAGAGATCATAATCACCATGAAGGAAAGAGTCAGTTTCAGTCCCGGAGAGGCACTGATACTGAAGCGTTCAGAAGCTATCCTCGACCACATTGCATCCATTATAGAAAAAAATCCTGTTTTTCTTGTTGAAATAGAAGGACATACGGATAATGTTCCCATAAATACCCATATCTATCCTTCAAACTGGGAACTTTCTGTTGGCAGGGCAACAAGTGTGTTGAAATATTTTATCAATAAACATGGCATCGACCCTTCGCGGCTGTCCATTAAAGGAAATGCAGACCAGCATGCTATAGCCCCCAATGATACACCCGAAAACAGGGCCCAAAACAGAAGGGTTGAGATCAGGCTCAAAGAGAAAGAAGTCTGAGGCGCTCAGCTGACTAAAAGCCGTCCCCATAAAATCTCTGAAAAAAATTAAGTTGCCGTTGCCCTTATCCAGGTCAGGTGACGCAGAAAAAAGAGTTCTTACTCTGACATCCTCCCCCATTTGCCGCAGGTATCGCCCCAGCGGGCAATCACCTCGTCGCAGTCATTGATCTGCATCACTCCGCAGGCGTTCGGACAGTCAGAGCAGTAGAAGCTCGAGGTCGAGAGCTGCTTTTCTGATAAAGACCAGCCCCTGAACCTTGTCTGGGTTGTATTTCTGCTCAGGAGGGCTGCGCCGATAGCACCCATGATCGGATAATAGTGAGGCACGATGAACTCCTTGCCAAGTTCCCGCTCAAAGGATGCTTTTATCCCTGGGTTTGCAGCAACCCCTCCCTGGAAGATGACCGGATCGCTAATCTCCTTGCCGCGCGACAGGTTGTTCAGATAGTTCCTCACCAACGCATCACAGAGGCCCGCAACAATGTCTTCAAGGTTGTGGCCCATCTGCTGTTTATGGATCATATCAGACTCGGCAAAGACCGTACACCTTCCTGCGATCCTGGCAGGGGATGAGGCTGCAAGGGCGTAATTGCCGAGCTCTTCGATCGCAATACCGAGGCGCGCTGCCTGATGCTCCAGAAAGGAGCCTGTACCTGCAGCACAGACCGTATTCATCGAAAAGTCAACCACAACGCCGTTTCTTATCAGGATCAGCTTTGAATCCTGTCCGCCGATCTCGACAATGGTCCTGACGTTTGGGATATGATGAATGGCAGAGACCGCATGGGCGGTAATCTCGTTTTTCACCTCGTCAGCGCCGACAATATAGTCAGCCAGCTTTCTGCCGCTGCCGGTTGTGCCGACGCCCCTGATCTCAATATCGCCCATACCTCTTCTCAAGGCCGAGAAGGCTGATTGAAGGGCCTTGATCGGCTGGCCCATGGTTTTCTTGTATGAGCTCCAGAGGGCCGTGCCGTGACGGTCGATAAGAACGACCTTCGTGGTTACCGATCCTACATCAATACCGAGATATGCTTCCATTCCTTCTCCTTTCGAGCAGGTCAACAAATGCTTCGAGCCTTGTTATTATATTCGCCTCTGATACATGCTCGTCAAATGTCATCGAGAGCACGGGATATTCCCTGTCCTTGCTGATCCTGTTGATGACTGCTGATGCAACCAGCTCAGGCATGCAGGTAAAGGGCATGATATGGAGCACGCCGTCAACCCCTTTTTTCTGAAAGAGAACGGTCTTGCCGACGGTTTCGATGCTCTCGCCTCCTGAGGCGAAATTGAGGTATCCCTTTGCGAGCTTTGTTGCGTATTTCGTCTGGTTCCTCCTGAAAGGCCTGAACCTGAAGCGGTCATTGAGCCAGTCGCTGAGCCAGACCCCCCGCCTGACCTCAACGCGCAGTTCGCCTAACTTCTTCTCGATCTCAAGGTTGGCAAACGGCTCGATCACCACGAAGATCTCGCCTAACACGCCGATGGTCACCGGCTTGAAGCTCTTGTCGATCCTGATAGCTTTGTACATCTTCTTGACCTCAGGCATTGTCCTGAAGAGCTTTGTGTATGAGTCTGCCAGGTCTATCATCTCAATGGCCTGTTTCAGCACCTGGTCTGTATCTCCCCTGTTAACCTCGCGGGGCTTATGATAGTGATACAGGGCTGTTGCCTTGTCCAGAGCTGCCATGCGCATCAGGATCAGGAAGAATACGCTGTACCCGTCATATCTGTTCCTGATCTGGCTTATGTCCCGGATCGTGTCGATCATATCAGAGAGTCTGTCAGGATTGTCTGTTGTGGACATGGTGAATTTGTAGCCCTGTTCTCTCAGGATCTGCTCCTGTATGATGCCGTAGTATCCGAACCGGCAGGGGCCGTACCCGCCCGGCATGAGGATCGCGTCTGCACCATTGTCGAGCGCTTCCATCATGTTGCCGAGGTTGATCTTGAAAGGCAGGCATGCGAACTCCGGCGAATATTTGACGCCGAGGTTCAGGGTCTTGATTGTTGCCTTTGGCGGAGGCTGCATGTCAACGCCGTGCTGTCGCAGAACCCTTGTATAGGCAACGGACAGAAGACCCATATGCGGGACCGTGAGCTTCACGCGGTCACCCTGGCAATCATATCCATGAAGGCCTCGATCCTGGTCTGGATGCCTACATCTGATGCGTGTTCATCAATACTGAGTGCCATGTACGGCTTATTTCTCTGGTTCAATCTTTTCCTGATAAGGTCGCCGGTAAACGAGTCAGGTCCGCAGGTAGAACTGCAGACATTGATCACGCCGTCAACTCGGTCATCCTTGAAAAAAAGATGAGCAGAGGTCACGACTTCTTTACCCATATCCCAGTACACCCACTTTGGGATCACTGCCATAGCCTCACGCATGTCCGGTTCTTCGGGCTTGAGATAAATAGGGTTTGCCCCGAGATCTTTAATGTATTTGAAGAGGTTTTTTGAAAGATGCCGGTCAAAAAGGAGATACGGCCTGCCGACAATACCGATATTCATCTTCCGGTGAGATGACAGGATGCCCACTTCAGAAAGCAGACGCGCTGAGACCCTGTTCTGCTCTGCCGGGATCTCAACCGCTGTATTCATATTTCTCTTGAACAGTGTGTATACATCAGGATGGTGCTGAGAAATGGCCTTTGCGATCGGCTTTGTGAACTCCCGGACTGCATTGTCGCCAAATTGCTTGACGTGGAATAGGGGGTCAATTATGCCTGGCAGGTTCGTGAAGCAGGCCCTGACAACGTCAGGCAGGCCGATCATCTTCGGGCACATGAAACTTTCCTTTTCCACGCTTACATACCGCGGGATGAAAAGAAGGTCAACGCTGTCTTTGAGGAGGGCTGCATGGCCCAGAAAGGTCTTTACCGGCAGGCAGAGGTCCCCGACTGCATGCTTGATTCCCTCCCTGAGTATATTCGCATGTGTTTCAGGCGATGTGATGACATCGAGTCCAAGTTCACTGAAAGAGAGCTTCCAGGACTCGGCATAGCTGTAATACAGCAGGGCTCTCGGGATTCCGATTCTCAGATTTTTCATTAATTATGAAAATATTAAGTGTTGTATAACTAAGCAAAAAATAGCTGCCATTTTGTGGTATAATTTTAGATTATTTCGGCTTTTTTCTGCAAAAAGAGGACCCCCCGAAAATAACGCTGAAAATAGTTCTTATGTTTTGGCCGCGAATGTGGTAATCTTAATATGTGTTTAAACCCCCTAAAATCGGTCTTTGCAGGTGGATTGTGATATGAATGAAATACATGAAATTATAGAAATGGGCAAGAGGCTCGATGAACTTACCTGTGAGGTATATAGCCATTTTGCGAAGAGAGAGGATTTTGATCCTGCTGTTGTAGCACTCTGGACGAACATGGCTGAGTGGAAGAAGGGTCACGCAAAGCATTGGCGGAAGATCTCAAAAACCCTTGTTTATAAAAATATTCTCAAGAGAAAATCTGCCGAACTTGTGACGATCATCAAGCAACTCAAGAACATACAGGCAGAACTTGTGGAATTTCTAAGGCGGCTCAGGAAGAAAAAGGTGTCCCAGGGAGAAGCAGTGTCCCAGACGGTGTTGAACGAGTTTTGGCTTATTTCCGACATTTTTATCGAGATCTTCTATATCTATGGTCAGAGTCTTGAGGAACGTTCGGTGAGTATGGTAGATGAGTGCCAGGCCAATCTGGCTGCCATGGCAAAGACGCTGAGGCCCTATCTCAAGCTGAACCCTCTGTATTCAGCCCTGATGAAGTCCATGGGTGAGATCAACGAAACCCATGATTTTCTTGTTCACCACTTCGGAAAGAAAAGAAAGACTGCAGTTTGAGGGAGCTGCATCATGGATGCAAAGCTCAACATTGCCAGCCTCTTTAAGTCAGAAGAAGAACTCTCGGAAACGATCCGCAAACGCCGGATCTGCTACGACATTGAACCCTACTACAACACCACGAAGCAGAGGCAGATGGTCCAGATAGGCTATCAGATCAATATCTACGGTACATTTCCCCCTGCTGATGAGGATGCATCTCCGGATGACCGGGAGTTTCCCAGGGTCCTGCGCGATGTCAGAAAAATTGCCGAGGCATTATCCAATACCTGCGATCCGCTGCATATGTGCGAAGCGACTATCGAGGACTCCAACAGCATAACCTATTCTCCGGACCGGAAGATGCGGCCCGATGTTACTGTTCACATACCGGTCTTTGACCAGCAGCATTTCGGCCATCCTGTTGATAAGCGAATTGAGGATACGGTCCAGTTGGCAGGCAAGATACTGGAGGCTGCAGGGGTAAGAAAGAAGAAGTGGGAACAGTAATTTACGCAGCCGGTTTTATTGCCCTGATGTAGGCTGAAACGACCATCTTTTCGACCCCTTCACCGAACTTCCAGCTCTTGATTATCTCGTCGCTGTTCTGCTTGTCAACAATGAGGATATCCTTAAAGCCGGCATTTGCCAGGATCATCTTCAGTTCCTCCACGGGAACCGATCCGGTTATTCAGCCGCTGTACGCATGTTCGTGATCAAGGATCTCCCTGCTGAATTCCGTCCGCTTGAGGATATCGGAAATGGCAATTCTTCCGCCGGGCTTAAGAACTCTGAACGCCTCATTAAAAACAGCCTGCTTATCCGGAGAAAGGTTGATGACGCAGTTTGAGATGATCACGTTCACTGTGTTGTCAGCGAGCGGCAGGTGTTCGATCTCACTATGCCGGAACTCTACGTTATCAGCCCCCAGTCTCTTTGCATTCTCAGTTGCCTTTACAACCATGTCCTCTGTCATGTCCACGCCGATCACCCTGCCGGTCTTGCCGATCTTCATGGAGCAGAGTAAGGCATCAAAGCCTGCTCCGCTGCCCAGATCAAGGACGGTCTCGCCCTCTTTGAGATCTGCGATCCCCTGGGGATTGCCGCAGCCCAGTCCGAGGTTTGCCTCGCCAAGGCCGATCTTCAGTTCCTCGACGGAATATCCGAGCCTCCTGCCTGCCTCAAGGAGGCTTACGGTGTCTGACTCAGGGGCACAGCAGCTTGAGGGTGCAAGAAAGGAAAGATTGCCTTTGGCAACATCGGAATAACTCCTTACCACGATCTGCCTGAGCTTTGTTTTTTCATTATCCATAGTCCTATATAGTATAGAAAAAAACAAGCTCAGAGATAAAGAGACCGTTCTGGCAATCCTCTTGCAAAACAGGATATAACAGGATACAATCTCATAAAATTCAGGCATCACGGAGGGGGCAGATGCACTGTCCGGCTTGCAAAACAGCAATCAATCAGGCTTTAGAAAAATGCGGTTCCTGCGGATATGTCTTCGGCAAGGAGATGCGAGAAAAGCTGGAACTCTATTTCGAAATCAAGAATGATGCAGAACAGGTCAAGGCACTGGTGAAGGAAGAGCTCTGGAACAAAGTAAAGAATGTCACGAATAAGGTAGAGCAGTTCGGGGTTCTGCTCGAAAAAGACCTTAGGGGATCGTCCGCTCAGCCTTTTGCAAGGGAGGAATATCAGGTTTCAAAGCCTGCCTCTGAGACTTTTGACAAAGAACATGCTGCTGCAACTTCCGTTTCTGAACCAAAAGTTTCAGTCCAGAGAACATTCATGCCTTCGCAAAAGCAGCATTCAGGGCAGTTCGAGGTGAATTTCGGCCAGAAGTGGCTTCTTATCATCGGTATCGTCACCATGGTCTTTGGTGTCGGCTATTTCCTGAAGTATTCCTTTGAGCAGGGATGGATCGGGCCTGCAGGAAGGGTATCCATGGCTTATGCCTGGGGAATGGTTTTTCTGGTTGCCGGGAATCTGTTCCGGAAGAAGCAGTATGAGATCTTTGGCCTCTATCTTGCCGGCGGCGGTATAGCTACACTCTATTTTTCAACCTTTGCCGCATTTCAGCTTTATGCCCTAATCGGGCAGGTCCCGTCATTTGCGGTCATGGTCTTGATAACGGTCCTTGCTGCAGCGCTTGCTATTGTTTATGACAACAAGTGGCTTGCCGTGCTCGGTATTGTCGGTGGATTTTTGACACCCGTGATGCTCAGCACCGGCCAGGATAACCAGATCGTGCTTATGACCTATGTGACGATCCTGAACCTCGGCCTTCTTGCGATCGCGTTTTACAAGAAGTGGGATATCCTGAATGTCTTCGGGTTCTTCTTTACCTATCTTCTTCATGCAGCGTGGTTCAGCAGGCATTACGACAATACGAAGTTCTGGCCTGGCATTATTTTCCTTAATTTGTTCTATCTCATTTACAGTGTGATCCCTTTCGCGTACCAGTTTGTCCGAAAACAGGAAGAAAAGATGGATGGCTTTATCATCATCCTCCCCAATTCCCTGCTCGCATTCGGATACAGCTACTATATGATCACTGAATATGCATCGCTTCAATGGGTGAGCGTCATTACGATCTCCTATGCCGTGATCTTCCTTATCATGGCCACGTGCCTCGCCAGGACAGACAAGCAGGACCAGGACGCCTTTGTGGTGCTTCTTGCCAAGGCTGCGCTTTTCCTTGTGATCACCATCCCGGTCATTTTCTCAAAACACTGGATAACGATCTTCTGGGCAGCGCAGGCTGTTGTGCTCTTATGGATGGGCCTGCGGCTCAACAGGAAGACCGTTGTGATTGGTTCTTATCTGCTTGCCGCATTGACCACAGCAAAGTTTCTGTTTTATGACTATGAGACCGTTTTCCAAGTCTCGTTCACCTATGCGTACCGGTCCTTGCCTTATACGCATATGATCGCTGAACGTCTCCTGACTTCTGCAATGGCTTTGGCATCCCTCTATCTCTTCGGATATATGACCGGGCGGGAATCATTGAGCATTGTATCAGGGAAAAACGGAAAAGATTCTCATGCTTTTTATATGTTCTTTGGTATTGCTCTTTTTATTGTCCTGAATATGGAGACCTCGCTCTTTTTCCGCGATTATCTGCCTGCTGCCCGCTTTGCAGCTCTTTCGGTCCTCTGGACCGTCTTTTCCGTTGCACTCATGCTGCTCGGATTCAAGGAGAACCATCCGGGGCTCCGCAAGGTATCTCTCGGGCTCTTTGCTGTTACGCTCGTCAAGGTGTTTCTCTTTGATATGGAGAATATCAGCACGCCCTACCGTATAATCTCCTTTATCATTCTCGGGTTGGTCCTTGTCGGCACGTCTTATCTCTACTATAAGTTCAAGGATAAGATCCAAAGCGCCATGACCGCTGAAAAGGTCTGAGGTGAGGTGATGAAGAAGATTGCTCATTACATAATTCTGGCACTGCTTTTCTTTGCTGCTGTACCGGTCAGCGCAGCATATCTCTATACACTCGAGAACTTCCGCTGGTCAGGTGTTATAGAGGGCCCCCTTAAGAATAGCGGCCTGTATCAGGTACACCTGAAAGATGCTGTCCTTGAACAGTGCAGCATGGCATGCAGGGATCTGCGGATCATCGATACCAATAACCGGGAGATCCCTTATGTGATCATCGAAAACCGGAACGACGCCAGACGGCCCGAGACCTATAGCCTGGAAGTTATCGGCTTTGACGAACAACTCTCTGAAACACGCGTGACCATGAAGATGCCGGAGAAATATCAGCCCGTAACAGAGCTGGCGTTCGAGATCCAGGAAATAGATTTCAGGAAGGCTGTTGTGCTTGAGGGTAGCGCTGATAGCAGATCATGGACATTACTTGCGCAGAGTCAGATCTACGATTTTACGTCACAGGTTGATCTGAGAAAGAAACATATATCGTTTAATGCTTCGGATTTCAGGTATTACCGTCTGACGCTGAAAGACGACAAAAAGCAGTCAGCAGGCGATGAGAAGATCAGGCTTAAATATCAGGGCCTGGACTTCAGTGTGACCGGCATGCAGGCAAGGAAGCTGCATATCAGCAGGGTTATGGGCCGGACTTTTTCAGAAACAGAGACGACGGCGGTTTACGATGAGCAGCACCCGACGACATTCAGGTCAGAACAGGACAGGGACAGAAATACGGTCATCAGCTTTGAGTCGGGCCTGCCGTTCACCAGGATATCCTTTGATCTGACAAATCCTTATTTCCACAGGCCTGCATCGCTCTATTCGAGCGAAACAGGCAGGGAGAACTCCTATAAACTTCTCCAGCGAACTTCTCTTTATCGATTTCTTCTTTCGGACATGATAGAGACCAGGAATTTTATTGTCTCAAACGTTTCCGGCCACAGGTTCTACAGGCTTATCATCGAAAATGGCAGCAATCCCCCTCTTGATATCAAAGGCATAAAGCTCGGCTGGGTGCAGAAGCTCCTCTATTTTGTTGCCTTGGGCGATGTCCCGTCGTATACTGCCGGCTTCGGCAATGCTGCGATCGATCCCCCGGGCTATGACCTTGCAAATTCCGTTAATCAGGCCAACTGGCAGCAGTTCAGGCCTGAAAGCGCGGAGCTAAGGAATATAAGGCAGAACCCGGATTACAAGCCCGGCCTGCAAAAAGACAAAAAGGCAAAACGGGAAAAGATGATCCTGATTGCGATCGTCTCCACGCTTGTAATCGGCATCGGGTTCTGGCTTTATGCCCTGCTCAAAAAGGTTGGGGATAAAACGATCCCATGAAGAATTTACCAATTTTGGCGTGAGAAAAAGACTCCTGTTCCTCGGTGATTCACTGATCGAGTATTTCGACTGGTCTGAGCGGTTTCCTGAGCAAGAGGTCTGCAACTTCGGCATTGCAGGAGAGACGGTTGAAGGACTTTATTCCCGCCTCAGGGGCGTCTTCAAAGGGGTGAAGAGCCCTGACTTTGTTTTTATCATGTCAGGCATCAACAGCATGGCTATGGGGGATGAGGGCATTGCTGATACCTATCGGAATATCGTGCGGGAGATCAGGCAGGCATATCCCTCGGCAAAGGTCATTGTGCAGAGTCTTCTCCCTGTACTTTTCCCCTATATATCGAATGAGGACATACGGCATATGAATGCGAGTCTGAGGCAGATGGCGGCTGACGAAAAGGTCCTGTACCTTGATATCCATGCGAAGTTTCTTGATGAAGAGGGCAGGCCTGTGGCTGCATATCTCATGGACGACGGCGTGCATGTGAGCGGGGAAGGTTACAGGGTTTGGTCAGATGAGGTCGGGAAACTGATCGCCTGATGTTATCTTTGTTCTGCCTGTTTCCTGCTTTGCATGATAAAGATACGTCTAAAGAAGGATGTCAGGGTCTGTTTCCTGTACAATGGATTTTCTCACCTGTTCCTTCATCCAGACATCATGATAATCAACAGGATTGTAATCATCCGTTAAGACCATTGCGGGAGTATTTGGTGCAAAGGCAAATGTCTTTCCAAAATGCCTGCGGATGGAGTCTACAGCCAGCGGATGAATATCAAAGGTGCTCGCCGCGTCGGCCCTGACCGGTCTCGCGCTGCCGTCATAAGCCATCACCGCAAGATTGCCGATGCCGTCACCTGCATGCTGATCAAAAGTAGTATAGATCTGTACGGTTCTGAAGACCTCGCCAAGGGTCTTTAGCACAGAGGCGGTGATGAACGTCTCATTCCTGAGAGAGCCAAAGAGGTTAAGTGCGACAATGCCTTCCGGTGCGAGGCAGTCCTTGATCTGCTGCAGGGCCTCTTTGCTGAGGAGATGTGCGGGTGTTGTGTCTCCGGTGAATACGTCGAGAATGATATAGTCATATTTCTTTTTTGTGTTCGAGAGGAAGAACCGTGCATCCTGTATATGCATATCCCCAACGAGAGTAAAGCCAAAATAGGTTTTCGCTATTTTTTCAATATCTTCACTGATGTCGACCACATCGGTCCGTATACCCATCTTCTCATACCACATAGGGATCACTCCTGCGCCAAGCCCGATCACGAGGCATTCTTTGCCCTGAGGGTTCAGGAGATAGGGCAATAGCTCCATGTAATAGGCATATTCATAGATGGACTTATGATTTGTGAGGTCGATCCCTCCCTGCACAAGGCCGTCTATGATAAGTTCCCGAGAGTGGTTAGATGCGAAGGAGTAATCAACTACCTTTAGCGTACCATAGAAACTGTCCTTCCTGAAAACCTCTGTTACCCGTGTTCCGTTCTGCATGACCTTTGATCTCATGGTATCATGCTGCATGAACGCAAGGGGGATGAATGCCGCGAAACAGAGTATGGCAACCCATTTCTTTCTGAAGACAACGAAGTACACCGCGGGGATAAGCAACAGCAGCAGACCTATATAGATGAAGGTCTTGCTGATGCTGAAATAGGCGATCAGCACAAAACCGGTCAGGACCGTGCCCAGAAAACTGCCGAGTGTCGAAAGCGCGTAGAAGATGCCGACGACCCTGCCGATATTCTCAGTACCCTTTGTTGCAAGCCTGACAATATAGGGGGATACACACCCCAACAGGAGCAGGGGGGGGCCGAAGATGATAAGGGTGCTCAGGAATGCGCCTGACCGGAGTCCCATGGGCTGACAGAAGAGGATAACCTTGTTTTTCATGAAAGGAATGCAGAGCACCAGAATACCGGCAAGGGCAATGATCAGATACAGATAATCGGGATGGTTCCTCTTATCCGCAAGGATGCCGCCTGCTGCATACCCTATGGAGAGCGCCAGGAGTGTGACGGTTATGAGCGATGTCCATACAAAGAGGCTGACGCCGAAGAAGGGGCCTATGATCTTTGAACCCAGCACCTCGAGTACCATGACTAACGCACCGCTGATGGTAGCGGTAAGGATTAGATAGGGGATATTTCTTGTTGGATTATCTGTTGTCAAATGTTGTTACTATATATGACGACCCTGATGTTTTCAAGTCGTGAAAGAACATTGTCAGGCCAATATGGAGATGTCCGGTAATTATGCTGCCGACTTCTCACGTTCCCTTGGCAGCAAGACGATACAGGTCTCCTCTTTCTTGTCTGCTGTATGTGAGCGAAAATTTAATAGATGAAAAGACGAGGGTTCTTATAGGGATGGCATCGACTGCATAATGTTTGTGCCCTGTTTTCTCCGACTACCCACGTATGTGCCTTATGGCAGTCCAGGCAGTTAAGCCCTTTCTTCATATGCAGGCCATGCTGGCCAACCGTAGCTTCATTGCTATGGCATTCCGTAGTACATAACGCCAAGGCAGGCATGATTGTCCCGTGCGGTTTATGACACTGATGGCAGAGAATGCCGGACATCGGCCCCTTAACAGAAACTGATGGATGACATTTGATACATCTGTCTTTTGGTATCATCGATGCAGTTTTTTCAGAATATGAGTGGCACTTGAGGCATGAAAAAGCCTCCATCCCAATGCCGTGAACACCTTTGTCCTTATGACAGCCGCTGCAGGCGCTTTCATTAGGCGTAAAATTGTGGAGATTGCCTTTATGGCAGACCTTGCATTCGATGCCCTGCATAAAAACATGTTTTGCATGGCCGTATGATTTCTGCAAACTCAATGATCCCTGTGCAACATTATCCATATGGCATTTTTTGCACTCGCGCCAGGGCTTTTCTCTTCCGTGAGATTGCGAGAATGCCTGCTCATTCTGCTTCATAACAAAGGCCACAAGAAGCCGGTTCTGTTCTAACATGCTAACATGATGACACTGCTGGCAAACAATATCCCTGTGCTTCCCCTTCTGCCACTCCTTATAAGCCTCCTTCATAAGGTGGCAAGAAACGCAAAAATTAGGATCTTCCTGGCGATATTCGTAATATCGATAAGCCAGAACAATTGCGAGGATAGATATTATAAGAAAAGCTGCGAGAACAAAGCCCTTGATATGATCAACGAGGCCTGCAATCTTTTTCTCCCACTTCATAGAGGGGCCCGCTCTGAATGCACAAGAGCGTTTATACAATGATTCAGGAAAAAACGCCACATATGTCGTCTTCGCATTCATCGATTATATCCGATGATTTTTGGAGAAGCAATAACAATATGAATTCGGTAATTCAAAAGCAAGAAATTGTTACCAGAACCGACTGCCATAAGGCATATACGTGGGTAGTCGGAGAAAACAGGGCACAAACATTATGCAGTCGATGCCATCCCTATAAGACCTCCTGTTTAGACGACCATTAATTTTCGCACAACTGCAAACAGGGCAGTCATATTTGCATTTCTGCAAACGATTCGGGAGTAGGAATCCTTTAAAAACGAGATATTATCTATTGGCATGAAGCCTGCATATATACAAGCGAGATCAACAAGAGGAGGATTAAGGAAATGAAAAACAACGGAATGGCAAAAAAGGGATTATACATCGGAGCAGGGGCAGGACTGATGCTGTTTGCGATCAT
>JACRHC010000023.1 GCA_016217675.1 Nitrospirota bacterium
GATGGTGATGCCGGGAGACAACGTCAGCATGACGGTAGAGCTGATCTCTCCGATAGCGATGGAGAAAGAACTGAGGTTTGCAATCCGGGAAGGCGGCCGCACGGTTGGTGCCGGTGTTGTCACCGAGGTCATGGGGTAAACCATGAGAGATATATTTTTATTTCAGTGTACTGAATGCAAGAATAAAAACTATTCGACTATGAAGAACAAGAAGAATACAACGGATAAGCTTCAACGGAAGAAATACTGCAGAAGTTGCATGAAACATACCGTGCACAAGGAAACGAAAGCGTAGATGAGTGTAGGCCAGTAGCTCTAACGGCTAGAGCATCGGACTCCAAATCCGAGGGCTGGGGGTTCGAATCCCTCCTGGCCTGCCAACTAAAGCGAGGAAGAATGCATGATTGAAAAGATAAAACAGTTTTTCAATGAAGTGAAGATAGAGACAAAGAAGGTCGTGTATCCCAACAGAGAGGAACTGATCGGGTCAACATGGGTCGTTATCATTACGGTGATGGTGATCTCTGTTTTTCTCGGGGTTGTCGACCTCGCCCTTGCTAAAATCGTCGGTTTGGCCCTCAGGTAAAAGACGATGGCAAAGAACTGGTATGTAGTGCATACGTATTCCGGTTTCGAGGAGAAGGTGAAGGTCTCCATCGAGGAGAAGGTCGCAACCAAGGGGCTTGAGGAGAAGATCTCCAAGATTCTGATTCCGACCGAGAGAGTGATCGAACTCCGGGGAGGCAAGAAAAAAGAGAGCGACCGGAAGTTCTATCCGGGGTACATTCTTGTCGAGATGGAACTTGATGATGAGACATGGCATCTGGTTAAAGGTACTCCGCGCGTCACCGGTTTTGTCGGCGGCCAGAATCCTGTCCCGATCCCGATCGAGGAAGTCGAACTTATCATGCAGCAGGTGGAGAGAGGTCCTGTTTCCCAGATCAAGACTCAATACCAGAAGGGTGAAAACCTCAGGATCGTGGATGGACCGTTCAGCAACTTCAACGGCTTTGTTGAGACGGTAGATATGGACCATGGAAGACTTACGGTCATGGTGAGCATATTCGGAAGACAGACCCCGGTCGAACTGAATTTCTTCCAGGTCGAAAAGAACCAGTAATTTAATGTGTTTTGCATAATAGCAGGAGGATAGACAATGGCTAAGAAAGAGGTAACAGGACAGGTTAAGCTTCAGATTGTAGCAGGCAAGGCAACTCCTGCTCCGCCGGTTGGTCCGGCGCTCGGTCCGCATGGCATCAATATCATGGAGTTTTGCAAGGCATTCAATGCCCAGACAGCACCCATGGGAGACACCATAATCCCGGTGGTGCTGACCATATATAAGGACAGAACTTTTACCTTTATTACCAAGACGCCGCCGGCGTCTGAACTCATTAAGAAGGCTGCAGGGGTTGTTAAAGGGTCAAGCACGCCGAACAAGGATAAGGTTGGCAAGCTTACGACAGCACAAGTCAAGGAAATAGCACAAACAAAGCTTCCGGACCTCAATGCGTACTCTCTGGATGCTGCAATGAGGATCATTGCAGGGACAGCAAAGAGCATGGGCGTTGAAGTTGTGGAATAGCGAGGAGGTCTCTATGGGCAAGAAAATGAATGCTTCACTTGAAAAGGTCGAAAAGGGGAAGGAATATTCCCTTGAAAATGCAATACAGAAGGTAAAAGAACTGACCTATGTCAAGTTCGATGAGACTGTTGACATTGTTTTTAATCTCGGCGTAGACCCGCGGAAGTCTGATCAGATGGTGAGAGGAACGGTTGTGCTTCCTCATGGCACGGGAAAGACGCTCAGGGTCCTCGTCTTTGCCAAGGGCGAAAAGGAACTGGAGGCGAAACAGGCCGGCGCAGATTTTGTTGGTGCCGATGATCTCATTGAGAAGATTAACAAGGGATGGCTTGATTTTGACAAGGTTGTTGCAACCCCTGATATTATGGGTGTTGTCGGCAAGCTCGGCAAGGTGCTCGGACCTCGCGGTCTGATGCCCAATCCGAAACTCGGCACCGTAACCTTTGATGTAGCCAAGGCGGTCAAGGAGATTAAGGCCGGAAAGGTAGAATATAAGGCCGAAAAGGCCGGTGTTGTGCATGTGCCGATCGGCAAAGTCTCCTTTGATGCACAGAAGCTTCTTGACAATGCAAAGGCTATCATTGATTCAGTGACCAAGGCAAAGCCGTCAACAAGCAAGGGCAAGTATCTGAAGGGGATTTCGGTATCTTCGACAATGGGCCCCGGTCTTAGGGTTGATGTAGCTACAGTTTCAACGAAGTAGCATCACACGGACATAGTCCAAACATATAATAGTCAGAGACAGTAGGTGTGAAAGCGTAATGCGCTTTTCTGGAGAATTTAGAAATAGCGTGCCTACCGAGGCTAAGAGGGATGAGAAAAGATTTCGGGATGGGAAAATGGGCAAAAAATACTGCTTCAACATCCCCTAATTTCTTAATCCGCATCTGATGATTACATGCCTGCCAGGGTCTCTGGGAAAGGAGGTCTCATCTGAAAAAGCAAGAAAAAGGACAAGTAATTACCGACCTGAAAGATAAGCTTACGAAGGCGAGGTCAGTTGTCTTTACTGATTACAAAGGTATGACAGTTGCCGAGATGACCGATTTGAGAAGACTGCTGAACAGTTCTTCTATCGACTACAGTGTTGTGAAAAACACACTTGCCAAGATTGCTTCTCAGGAAACAAGTTTTTCTGTTGCTGCTGATGTATTCAAGGGCCCTGTTGGCCTTGCCATTGGCTATGACGATCCTGTGCTCGCAGTCAAAAGAGTTCTTGATTTTGTAAAGAAAAACGAAAAGCTTAAAGTCACGGGAGCGGTGGTTGAAGGACAGCTGTATGGTCCGAAGGATCTGAAGGCTATTGCAGAACTGCCGTCAAGAGAAATGTTGCTTTCGATGCTGGCTGGAGCACTTCAGGCGCCGACGGCAAAACTGGCTGGAGCGCTTTCCGCTACGGTCACCGGCTTTGCCTATGCAATGGAATCACTGAAATCAAAAAAGAACAATTAACCATAATTCTAAGGAGGTTTGCATAATGTCTATTACGAAGGAACAGGTATTTGAATTTATCGATAGTATGACTATCCTTGATATGTCCAAGTTCATCAAGGAGTTCGAAGAGAGATACGGTGTCACAGCCGCAGCTCCTGTGGCAGTGGCCGCAGCCCCCGGTGCGGCAGCTGCGCCGGAAGTTGAAGAGAAGACAAGCTTTGATGTTATTCTGACATCTGCCGGCGACAAGAAGATCCAGGTCATCAAGGTTGTGAGAGAACTCACCAGCCTCGGACTGAAAGAAGCGAAGGACCTTGTCGACGGAGCACCGAAGCCGCTCAAGACCGGCGTGACGAAAGAGGAAGCCGATTCCATGAAGGCAAAACTTGAAGAGCAGGGTGCAGTTGTAGAAATAAAATAACATCAGGATAAAGGTTCTGAAAACGGGTAGAGGCGGGCGAAAAGCCGTCTCTACCTTTGCCTTTACTGAGATAAGGAGACATATGGCAAGGGTACTGAGAAAGAGATTGGATTTTGGCAGGGTTCCCCAATTCCTTGAAGTTCCAAATCTTATTGAGATACAGAAGCGATCCTATGAGCAGTTTCTGCAGAAGGATTTTCCCATAGGGAAACGCAGGGACATGGGCTTGCAGTCTGCTTTTGTCAGCGTGTTCCCCATAAACGATTATAACGAGACCGCCGAGATCGAGTTTGTCGGTTACCATGTGGGTGAACCGAAATATACCGTACGTGAGGCCCTGCAGAAGGGTATTACCTGTGCTGCGCCACTTAAGATCAGCGTGAAGCTTAATATGTTCGAAGCCGATGCGAGCGGAAAGAAGAAGTTGAAGGAATCCCGCGAGCAAGACGTCTATATCGGTGAGATGCCGATCATGACCGAGACCGGCACCTTTGTTATCAACGGCACAGAACGTGTCATTGTAAGCCAGCTTCACCGTTCACCCGGCGTATTCTTCAGCCATGATAAGGGCAAAACCCATGCAAGCGGAAGACTGCTTTATTCTGCGCGCGTGATCCCTTCACGAGGGTCCTGGCTTGATTTTGAATTTGACGCAAAAGATATTCTGTATGTAAGGATCGACAGACGGAAGAAGCTCCCTGCCACAATTGTGCTGAAGGCCCTTGGCTATTCAAACGAGGAGCTTCTGAAGATCTTTTATCCTGTAGAGACAATTAGTTTAAAGGGTAGCACCTTCACCCGAGACCTCAGCGAAGTCCTGGTCGGTCTCAAATCCCATCAGAACATTTTGGTTCCTGGCACAAAAGAAGTGATTGTTAAAGAGGGGATGAAGATCACCAAGGGGGCCATAAAGAAAATGGATGCCTCTGGGATCAAAACCATAACAATAACAAAAGAGGAGATCATCGGAAGGATCACCCTGAAAGACATAGTTGACCCGACAACAGGCGAAGTTATCCTGGAGGGCAACGAAATCCTTACAGAAGATATTTTTAATAAAATCCTTTCGCTTAAAATCGATGCGCTTAACCTGCTCTTCATTGATAATATTAGCTATCTTTCGTCGCTTCGCGACACGCTTCTTACCGACAAGGTGAGAACGCAGGACCAGGCGCTTATCGAGATATACAAGAAGCTCAGACCGGGAGAGCCACCTACGCAGGCTTCCTCGCGAGACCTGTTTAACGGGCTGTTCTTTGATCCCAAGCGGTATGATCTTTCGCCCGTTGGACGACTGAAGCTTAATAAGCGGCTTAACCTTGATACCCCTCTTGATGTGAAGGTCCTGACGGATAAGGATGTTATTGAGATTGTCAGGTATATCCTCAGTCTCAGGACGGGCAAGGGCGAGGTCGATGACATCGATCATCTCGGCAACAGGAGGATTCGGGGCGTAGGCGAGCTCCTGGAAAACCAATTCAGAATCGGACTCGTTAGAATGGAGCGGGCTATCAAGGAGAAGATGACACTTACAGAGCTTGAAAACGCCATGCCCCATGACCTCATTAATGCAAAGCCGGTGATGGCTGCGGTGAAAGAATTCTTCGGATCAAGCCAACTCAGTCAATTCATGGACCAGACTAACCCGCTTTCCGAGATTACCCATAAGAGGAGGCTTTCAGCTCTTGGACCGGGTGGCCTCACACGGGAGAGAGCAGGTTTTGAGGTCAGGGACGTTCATCCTACACATTATGGGAGAATATGCCCTGTTGAAACGCCTGAAGGTCCTAACATCGGTCTCATTACATCTCTTGCATCATATGCAAGAGTGAATGACTATGGATTTATTGAGGTGCCTTACCGGAAGGTTTCAGATGGTAAGGTTACGGAGGAAGTAGAATTTTTCTCTGCCATTGAGGGCGAGAAGTTTATTATTGCAGAGGCAACATCACCTTATGACAAGAGTGGTAAGTTAATCGGCGATCATGTATCTGCCCGCGAAGGCGGCGGCTTCAGGATGGTAAGGCCTCAGGAAGTACATTACATGGACGTTTCCCCCAAGCAGGTTGTTGGTATTTCAGCAGCTCTTATTCCGTTTCTGGAAAATGACGATGCAAACAGGGCTCTCATGGGATCGAACATGCAGCGACAGGCAGTTCCTCTTCTGCATCCCGACGCTCCTTTGGTCGGCACGGGGATGGAGTTCGCAGCAGCAAAAGATTCAGGGGCTATTATTCTTGCGAAGAGAGCGGGCAAGGTTGAGAGTCTGGATGCAACCCGCATCGTTGTCCGGGTAAGTAATAGCGCTGGCGTCGATATCTATCCCCTTGTGAAATTCCAGCGGTCAAACCAAGCCACCTGCATCAACCAGCGGCCGATCGTGAGAGTTGGAGATTCGGTAAAAAAAGGAGATGTCCTTGCTGATGGGCAGTCAACTGACCGTGGTGATCTTGCCCTGGGGAAAAATGTGGTTGTGGCATTTATGCCTTGGGGCGGCTATAACTTTGAGGATGCAATAATCCTGAGTGAACGCCTTGTCAAAGAGGATGTTTATACCTCTATCCATATTGAGGAATTTGAGATTGAGGCACGGGAGACTAAGCTCGGGCCCGAAGAGATAACCAGGGATATCCCGAATGTGGGAGAGGAAGCGTTAAAGGACCTCGACGAATTCGGTATTATCAGAATTGGGGCTGAGGTTAAGCCAGGAGATATCCTTGTCGGAAAAGTCACCCCCAAAGGGGAGACCCAGCTTACGCCTGAAGAGAAGCTTCTTAGGGCCATCTTCGGCGAAAAGGCGGAGGAGGTCAAAGAGAGCTGCCTTTATGTGCCGCCCGGAATCGAGGGAACAGTTGTTGATGTCAGGATCTTCTCAAGGAAAGGCATTGCCAAGGATGGCAGGGCAAAGAGCATTGAAGATGATGATATTCAGAAACTCCAGCGTGACCTTGAGGAAGAGATCAAGATCATTAAGGAAGAGAAACATGCAAAGTTAAGCCAACTTTTTATTGGTCAGCGCGTTGCAGATGATGTGAGGCATTCCAAGACGAAGGAGCTGATCTGCGCAAAAGGCAAGACCCTGACTGAAGATCACCTTGCGAATATCAGGGACGAACATCTGATGCGTATCAAGGTTATGGACGACAGTGTCCAGGCAAAGATCGACACAATCAATAACGATTCAAATCAATATGTGCGTGATCTTGAAAAGCGCTATGACCAGAAAGTTGAGCAGATCAGGAAGGGCGATGAACTTCCCCCTGGTGTAAACAAGCTGGCTAAGTGTTATATCGCGATGAAACGCAAGATTCAGATTGGGGATAAGATGGCTGGGCGGCATGGAAACAAGGGTGTTGTCGCTACCGTTGTTCCCGAAGAAGATCTGCCTTTTCTCCCTGATGGGACGCCGGTAGACGTTGTCCTGAATCCTCTGGGCGTTCCTTCCCGTATGAATGTTGGTCAGATTCTTGAGAACCATCTGGGCTGGGCGGCAAAGGCTGTCGGTAAGATGGTCAGAGAACTTCTGGATAAGCAGGGATCTCTTGCCGATATAAAAAAATGCGTGGGCGATGTAATCTCCGACGTAATTGACGACAAGAGAAAATTGAGTGACTACATTGATGAGATTGACCAGCCTGTCGCTGAGGATATCGCACAGAATGGCATTTTTATCGCCTCACCTGTTTTTGAGGGTACAAAGGAAGAGCAGATACGGAAGCTCTTTAAAAAGACCGGGATATTGAAGACAGGGCAAACAGTACTCTATGATGGCAAGACAGGAGAACGTTTTGAGCGTGAGGTGACGGTTGGCGTCATGTACATGCTCAAGCTCCATCATCTTGTCGACGACAAGCTTCATGCACGGTCTATTGGCCCGTATTCTCTGGTTACGCAGCAGCCTCTTGGCGGCAAGGCACAGTTTGGCGGACAAAGGCTGGGCGAGATGGAGGTCTGGGCCTTGGAGGCTTACGGCGCTGCCTATACACTCCAGGAATTTCTGACGGTTAAGAGCGATGATGTCTCAGGAAGGGCAAGAATGTATGAGGCGATTGTGAAGGGTGACGCAACCCTGGAGCCTGGTGTGCCTGAGTCATTCCATGTATTAATAAAAGAACTCCAGAGCCTTGGTCTTGATATAGAGCTCCTGGAGAAAAAGAAGAAGGGGGAATAGGATGACAGAAGATATTTATTCCATATTCCAAAAGCCTAAAAATCCGACTGATTTCGAAGCAATGAGAATAAAGCTTGCATCGCCGGAGAGGATCAGGGAATGGTCGTATGGCGAAGTAAAAAAGCCCGAAACGATCAATTACCGTACGTTCAAGCCGGAGCGCGATGGCCTTTTTTGCGCAAAGATTTTCGGTCCAATAAAAGACTGGGAATGTATCTGCGGAAAATACAAGAGAATGAAACACCGCGGCATTGTCTGTGATAAGTGCGGGGTAGAGGTCATCCAGTCAAAGGTGAGGCGCGAAAGGCTTGGCCATATTGAGCTTGCAAGCCCTGTTGCCCATATCTGGTTTCTTAAGGGTGTTCCAAGCCGTATCGGTATTCTCCTTGATATGACCATGAGGAATCTTGAAAAGGTCCTCTATTTCGAGAGCTACATTGTTATAGATCCCGGAGACACGTCTCTTAAGGCCAGGGAACTCCTCACCGACGATGAATATAAAAAGAAGTTCTCTGAATACGGAACCAGATTCAAGGTCGGCATGGGAGCAGAGGCTATCAGAGAACTGCTCAGGGCAATTGATCTGGAGCCGCTCAGTATTGAATTAAAGACCAAGATCAAGGAAGCCGCATCCATCGGAGTCAAGAAGAAGCTTACCAAAAGACTGAAGGTTGTCGAGGCGTTCAGAAAGTCAGATAACAAGCCTGACTGGATGATCATGGATGTTATTCCGGTCCTTCCTCCAGACCTGAGACCGCTTGTTCCTCTTGAGGGTGGACGTTTTGCAACGTCAGATCTGAACGACTTGTACCGGAGAGTGATTAACAGGAACAACAGGCTCAAGAGGCTGGTAGAGCTCAAGGCACCGAGCGTCATCATTAAGAACGAGAAAAGGATGCTGCAGGAAGCGGTTGATGCGCTTTTCGACAATGGCCGCAGGTCCAAGGTTCTGAAAACAGCCACGAAAAGACCACTCAAGTCCTTAAGCGACATGATAAAGGGCAAGCAGGGACGGTTCAGGCAGAATCTCCTTGGGAAAAGAGTAGACTATTCTGGCAGGTCGGTTATCGTTGTGGGGCCGGATCTGAAGCTCCATCAGTGCGGGCTTCCGAAGAGAATGGCGCTTGAACTCTTTAAACCGTTCATCTTCAACAAGCTTGAGGAAAAGGGATATGCGACGACGATTAAGGCGGCAAAAAAACTTGTTGAAAAGGAGTCCCCTGAGGTTTGGGATGCCCTTGAAGAAGTGATCCGGGAAACGCCGGTGCTTCTCAACCGGGCTCCAACCCTGCACCGCCTCGGTATCCAGGCATTCGACCCTATTCTTGTAGAAGGCAAGGCTATCAAACTCCACCCCCTTGTTTGTACTGCATTCAATGCGGACTTTGACGGAGATCAGATGGCTGTCCACGTTCCGCTTTCGATAGAAGCGCAGGTCGAGGCAAGGGTTTTGATGATGTCAGTAAATAATGTGCTTTCTCCTGCTAACGGTAAGCCTATTCTGCTTCCGACGCAGGATATGGTTCTTGGCATCTACTATCTCATGAAAGAGAGAAGGGGGGCCAGGGGTGAAGGTATGGTATTCTCTGATCCTCAGGATGTGAGAGTTGCCTATGATGCCGGCCGTTTGGGTGAGCATGCGATAATCAAGGTGCGTATTGACGGCGTGATGACGGCGACAACGACCGGAAGGGTGCTATTTTACGAGATAGTTCCAAAAGGAATTGCCTTTGAGGATATCAATAAGGACATGACCAAGAAGGCCCTCTCGAAAATCATTGAGGATTCATACAAGAGGGTTGGAAGGCGTGAAACCGTGGTATTCCTCGATAAACTCGAGAAGCTCGGCTTCCATTTTGCGACGAAATCAGGCATCTCCATCTGCATGGCAGATATGCATATACCGGTCAAAAAGAAAGAGATGATAGGCCAGGCCGAGAAGGATGTTATGGAGGTCGAGAGCCAGTACGCAGACGGACTCATCACCCAGGGTGAGCGATACAACAAGGTCATTGACATCTGGGCAAATGTTACTGAGCGCATAGCTGATGAAATGATGAAGGAACTCGGCGCTGAGGATGAGAAGTTGGCATCAGAAGAAGAGTTGCAGGAGAAGAGGTCTTTTAACAGCATCTTTATGATGGCTGATTCAGGCGCAAGGGGAAGCACGGCACAGATCAGGCAGCTTGCAGGCATGAGAGGCCTAATGGCAAAACCTTCAGGTGAGATTATCGAGACGCCGATCACTGCCAACTTCAGAGAAGGCCTTACACCTCTTCAGTATTTTATCTCAACACACGGAGCGCGCAAGGGCCTTGCGGATACAGCTTTGAAAACAGCGAATTCCGGATATCTTACAAGGAGGCTTGTTGATGTTGCACAGGATGTCCTTATTACTGAGGACGACTGTGGTACCACAGACGGTATTGCTGTGACCAATCTGATTGAGGGCGGTGAAACTATCCAGCAGCTGGAGGAGAGACTGATTGGAAGGTATTCAGTCGAAGATATAAAGGACCCGGATAAGGTCATGATTGTAAAGAGAAACCATGAGATCAACGAGGAAGTCGCAAAGGCGATCATTGAAGCGGGAATAGACAGAGTAAAGATCAGGTCAGTTCTCACCTGCGTATCCAAGTTCGGGGTCTGCGCGAAGTGCTATGGCAGGGATCTGGGCAGGGGCGGTTATGTCGAGACCGGTGAGTCGGTCGGCATTATCGCTGCTCAGTCTATTGGCGAGCCCGGAACGCAGCTTACCATGAGGACGTTCCACATCGGCGGAACCGCTTCAAAAGTTGTTGCGCAGACCGTGCTTGAAGCAAAGCATTCAGGAATCGTCAAGTTCATCAATATTAATACGGTAAAAAATCGTGAGGGTTTCTATGTTGTTATGAACAGGAACGGCAACATTGCAATTACCGATTCAAAGGGCAGAGAGCGCGAGAAGTATTCTGTTGTTTATGGCGCCAAACTCCATGTTGAGGAGGGTAAGAGGGTTGAGATCGGCCAGAAGCTGGTCGAATGGGACCCATACTCGGTTCCGATTCTCACCGAGGTTGGCGGCAGAATTGCGCTGGGCGACATCGTCGAAGGCATGACAGTCAAGGAAGAGGTCGATGAAACGACAGGTCTTTCCCACAAGGTGATTATAGAATACCCTGTCAACATGCAACCTCGAATTTCTATCAAAGATGAGCATGGCAAGGCAACACTCAAGATTCCGAGCACGGGAAACCTTGCACGGTATCGGCTGCCTTCTGGAGCGCATATTGTTGTTAACAAGAACGATATAGTCTTCCCCGGAGATATTCTTGCCAAAATGCCGCGAGAGACAACTAAAACCAAGGACATTACCGGTGGTCTTCCGAGAGTTGCCGAACTTTTTGAGGCCAGAAAGCCAAAGGAACAGGCAGTTGTTTCGGAAATTGACGGTATTGTCGAGTTCCGGAGTGCTCTGAAGGGCAAGCGTGTTGTTGTTGTCAAAGGCGGCGAAGTCACGAAGGAATATGACATCCCCAAAGGCAAGCATGTGAGCGTGCATGAGGGCGACTGGGTTAAGGCCGGAGAGGCGCTTATGGATGGTGCTGTAAACCCCCATAGCATTCTCGATATACTCGGACCACGAGAGCTTCAAAGTTATCTTGTGGATGAGGTCCAGAAGGTGTACAGGCTGCAGGGTGTTTCGATCAATGACAAGCATATCGAGACAATTGTGCGTCAGATGATGAAGAAGGTGCGGATCGAGGATTCCGGAGACACCACGTTCCTCATTGGCGAGCAAGTGGACAGAATAGAATTTCAGGATGAAAATATGAGGGTTAAGGCTGAAAGCGGCAAGCCAGCACAGGGTAAGCCCCTGCTTCTTGGCATTACCAAGGCATCACTCACCACGGACAGCTTCATCTCGGCTGCATCGTTCCAGGAGACAACGCGTGTTCTTACCGAGGCGGCAATTAACGGCAGCATTGATGAACTTCGAGGATTGAAGGAGAATGTTATTATGGGCAGAATTATTCCTGCCGGCACAGGTATGAAGCACTACCGTAACACGTTTGTTACGCGTGAACAAAGCCCTGTTGTTCCCGAGACTCCAGCGCCTGTTGAGTAAGTAACACAGTAAGAAATCCCCCTGAACGCCCACTGCAACATGGGCCTCAGGGGGATTTCTTGTCTTCTAAAATTATTTCAGTCCAATCTCGTTTGCGACTTTTTTTATCATCTTCTTGTCGTTCTTTAGGATATTCATGCAACGACCACCCTTGTTCTGGACCGCCTCGCTAAATACAGTGACCGTCTGATATTTTCCCCGCATAGCTTCCTTTGACATGGCAGTCTTGCCGTCATGGCACGATGCACACATCTTTGGCCAAAACTGCGTACGTGTCGCTGCGTGCGTGTTCGAAATAAAGATGCTGATCACAAAAATGAGCACAAGCTGCACAAGAAAAATCGATATAGCTTTCATGTTTATCACCTTGCCTTCATAAAGATTATATCGGATCTATTGAGGGTTTCGCACAACTCAGCAGGGATTCTGACCATTTCGTCATTACA
The DNA here is from genome assembly GCA_016217675.1 of Nitrospirota bacterium. Taxonomy (GTDB): domain Bacteria; phylum Nitrospirota; class Thermodesulfovibrionia; order Thermodesulfovibrionales; family UBA6898; genus UBA6898. Next base: position 12,166 of record JACRHC010000023.1, read on the forward strand.
GTCTCTGCCTGGGCAGCCACTAATAAGTTGGCGTATCAAGCACGCCGACTATTGTAATGTCGGCCTTCTCTGCATCCTTAATAAGATCTTCTTTCTTCAGCATAATACTCTTTCCTGACTCAACGGCAAGCACCCGTGCATTTATAGCAATCATTGATCTGAGCGTTTCAGGGCCAACGACCGGTACATCGAAACGCATATCCTGCTGGGGTTTGCTCACCTTAATAATGACTGCTCCGCTGCCTGCGAGCGCCCCGCCTCTTTTGACAGCTTCATCAGTTCCCTCTATAGCCTCTATGGCCATCACCGCCTGATTTTTGATTACAACCGTCTGTCCGATATCGAGTCTGCCGATTTCCTTCGCTATTGTCCATCCAAAGGCAATATCTTTCCATTCGCTCTCTGTAGGATTTTTTTTTGTCAGCACGCCTTCGGGTGTCAGCAGGGAGTCTGTGAAGTCAGTTGTATTTAAAAGGACAATGCCTTCTTTTTTCAGTTCTTTTGCTAAGGCCACCAGTATTGAGTCATCACTCCGGTCCTTCAGAGAGAAGAGAAGCTTGATAGCCCTAATGTCGGGAGTGATTTTGCTCTTATAAAGAAGGGACTTCGGGACCTTGCCTGCCATAACAGCTTCTTTAGCTCCTGATCTCTTTAAGGAACTGATAATGTCACCCAGCTTGCCTACATTAATCCATTTGATCTCATCAACAACAGTGGAAAGATCCTTTTCAGCGAGGGGTTCAAGTCCGACCGCAAAAATTTCATATCCTTTTTTGCGAGCCTCTTCTGCAATTGCCTTCGGGAGATCTCCATTTCCTGCTATGAGACCGAGTTTTGGCATTATCTGCAAATGCCGCGTTTGTTCTTTTCAATAAACTCAATGAGGTGCCCAATCTCAGGGAACTCGGCAAAATCCTCCCTAACCTTTCTGATGGCATCTTTAAGTGATCGTTTCTCTCTGAAAAGGATCTTGTATGTTTTCTTCACGGCAGTAATTGCCCGGTCTGAAAAACCGTGTCTTTTTAACCCGATTGTGTTGGGACCGAAGAGTTTTGCTCGCGAACCTGCCGCAACCATGTACGGGGGCACGTCCTGAACAACTCCGCTGAGGCCGCCAATCATGGCATATCGTCCGATTCGAGTGAACTGGTGAACAGCGGCAAGTCCTCCTATGATAGTAAAGTCTTCTACGACGACATGACCAGCCAGTGTTGCAGCGTTAGCCAAAATATTATGATTTCCCACCCTGCAATTGTGTGCAATATGGACGTAGGCCATGAAATAGTTGTTGCTGCCCACTACGGTTGTTTCATCTCCACCAACGGATGCCCTGTGAATTGTTACATATTCACGCATGACGTTGTCATTGCCGATGATAAGCTTCGTAGGTTCTCCCCGGTATTTGAGATCCTGCGGTGGGAGACCGATGCTTGAAAAGGGAAAGAAGGTGCAGTTCTCGCTGATCACGGTATTGCCTTCAATAACTACATGTGATAAAAGTTTTGTACCTTTGCTGATCTGCACACCTTTCTTTACGATACAGTAGGGTCCGATCTCCACGTCTAAATCTATCTTCGCTTTCGAATCAATGATCGCTGTCTTGTGGATCGTTGATTTCATGTTTCAGATCTCCTGATTTGTGAGCATAGCGGTGAAATCCGCCTCAGCTACAACCTTGTCATCAACCTTTGCCACGCCGGAGAGCTTCCAGACATTGCCCCGCTGCTGTACTACCCGCAGTTCCATTTTCATTTGATCGCCCGGGACAACAGGCTTTCTGAACTTTGCTTTTTCAATGCTCATAAAAAAAACAGATTTTGCATCAGTGCCAGTGCTGAATGCAAGCACACCGCCTACCTGTGCCATGGCTTCTATAATAAGTACTCCCGGCATGATAGGTTGACCAGGAAAGTGACCCTGGAAAAAAGGTTCATTGATTGTTACGTTTTTAACCCCTGTGATGCTGACATTGGCTTCCATTGCTATGATCCTGTCAACGAGCAGAAAAGGATATCTGTGAGGCAATTTTCTCATAATATCAATAATATTCATCATAAGATTTCTCCTTTGAACAGACGGTCTATTTTTTCTTCAAGTTCCCTGATTTTCTTATTCATTTCCGGCAGTTTAGAAAACAGCGCCTGAGCACGTAACCAAGTTGAATGAGGAATGGCCGGGGTTCCCGAGTATACTCCTTTTTTCAGGTGACCCTTCATGACTCCAGCCCCTCCAGCAACCATGGTGCCCGACTCAATGGTGGTATGATCTCCCACGCCTACCTGGCCCCCAAGAATAACAAAATCCCCGACTTCCGTACTGCCAGCGATGCCAACTTGAGAAACGATAAGAGATTTTTCTCCAATCGAAACGTTATGGGCAATTTGGCACAAATTATCAATTTTAGCCCCTTTCTTTATGCGGGTATTGCCAAGAGTCGCCCGGTCTATAGAGACATTTGAACCGATTTCCACATCATCTTCGATGATTACTCCGCCAACCTGAGGGATCTTATAATGCTCGCCTTTCTCCAACACATAACCATATCCGTCAGATCCGATGACCGTTCCGGCGTGTATGATAACTCTATCACCGAGCGTGACGGACTCCCTTATGGTGACATTGGGGTAAATCAGGCAGTTTTTCCCGATTCGTGTATATTCTCCTATAAAAACGCCCGGCATAATTACCGAGTTGTCCCCTACGACCGCATGATCAGAAATAACAGCAAACGAGTAGATTGATACGTTGGAACCAATGCATGCCGTCTGTGCAATTGCAGCATTGGTGCTAATGACCGCTGCATGAACTGTCTTCTGAAAAAAAGTTTCTATCGCCTTGGCGAAGCCAAAGTAGGGATTTGCAATTTTGATCTGCGGAATAGAAATATCTGGAATTATGTCCCCCACAATAACGCAAGCTGCCCTACATGAGGAGAGATACTTGTTGTATTTTGGTGATGCGATGAAGGTTATATCACCTTCCCGGGCATCTGCAATTCCGGCAACGCCGGTGATAATCTTTTCGGCATCTCCAACAACTTTACCATTGACGATTTTTGCAAACTCTTTAATCTTCATAAAGTCTTTTTGTACCATGTGATAAAAAAGCCTCCTCAGAGGCGGGAGGCTTTTTGAAGTTCATAGGACCGTGTTTTACTTTTTTGGTTTTGCCCGTGATTCGTTATGCTTCTTAATGACTGCATCAGTCAAGTCAATTTCCTTCTTTGAGTATAGTATTTGACCCTCGGCATTCTCAAGTATAAGTGTATATGCCTCATCCTGTCCGATCTTCTGAATGATGGCACGAATATCTTTCAATATGTCACCTGTCAGTTCACTTTCTTTTTTCTTTACCTCGGTCTGGGAATCAGAAACAAGCCTCTGATATTCCCTGATCAGCCGTTCCAACTCCTCTTCTTTAGATTTCCTTGCGTCCTGGGAAAGCACGGAAGCCTGTTTTTCAAGATCTACTTTCCCCTTTTCTATCGCCTTGCCCTTCTCGTCTATTGCACCTTGTTTCGACTTGATAAGAAACTCAAGATCAGCCTTTGCTTTTTTCCCTGTGTCAGATTCATTGAGTGCCTTAACAAGGTCTACAAATCCTATTTTAAGAGTGTCTGCTGCAAAAACTGATGTGCCGGTAAGCAATAACATAACAACTACGATCCATACCGCTTTTTTCATGCTATATCTCCTTAATTATGAATTAGAAAAAGCTTCCGAAGGCGAACTCAAACTTGCTTGAACTTTCGTCGGACTTAGGAGCAAGATTGTAACCCCACTCAAGCCGAATTGGACCAAAGGGTGATATCCATCGAACGCCGAGCCCTGAAGTGTATCTCAATTTGCCGAAGTTGTTGAAATCTTCATACGCATTTCCTGCATCGAAGAATGTAAGACCCTTCAACTTCATTTCAGTGGAAAGGGGGAATATATACTCAAAATTAAAGATGAGTTCCGTCGTACCGCCAATCGGGTCACCCGTAGCTGGGTCGCGAGGCCCGGCTTCGCCGAAACCGAGGCCTCTTACGGTATTGATGCCTCCAACATAGAAGCGTTCGTACAGAGGAAGTTTTTTGCCGAAAATAGCCTCTGAATATCCTAATCGTCCCCTGGCCATAAAGGTTGTCTCACCTATCGGGAAGAACCAGCCTGAGTCGAAAATTGCCTTAATAAACCCATTTGTTCCTCCCAGTCCCGCAATGGTCAAGGTCAGGGAGTTCCTTGACCCTTTTGTTGGATCAAGATAGCTGTCTCGACTGTCCCTTGTGATAGTCGGGGTTATGCTGCTTGTGGTGCTTGTGCCAGCTTGGTCTGTTACTATGCTTGATGCCCCGGCATCAATATTATCTATGGTTGCTTTTTCAAAATTATAGGTAATATCACCTTTCCAGTATTCATCCAGGGATTTTCCAAGCCCAACATAGAATCCATAGGCCTGTTTATTGTATTCAATATACTCGCGGTGGTGTCGATAGATGCCTGTAGAAAAAGAGAGAGGCTTGTCGAGGAAGTAGGGATCTCTGAAGGAAAGTTCATAATATGAAGTCTTGCCGCCCAATTCCCCTTTAATTTTAACATACTGCCCTTTTCCAAAAAGATTCCCTTGTGTAACATCAGCCGTTGCAATAAATCCATCAGCAGAACTGTATCCGCCGCCAATACTCATGAAGCCGGTTGGCCGCTCTTTCACTCTGACATCAATATCAACGGATTTGTCTTCATATTTTGGTTTTGGGACCATATCAACGGCTTCAAAAAATCCAAGATTGTTGATTCGTTCATAACTTCTTTTTAGCTTTGAACTATCAAAGGTTTCGCCTTCATCAAGTCTGATCTCTCTTCTGATTACCTTATCCCTGGTTTTCAGATTTCCCGATATTTCAACTCTGCCGATCCGGTATTTATCGCCTTCCTCGATGCCGAGCACAATCTGAACTGTCTTATTCTGGTCGTCAGGGGTAAGGTTGGGAACGACAGAGACAAGTGCATAGCCGTTCCTTGAATACATGTCAGAAATGGCAAGCATGTCTTTCTCTAAGATATTCTTTTGGAAAAGAACGTTTGGCTTAAGAGTAATTTTCTTCCTGATTGTATCAGTGTCATACAGTTTATTGCCGGTGACGTCAACGGACGCGACCTTATACTGCTCGCCTTCGGAGATGCGCAACTTAATGGTCATCCCCTTCTTTTCCTTGTCAACGACAATTTCAGGTTCTCCGACAACAACTTTTAAGAAGCCATTATTGAAATAAAGATTTCTGACCCTCTCCATATCGGCATCAAGCTGATCTTTTTTGAGATATCCGCTTGAGCTTATGAATGAGAACAGCCACCATTCCTTTGTTTCCATGACTTTCTTTATTCTGCCCGATGACAGGTTATTATTGCCTTCGGTTGTAATGCTCTTGATCTTGACCTTATCCCCTTCCTCAATCTGATAGGTGAGTGTTACTTCATTTTCAGATATCTTCTTTATTACAGGAATGATATTCGTCAGCCAGTATCCTTCTTCCTCGTAGTATCTCCCGATTTTGGCTGCATTATCCTGAATCAGGACAGTGTCTGCGATGGAGCCGGGCGTAATAGAAATTTTTTCCCTGATTTTTGTATCTTCTATCTTCTTATTACCCTGGAGTTCAATACGGATAATGGCAGGCTTTTCCCGGACAAGATAGAAAAGTTTGATACCGCCTTCAAAAGACTCGATCTCGACCTTTACGTCCTCAAAATATCCCAGTTTGAAGATAGACTTGATATCTTCGTTGGTCTTTTCCTGAGATATTGGTTCCCCGAGTTTCTGGGAAAGTTTCGCCTTGATTGCTCCTTCTTCAATGCGTTTGAGTCCCTTGACCTCTATGGCGTTGACTAACGGCTGTCCTTGTGCGAACAGTCCTGTATATGACGCCAGTAAGCTTACGATTATCAGCAGAACTGTTTTGCGCATGAATCCCTCCCGTTTTAGCTGAGTTGAAGCTCTTCTTAAGACCCGTAAGTATAGCACTGATCCACGGGGACTTGTAAATAAAAAAGAAGAAAAAATTGGAGATTAAGGGCATGGTAATTCTCCCTGTCTATATATAGAAGAAAGCATTTCCGATAAAATAAGAAATTATGATTTGTGGATTAAATTTTTTTATTTGACCATCTCGCAAAAGGTATTTTAAGCTGTAAAGCCTGCATATCGTCTTATTAGGCAATGAACAATCACCATATAAGGAGGATTCGATGAAGAAGTATGACACGCCGTTGATCGACGAGCTCGAAAAAGGCCCATGGCCGAGCTTTGTCACAGAGATGAAGAAGGCTGCAAAGAACAACGAGATGGCAAATGACGCAGTAGGTCATCTCGAAAAATGCTATCGGACCAAAGTAGGGTACTGGAAGCATGGTGGTATCGTAGGCGTTCTCGGCTACGGAGGCGGCGTTATCGGCAGATATTCAGAGCTTGGTGACGAGTTTCCCGGGGTTGCCCATTTCCATACGGTTAGACTTAACCAGCCGAGCGGGTTTTTCTACACGAGCGCTGCCTTGAAAGAGATCTGTGACATCTGGGACAAATACGGAAGCGGTCTCACCAACGTTCACGGATCGACCGGCGACCTTGTTCTCCTTGGCACCAAGACGGATGCACTTGAAACAATCTTTGCAGAGTATTCATCCCGCGGATGGGATCTTGGCAGTTCAGGTTCTGCGCTGAGGACCCCAAGCTGCTGTGTAGGCCCGGGCCGTTGCGAATGGACGAACTATGACACCCTCGACCTTAACTATGCGCTGACCCAGGAATTTCAGGACGAGATTCACAGACCCATGTTCTCATACAAGTTCAAGATAAAGATGTCAGGCTGCGCATGCGATTGTGTTGCATCCATAGCCCGCGCTGATATGTCCATCATCGGGACCTGGAAGGGCCATATCGAGGTCAACCAGGATGAAGTCAAGAATTACGCCAAGAACGGCATGGATATAAATGCCGAGATTGTCAATATGTGCCCCACACAATGTATCAGCTACGACGGTAAGGATCTCAAGATCAATAATGCTGAGTGTTCCCGCTGCATGCACTGCATCAGCAAGATGACCAAAGCCCTCAAGGCTACCGGCGAGCGCGGAGCAACCATCTGCATTGGTTCCAAGGCCCCGATCGTTGTCGGCTCACTCCTTTCATGGGTAATCGTTCCTTTTATCAAGGTCGAGCCCCCGTACACTGAGCTCAAGGACCTTATCAGGAAGATATGGGAATGGTGGGATGACAATGCAAAGCCGAGAGAGAGGATTGGAGAAGTCATCGAGATGAAGGGCATGAGGTCGTTCCTTGAGGGCATCGGTCAGGCCCCGATCCCGCAGCAGATCAAGGAGCCAAGGAAAGATCCATTCATGTTCTACACTGAGGAAGACATGGCTGCTTTCAAGGCGAAAGAAGCAGAAGAAAAGAAAACCGGCAAGTACAAATTCTAATTTATATAGATAAATTAAGGAGGATATTAAGAAATGGCATTACCACAGAGAAAAACAGATATCGGACCGCCTCATTATAAACAGTTTTTACCGCCTATTATTCAGAAGAACTATGGCAAATGGAAATATCATGAAGTGCTTTCTCATGGCGTCATGGTCCACGTTGGCGACAGCGGAGACAAGCTCTGGACTGTAAGAGTGGCCTCGCCGAGGCTTCTTTCCACCACAACGATCCGCGAGCATTGCGATGTCGCAGAAAAATTCTGCGGCGGCTTCTTCCGGTATACAACCAGAAATAATGTCGAATTCCTTGTTTCTGACGAGAAACAGCTCGAACCGCTCAAGAAAGATCTAACCGCGCGCGGTTTTAAGATGGGCGGCATCGGCGCAGCTATTACCAACGTAGTCCATACCCAGGGATGGGTACATTGCCACAGCGCATGCACCGATGCTTCAGGACTGGTGAAGTCGATGATGGACGAACTCATGGACTATTTCGAGTCCAAGACACTGCCTAATAAGCTCAGGCTTGCGGTTGCATGCTGCGTGAATATGTGCGGAGCGGTTCACTGCTCTGACATCGCAGTTGTTGCGGTCCATACAAAGGTCCCAACAATCGCCCATGAGAACTTCAAGAACATGTGCGAACTGCCGACCGTTATCGGCTCCTGCCCGACCCGCGCTATCAGCCCTGATCCTGCTAACAAGAGCATCAAGATCAATGCTGACAAGTGCATGTACTGCGGCAACTGCTTCACCGTCTGCCCGCCGATCAGCATCAAGGATCCTGAGCGTGATGGTGTTGCCATACTGGTTGGAGGAAAGATCAACAGCCTCAGGTCCAATCCGAAGTTCTCAAAGCTCGTCATTCCGTTTATCTCGAACGAGCCGCCGCGCTGGCCCAAAGCAGTTGCTGCTATTAAACATATTGTAGAGGTGTATGCAGCGAATGCCCGGAAGCACGAGAGAGTCGGTGAGTGGATTGAGAGGATCGGATGGGAGAGATTCTTCTCCCTGACTGGAATAGACTTTACATTCCAGTGCATCGACGACTTTACGTTCATGCGCGACACCATGAGGACATCCTCCACATTCAAGTGGTAGCATAAACAATCGGGGAAGGCAGTCCCGGGGAATCGGGACTGCCTTCCCCACGATTTAACTCTAAATTTGACACGGGGGTAAAGAGAAATGGAAATGGCAGAACTTCAGGACAAGATTTTCGCCTTCTGTGAAGCAGCAAAGGGCAAGAAGAAACTCAAGGAAAAAGACATCCTCATTGGCGTGAGCACTGAATTAAGTCTTGAGAAGGATGAAGTCAAAAAAGCCCTTCGTGAGATGATCAATGTCGGCAGGCTCATGTATTCCTATGGTGGTGGCGCAAGCTCAGTCGAAATCCCGAGTGAAGAGTACCTCAGGGAAAAAGGCATGATCAAGTAATATCTGACCTTATCATACGATTTGAAAAGAGGGACATGCTGTCCCTCTTTTTTTGACCGTTTGATTATTCTGTTCTACCCTTTAATACTCATTGTTTTATTCTTTGTTCCAGGTCTTAAGATGTTCTGTTATGAACTGGATTATTTTCTGGTGCTCATCTGCCCCGCGATTCTGAATGATCATCCGCTCACCAAACGCAAAGTATATTTTTTTTCTGATATCAATAGGACCGAAATCCTTGATTTTTTTTCCAATGCCCCATGCATCAGTCTTGAGCGCTATCGGAACTACAGGCACATTTGCCTTCAGCGCCAGCTTGATGCCGAGGGAGTTGAACTCCTCTGGGTTGAAGATGAAAGACCTTGTGCTTTGGGGAAAGACCACGATGGACTGCCCGTTCCGAAGTTTTTTCGTCCCTTCTTCCAGCACTGCCCTCAGATCTTCCCGGGCATTTGTCCTGCCAACCAGGATTGGATCTCTGGCGCGCATGATTGGGCCAAAGACCGGCATCTTCACAAGGCTTTCCTTTACAACAAAGGTTACCGGTTTTAAGGGTTGAATAATCGAAGGGAGAACTAATGTCTCAAGGGTGCTCATGTGATTGCTGATAAAGACGGCAGGACCATCAAAATTCTTCAAATTCTCTAATCCGGAAATATCTATTGAAGCCCCGATATTTTCAAGGGCGCGGATAATCTCAAAACTGCTCTCAGCCCATTTTTCCGCCGGATATCTGCCCTTTAGGGCTTTGCGGCTATTTTTCCATATGATCCAGAATACCTGGAGATAGAAAGTTGCCTTTGGTCTCAGAAATATCTTTGAAAAAATGCTCCGGGGTCTATCAGGATTAGTTCTGTAGCTATTTTTTCCCCCGGGAATCACTGTTTCTGCAACACCCACTCCTGTATTTCATTGACCATTGCCTCGACTGTTGCCTCTTTCGGCATGATATGAACCTTGAGTCCTGCACTTTCGATCGCTTTGGCAGTAACAGGTCCTATGGCAGCAATTGCAACAGTCTTAAGCAGTTCGTCCGCATCCTCTCCCATAATTTCCCTGAAGTTCGAGAAGGTTGCCGCGCTTGTAAAGGTCGCAATGGTTATGCGGCCTTCTTTCAAAAAGCGCTTTAATCTTTTGCCGTGATAGTCAGGTTTGATTGCCCTGTAAGCAACAGGCACATCAATACTGCCGCCTAGCTTGCGTAATTCCTCAGGAAATATTTCCCGTGCGATTGCAGCGCGCGGCAGCAAAAAACGCATGCCTTGCAGCGGTTGAATGTTTGACGTTCCAAGTTCACTGTTATCAGAAGAATCCCGTGAATTGAGCCTTGAACCTTCTTTTATAAACGCCTGAATGAGGCCTTCAGCATTGAACTCATCAGGAACAAGATCAACTCTGATGCCGAACTGATTAACCGCAGTCCCGGTCTTTGTTCCGATGGCGCAGATCCTGATGCCATGGAGGTTGCGGATATCAACGCCTTTTTCAAAGAGCCTTGAAAAGAAATATTTTACGCCGTTTGCACTCGTGAAGATGAGCCAGTCGTAGGTGCCAATCTGAACGATTGCCTTGTCGAGATCGTTCCAGGAAGCGGGCGGAACAATTTCGATTGTGGAGAATTCGAGAACCTCAGCGCCGAGTTCCTCAAGGAGTTCAAAGCCTCCGGAGTGTTCACGCGTAACAAGGATTCTCTGTCCGAACATCGGCTTCTTTTCGTACCAGTTCAATTCGGATCTCAGGTTCACGACATCTCCTATGATCGTTACGGCTGGAGGCAATATATCCTTTTCCTTAACGAGCGCAGCAATATCTTTCAAGGTACTGACAATGGTCTTCTGATCCGCCCTGGTTCCCCACCGTACAACGGCCACTGGCGTATCGGGAGAACGACCATGCTCGATCAACTTCCGCGTCATCTCGTCGATATTCTTAACCGCCATCAGAAATACCAGAGTGCCGACACCTGTGGCAAGCTTTGCCCAGTTAATTGCCGATTCCTCTTTGGTCGTATCCTCATAGCCAGGGACAACGGCAAAGGATGAAGAATAGAGTCTATGAGTGAGGGGAATCCCCGCATAAGCCGGCGCAGCTACGGAGGAACTGACCCCGGGAACAACTTCGAACGCTATCCCAGCCTTAACGAGTTCTTGTGCCTCCTCGCCCCCACGGCCAAAAACGAACGGATCTCCTCCCTTTAGTCGGCATACGATCTTTCCTTTATTTGCCTTTTCGACAATGGCGCGGTTTATTTCATCTTGGGTCATCGTGTGATGGCCTCCGCGCTTTCCCGCGTAGATAAGTTCCGCCTTTCGATCGATGTAGTTCAATATCTGTGCATTGAGATGGAAGTCATATATCACAACCTCGGCTTTTCGCAGGCAGTGAAGACCTTTAACTGTCAGGAGTCCGATGTCCCCCGGACCTGCGCCAACAAGATATACTATGCCGCTTTTCTTTTCCATAGGCTCTATTTTAGCACAAGATGAATGTGCAAGGCTGTTGCGTGTATTATTCCTTCTTATTGGACTATGATCTGCTAATCTGCTACCATTAAAAATATCTTCTGCGATACTGCCAAGGAGGTTGAACATGTTGAACTGGGGTAAAAAGAATTTAGAAATGACAATTAAACGCGAAGAAATATGCTTATTATGGAAAGACAATTATTTACTGCTGTCCCTGATATGTGTTGCTTTGTTGATGAGTGGTTGTGCCTCCGGTCAATCGCAACAGTCTTCACAGGCCCAGTCAGCGGTGGCTGAATTTGAATCCTCAACTATGTGTCGCGGCTGTCATGGCAAGATCGTTGAACAGCACGAGGAGTCGATGCATGCAAAATCGTTTTCCAACCCTGTCTTCCAGGCTCAGTATTTCCGCGAACTTCTCCCGCAGTTGTCCCAGCATCAGGACCTGAAAAAAGATGCAGACAAATGTATTGCTTGTCATGACCCCATTGCGTTTATAAGAAACAAGGGGCACATAACGAATCCGCAACAAACCATACAAAACCTCTCGGGTATTGTTTGTGACTTCTGCCACCGGATTAGCGCTTATAAAGGTGAACAGCCTGAGGGAGGGAACTTTATTGCGATGCCGGGAGAAAGTAAATTCGGCCCTTTTAAACATGCATCAGACAGGCATCATGCGTATCATGAACTGCAGACGAAGAGTGAGTTTTGTGGTATCTGTCATAATGATGTGAACCATGAGGGGGTGGAAATAAAATCGACGTTTACGGAATGGAAGGAAAGTATTTATGCCAAAAAGAAAATCCACTGCCAGGACTGCCACATGAATCTTCAGGGCTTCCTGACCGATAATAAGCCAGTGTTTGATTCCGGGCAGGCAGCATCAATGACCCTGGGGCCTAACTATAAGCGGAATAAACTTTATACGCATAAGTTTCCCGGCGCTCATGCCAAGACCCAGACAGCTGATGCTCTTATGCTTGGGTTAAGCGTTGATAAATCTGATGCATCCCCGGGAGAAGATGTTGCTCTCAATATCCATATCTTTAACAAGAAGGTGGGGCACTCCATGCCCTCTGGCAGTGCTGATCTCAGAATGCTGTGGTTGGAGCTTATTGCAAACGTAGATGGTAAAATAATCTCTATCCCGGCTACGTCCGGGAAGGACGCGTATGATGTTGCCGGAAGGGGAGGTTTTGACAAGGAGATAATTGCTGCGGATGTCCCTGAGGGAAGCCGCATGTTTCGTTCGATCTATCTCGACAGAGAGGGGAAGCAGACACTTTCTTCTTACAATGCAACTCGGATTGCATTTGATAACCGTCTGAAGGCTGAAGAGCTTAGAAAAGAGAGATATTATTATAGAATTCCGAAGGATGCCAGGGGAGTAGTGACTTTCACGGCGCGTGTTAATTATCTAAGATATCCCAGCTCCTTTGCCCGTTCCCTGGGCATTGATAAGACCGAACCCGTAGAGCTTGCTGCCGCAAAAAAAGAGGTCAGAATTCGATAAGAATGGTGAATCTCTCTTGCGCTCTCCGATCTTGGGAGGTCAGTGCCTCATCGGTTTTTATTGAAGAAAAAATATTGAATGCGATATAATGTCTGAGATTCTTACGGGGGTATCATGGAACTTCAAAAGGTAGACCTGCGGCGCGAAGAAAGATTTCCTTATCTTAAAACAATTAAGTATCTCTGTCTCCCTGATGCAGGAGAAGACTTTAAGGGTGTAACAATAGATATCAGCAAATCGGGCATGAGCCTCTATATTTTTAATCCTGGATGCATCCGCGAAGGACTTCATGTAAGGATCAAAGATGATCTGCCTCTGTCTTCAACGACGGGAGTTGTTCGCTGGGTGAGGCAGGTTGATCAGGACCTTTATCGGGCCGGTATTCAATTCCACTGAGGCCGAGCCCGGCTGCTTCCCTCTTTCCATTTTATTCTGCTATTATTCCACGTCACTCATAACGATAACTCTTTCAGCAGTAAGGAGATCCCTATGCCGGATATAAAGAAAATGTACAAGACCATTATGGATGATAATTTCCCTGACGAAATGGCTGTCAGGTTTGGGGACCAGACTCTCATATACAGGAAGAAGGCATGGAAGATACCTGACGAGAAGACAGGGGAACTTGTTGAAAAAGGGCTCCGCTATGGCGAGAATCCGGACCAGCAGGCTGCTCTCTATGAGCTGGTGAGTGGCAACCTGGTGCTGGGAGATTGCAGATTCATAGAAGCCGGCAATGGACTTGTGAGCAGTATCTCGGGGTCAGACATGCTGCAGGCCGGCAAGCATCCAGGCAAGACAAATCTCACCGATCTTGATAATGCTTTAAATATCCTCAAGTATCTTTCTGACCGGCCTGCTGCCGCGATCATGAAACATAACAACCCGAGTGGCATTGCATATGGAGATACCGTTGCAGATGCCTATGACAAGGCGAATATGGCTGACAGGATTGCTGCATTCGGCGGATGCCTTGTTGTTAATCGGCCCTTGGACAGGATGACTGCGGAATTGATCAGTAACAATTATCTTGAAGTTGTCGGCGCCCCTGATTTTGAGGACGGAGCTTTTGATATTATCGCAAAAAGGAAAAACCTCAGAATAGTCAAGATACATAAGATACATGAGCTTGAGAAATACCGCTCATTTCGGTTTGTGGACTTTAAGTCATTGATAGACGGCGGGATAATTGTTCAGCAGTCACCAATAAACAGGATAAGAAACAAGGCTGATTTTTTTCCTGCAAGGACGGTATACAAGGGCAAGGAGTATAGTATCTGCAGACAGCCAACAGAAAAGGAATATGCTGACATGCTATTCGGCTGGAATGTTGAACAGGGTATTACATCCAACTCTGTTATCTACGTTAAGGATGGTGTTACCATCGGCATTGGCACGGGAGAGCAGGATCGGGTCGGAGTTGCCGAAATCGCGGTATTCAAGGCGCATACAAAGTATGCGGATGCTCTTTGCTTCAAGAAATACGGAATACCATATAAGACTTTCGAGCTTGAAGTAACACAGGGGAAAAGGGACTCTACATTGCTCGGCGAAATTGATGCCGAAACAAAGACGGCAAAAGGAGGCATTCTTGGGGCAACAATGGTATCCGATGCATTCTTCCCCTTCAGAGATGGGATAGATGTTGGCATAAAGGAGGGCGTAACCTCTATTGTGCAACCAGGCGGCTCAGAACGCGACTTCGAGGTGATCGAGGCATGCAATGAAGCAAGCCCGAAAGTGACTATGGTCTTTACGGGACAGAGGGCTTTCAGGCACTGAATTGTTGATGAATGAACGGGTTGAAAAATATTTTTTAAAAAATATACACTTTTTCTTTGTATAATGCTATACTCCTGTTTCCCGTTGGTGGATTCTTTTAAGGTCGCAGTATAAATACTGCCCATAAAAAGCTTGACATTATTTAATTGCTCTGGTAATATTGCAAGGTTTCCCAGAGTTTAGAGGATTGTTCACTTTTTATTTTTTGGAGGAAATGTGCCTACAATAGCACAGTTAGTACGGCAGGGACGCAAGACCCTGATAAAGAAAACGAAATGTCCCGCGCTGAAGTCATGCCCTCAAAAGAGGGGTGTCTGCACCAGGGTCTATACCACAACGCCGAAGAAACCGAACTCAGCATTGAGAAAGGTGGCCAGGGTAAGATTGACCAATGCCATGGAAGTGACAGCCTATATCCCGGGTGTTGGACACAACCTTCAGGAGCACTCGATCGTGATGATCAGGGGCGGAAGAGTGAAGGATCTTCCCGGTGTCAGGTACCATATCATCAGAGGCACTCTTGATTCACAGGGTGTCAACGACAGGAAGCGCAGCAGATCCAAATACGGAACCAAGAAGCCTAAATAAACGGAGTATCTAAATGCCGAGAAGAAGAGTTGCTGAAAAAAGAGAGATACTGCCAGACCCGAAATATAACAGTAAGGTCGTGAGCAAGTTTGTTACCATTATCATGGAAAGTGGCAGAAAGGCCACGGCAGAGAATATCTGTTACGGTGCTTTCGATATTATCATGGAAAAGACGGGAAACGATCCGCTGAAGGTTTTTAAGGCGGCGCTTGAGAACGTGAAGCCGCTGCTTGAGGTTAAGGCCAGAAGAGTCGGTGGCGCTACCTATCAGGTTCCGGTCGAGATCAGGCCACAAAGAAGAATGGCCCTTGCGTTCAGATGGCTCATTAATTATTCCCGGGGTCGTGGAGAGAAGACCATGCGGGAGAGGTTGGCTGGAGAGTTGCTTGATGCATTTAACAATACCGGTGCTTCCATCAAGAAGAAGGAAGACACCCATAAAATGGCGGATGCTAACAAGGCGTTTGCGCATTATAGATGGTAGAGAGATTAAGGGAGATATATCTTGTCACGCGGTCCTTTAGAAACAACACGCAATATCGGTATTATGGCACACATCGATGCCGGAAAAACCACGACTACCGAAAGGATACTCTATTATACCGGGGTAACCTATAAGATCGGTGAGGTTCATGAAGGCACTGCCGTCATGGACTGGATGGTCCAGGAGCAGGAGCGCGGCATTACCATTACCTCAGCAGCAACGACCTGTACATGGCGTGATCATAGAATTAATATCATTGATACCCCGGGGCATGTAGATTTTACGATTGAAGTTGAACGCTCCCTCCGAGTCCTCGACGGTGCCGTTGCTGTATTTGACTCTGTTTCCGGTGTTGAGCCTCAGTCGGAGACGGTCTGGCGCCAGGCAGACAAGTATAATGTCCCCAGAATTGCCTTTATGAACAAGATGGACAGGATGGGTGCAGATTTCTATATGTGCATTAACAGTATGGTGGACAGGCTCGGTGCAAACCCTGTGCCTATTCAGATACCCATCGGAGCGGAAGATCAGTTCAGGGGTCCTATTGACCTGATAAGCATGAAGGCTTTCTTCTATGATGATGAGGCTCTTGGCGCAAAATATGTCGAAGGTGAGATACCTGCCGAATTTCTTGAACAGGCCAAAGAGTATAGAGATAAGATGATCGAGGCTATTTCTGATGTTGATGAAGGGGTGATGGAAAAGTTTCTTAATGGCGAGGAAGTCACTGATGAAGAGATCCGTGCAGCCCTGAGAAAGGGTGCTATTGAGATGAAACTTACTCCGGTCATCTGCGGCACAGCCTTCAAGAACAAGGGGGTTCAGCACCTTCTTGATGCTATTGTCGACTATTTGCCTTCCCCCTACGACATCCCGCCTGTGATTGGTACATCGCCTGATGATAATTCAGAGCAGGTCAGAAAACCTGAGGCAAAGGAGCCTTTTTCTGCCTTTGCATTCAAGATTATGACCGATCCGTTTGTTGGTCAGCTTACGTTTCTCAGGGTATATTCAGGGACTATGAACGCCGGATCATACATTTACAACTCCACAAAAGGCACAAAAGAGCGCGTCGGAAGACTCCTCAAGATGCACGCGAACAAGAGAGAAGATATTAAGGAGGTTTCTGCCGGCGATATCGCTGCTGCAGTTGGCCTTAAGTCTACTCTCACCGGGGACACGCTCTGTGATGAAAAACAGCCGGTTATCCTTGAAGCCATGGAGTTTCCTGACCCGGTCATCTCTGTTGCGATCGAGCCGAAGACAAAGCCTGATCAGGAAAAGCTGTCCCAGTCTCTTGCAAAGCTGGCCCAGGAGGATCCTTCGTTCAGGGTTTCTGTTAATGATGAGACGGGCCAGACGCTTATTGCGGGCATGGGCGAACTGCATCTTGAAATTATTGTTGACAGGCTTACGCGTGAGTTTAAGGTGGGAGCGAATGTCGGCAAGCCGCAGGTTGCCTATAGGGAAACGATTCGCGCTGCTGCAAAGGCTGAAGGAAAGTTTGTCAGACAGAGCGGCGGTCGTGGGCAATATGGTCATGTCTATCTTGAGATTATGCCGCTTGAACCTGGCAAGGGTTTTGAGTTTGTGAGTAAGGTCGTTGGCGGAACAGTGCCGCGTGAATACTGGAATGCTGTTGAAAAGGGCGTCAAGGAGGCTGCTGATGGCGGTGTGCTTGCCGGGTACCCCTTTGTTGACTTCAGGGTAACGCTCACTGACGGTTCCTATCACGAGGTCGACTCCTCTGAGATGGCGTTCAAGATTGCAGGATCCATGGGCTTCAAGGAATGCGCCAAAAAGGCGAAGCCGATCATCCTTGAGCCTATCATGAATGTTGAAGTTGTTACTCCGGAAGATTATATGGGAGACGTTATTGGTGATCTTAATTCCCGGAGAGGCAAGATACAGAGTATGGAGCAAAGAGGTAAGGCGCAAGTCATCAAATCGCAGGTTCCTCTTTCCGAGATGTTCGGCTACGCGACAGATCTCCGCTCACGGACACAGGGAAGAGCAACCTATACCATGCAGTTCGCGAACTATGACGAGGTGCCGAAAGGCATTGCAGAAGGTATCATAGCCAAAGTTAAGGGCGAATAGCAGTAATCAGTTATACAGTAATCAGTGGAAAGGTTCAGCCCAGTCTATTCTGAAAACCATCTGCTCGATTAGCAAGGAGGCGAAATGGCAAAGGCAAAATTTGAGAGGACGAAACCGCATTGCAACGTGGGGACGATCGGACACGTAGACCACGGCAAGACGACGCTGACCGCAGCGATCACGAAGGTGCTGGCAATGAAGGGGCAGGCAA